>NZ_CP098755.1:2378000-2724500 GCF_023746555.1 Brevibacillus ruminantium
AGGGCTGTGGAAACAGTTCCGGAATTTATGGGTGGTATGGTTTTTAACGGGCTTATGGCATGGCGCCAGCTGGAACTTTATCGTCTGGGGACTGTATTTCGGTTTCTTTGTGGGAATGGAGAAGCTGTTTCTTTTCAAATGGCTTGGGCGCAAACCCGCTTTTGTCGGCCATGTCTATACGCTTCTGATCGTCATCTTCGGCTGGGTCTTGTTTGAAATGGACCATTTGGCTTCCGCTTGGCGTTTCATAGAAGTGATGTTCGGTTTTGGCGGGCACGGTTTTTCAGATCGGCAGGCGCTCTATGCTTTGTCCACGAATCTCGTATTGCTTAGCGTATTGGCGATTTGTGCGACTCCGCTCCCTGGAAAGGCATTATCCTTCATGAAGGAAAGAGGGGGAATAAGCGGAGTGATCACCGTTCCGCTTATCTATTTCCTATTGATGGTTCTGTCGACGGCCTATTTGGTCAATGAAACCTACAACCCGTTTCTATATTTTCGATTTTAAGGGAGGCGGCTATGGACAGTTACGATAAAACCAACAGAAAGTTGCCGGGTCTATTGCTGCTGCTGTTTATTAGTGTGATCGCCGCTCTTAATCTATTTGCGCCGGATCGCACATTTTCGGAATCAGAAAACCGGATGCTGGAACAGTTGCCGCATTTTTCATGGAAAACATTGATGGCGGGAACATTCACTTCCGATTTCGAGAAATATGTATCCGATCAATTTGTCTTGCGAGACCTATGGATTGAGGCGAAATCGGAGACGGACCGCATCATGGGGAAAAAGGAGAGCAACGGGGTTTACTTGGGTAAGGACGGGTTTATGCTGAAAAAATTTACACCGCCATCAGACGAGGACTTGAAGGAAAAAATAGCAGCGATCCATGCATTTTGTGACGCTACCCCCGATCTGACTAAATACATGATGCTCGTTCCCACGGCGCAAAGCGTTTTGACGGACAAACTTCCCTCTTATGCTTCGGATAATGGCGAGCTTGCTTACAGGGAGAAGGTCCAACGCTCTCTCCGTGAGAATCTTCAAATTGTCGATGTCTATCCAGCACTAGCTGGCAAGCGGGAACAATCCCTTTTTTATAAGACGGATCACCACTGGACAACGACGGGCGCTTACGAGGCCTATCAGGTGTTGGGCCGGGAGATGGGGTTTGAACCGAAAGTCAAAGATGATTTCCGTATTGAAAAAGTCACGGATACCTTTTACGGTTCTCTGTATTCCAAGAGCGGTTACAGACACGTAAAGCCCGACAGCATTGAGTTCTTTTTGCCAAAGGATAACGGAAGATCCAGCGTAGAGTATGTGGACGAGCAACAGAGCACAGACTCCCTGTATGCGATGGAAAATTTAAGGAAAAAGGACAAGTACGCTGTCTTTCTCAACGGAAACCACGGCCTGATCAAAATAACGACAGGGAATCGAGAGGGTAGAAAACTCCTAGTTGTCAAAGACTCTTATGCCAACAGCTTTCTCCCTTTTTTAGCCGAGCATTTTCAAGAGATGTATGTCGTTGATCTCAGATATTATGAGGGGAATCTTCAGAAACTTATTTTGGAACAGCACTTGAACGAAATGCTTTTGCTTTACAATGTCCAGACGTTTTTTGAAGATCCGTCAATCCAAACTTTGGCAGATCAAGCAGAGTGAGAGGGAACTGAGTGAGAATGGGAGGAAAGGATATGATCACAGGTTATCGTTACAGGAAATGGCTGCTATCATTGCTTGCATGCATCTTTCTATTTGGCGTGATAACGGGATGCTCTAGTGAAGGAGATGAGACCCCGACTGGTACAGCAATCGAGGTTGGAGAACACATCAAGCAAGCCGTAAATCTGGAGGAAATGAAGCAAGGTGATATGGCTAAGCTGCAAAAGCTCTATCACATTGCTCCGGAAGCAGTCGAGGATTTCATCCTGTTTACCTCTTCGTCCAATGTGAGGGCGGAAGAACTCTTGGTACTAAAAGTGAAAGACCTGAATCAGGTAGATGACGTCAAAGAGAATGTGCAAAAGCGAATCGAGGCGCAGACACTCAAATTCAGAGACTATCGCCCGGAAGAATATCAGCTCATGGAAAAACATGTCTGGAAGGTGAACGGCAAATTTGTTCTGTTCGTGGTCTCCAAAAATGCCGAACAAATTGAACATGCATTTGATGAGGCTCTTCAGTAATCACGAGAAAAAACAAAAATTGAAATAGGCTGAGAGCATGGAACTGAATGCAAATATTGTACAAAAATCCCCCAGAAAAATTGAAAATCAGGGGGATTCTTTACAACTTTTCGTCATCCTAAAAACTGGATAGTAACAAATATGATCCAGTAAAGAGGAGAATTAAGTATGTTACGAGCTTGAATACTCTTTGACTTATCCATTTAAACAAGAGCTGTCCAAGGAATATGCCCACAAACAGGGGAGGAACCGCGATCATTGACGAAACCCAAACCTCGTTATTTGTTCCATCAAAGGATATCTGCATGAGTAAACTAATAAAATAAACAAATAAATAATAGGCCAAAGTCGTGCTGCGAAGCGTTTCCTTTCTCGTTCCAACTCCAGAAAAATAAAGGAGCAAAGGAGGTCCGGGCACCCCTATGCTTGTTGTTAGCAAGCCAGAGATTCCACCAGTGAAAGCGTCTCTAAACTTCGTTTGGCGTATCGTCAGTCTAAAAATGAGAAGCATAGTTGATAAAAGGATAAGGCTACCAACTGCAAATTTTAACCATTGCACGTCTACATAAAGATATATAACCAATCCGAATAATAATCCAATTAAGCTGCCTTTTATCAGTCTAACTAACAAAGAATGATCAATCTCTTTTCTAATTTTATAAATCATCACAATGGAAATACAAAGAGAGAGGATGATGTTTATTTGTATGGCTGTGTGGGCCGGATAAAGCAGGAACAGAAATGGTGTACCGATAATTGAGAAGCCATAACCAGTACTTGTTTGCAGCAATGCAGCAACAAGAACGATCAAGACAAGGAAAATCCAGTCTTCCATAGTAGATAGACACATCGCTTTCATCACTTTTGTTAGAAAATCAGGCTGATTGTATTGTTTTCCTGGAGCTGACAAGCCTCCATTCCCCAGAGTAATCATCTATATTCTATCATTATACAAGATTTGGATACCTCGGTTTATAATAAAATAGCAGTAGCTTTTGACAAAATATGTCGAAGACTACCGCTATTTTTTATCTTTCGAACCCTGTTTGTTCAACTTTTTAACTCCAAGTGAAGGAGGGGAAATGGTTGTCCTGAGCTGTCTAATTCTGATCTTCCAACCTGAATAAATCCAAGTCGTTTGTAAAATGCGTAAGCTCCATCGTTTTGCTCATTCACATCAACTTGAAGGTTCTTTCCTTTTATTTTTACAGCGTGATGAATGAGTCTGCTTCCTATACCCTTACCATGGTATTTTGGGTCTACGAACAACATCTCTATCTTCGTTCCGTCAAGCCCAATAAAACCTGCAGGTTCTGCATCTTCATTTACTTCCAACCAAATCTCAACTTCTCTTAGTGCCCCATTTTTTACCATGTCATGATAAAATTCAATATCCTTTTCCGTCAGAAAGGTATGGGTATGAACTACAGCCTGATACCAAATATCCACTAATCGATCATGATCTTTCTCTTGATATGCTACAATTCCGTATGACATCATTTATCCTCCCTTTGTTCATTGGATTTACTTATCCCCACGAATTTCGGCCACAATCAGATAGATTATCCCAGTAATGAAAAACACACCGGCAAAAACCGGAAGCAGCCAAGCATAGGTCTCCTCTACGATCCATGAAAATAGCACGGAATCAAAGCCATATTCCCTGGAACTGAAGATTGAAGCTCCTAAGTAATAAGCCGCAAATAAGAGCGTCGCACAAAAACAAAAACCAAGGCCAGTCAAACGACGAGACAAAGCAAGCACCATCCTTAACGTTTTATAAGTAAAAAACTAGCCAATTTTTTCCGTAAGCAGTAGTGGATTGGCGTTTCGCATGGGCTACAGAATCCCGCCCATATTGTCCCGGGGGGGCCAAAATCCGTATGGTCCGCATCGTCGTGCCCAGTATCGCATAGGCTCTGCCCATTTGTTCCAGAGGAAATGCTGTTTTGACTGTGACCGTCCGGGCTGGTTGAAACACGCTGGCGAACACATTTCGACGTTACCTGGTAGTACGTTTTGGGAAAGTTTGGGTTTCTCGACTGCCATCTACCGTATCTCATTAGCATGATTTCCTATTTTGAGATATCTACGAAACCCTCTCCGAATACATCGCGAGCATCATGAATCGTTACAAAAGCGTCCTTATCGGTTTTGCGAATAATTTTCTTGAGCGCGGGTACTTCCTGTTTCGTAATGACTGTATAGAGAATTTCTTTTGGCTCTTTCGTATAATAGCCATAGCCTGTAAGCACTGTCACACCTCGATTTAGCTCGATACTAATCCGTTCGGCAATTTCGTTCTGTTTTAGCGAAACGATCGTAATTGCTTTTTTCGGATTCAATCCTTCCACGACAAAATCCATCACCTTGGTAGCTACGAATAACATGAGGATTGTCAGCATCATTTTTTCGAACCCAATGATGAATAAAGACGCGAAAACTACAATTAAATCGAAAAATAACAAAGCATAACTAACGTTCCAACTCAAATATTTATTTGCAATCTTGGCGAGAATGCCTGTCCCTGCAGAGGTTCCTCCCACGCGAACGATCAGTCCAATGCCCAAACCGATGATCACTCCGCCGAAAATAGCATTAATCGTTGGTTCATGCGAGGAAATGCTCCAGGTTTTTGTGAGATGCAAAAAAACAGAGAGAAGCGCAACGACAATGACCGTATAAATCGTCGTTAATTTCCCAAGAAAACGGTACCCCACTATGATGAGAAATGAATTGATCAACAAACTCGTCAGCCAAGGCTCCCATTGAAAAAGGTAATACAAAATAATGGTAACGCCGGTAACGCCGCCTTCACCAAAATGCTGGGGAATCACAAATAAATTAATCCCGAGTGCAAACAAGAACGAACCAATGACCAGTGCTGCAATATCAAAAAACTTGTTGTTATCTGGTAAAGCCATTTATCCCTCAACCATCCTTTTCCAACCGTGTACGTTCGAGCTCCTTTCACTCCATTGAGTGGAAGGCTTTTAATCAGATAATTTAATCACGGCCTCTCATCTTTTTCAAGTTATTTCAGTAATGGAAACGAAAAGAGGTGTCTCCGACCTCTCCGGAACAATTACTGCAGGCACGTAAGGATCGGTTATCAGATGTCCCGGGGAAAGGGGGAATGTAAAATGTGTACAACGTAAAACGCCGGCTGATAGCCGACGTGTTGCAATTCGTGCTTATTTACATAGACCTTTCATATTTTAGAGGTAGAAGTTTTCGTACATAATACGACGAATGTACATCATTTTACTTTCTCAATTTTAGTTCTTCAATTTCCTTTGCAAGAACGGCTACTTGTCTTCTGAGGTCTTTTGTTGGTTCAGTAATTTTTCGTCCTATAACTATGGCTGTACATAATATCAGCCCAATAAAAGCGAGGAACGAAACAAAAAAGTAAACATTAACCCCAATCATAACGACACCTCATTTACAATTTGATTATGAAGCCACGTTATTGAAATTTTAACACAAATCTGAAATGAACAGTTATAATCAAAAGGGCGAAAAGATCATCAGCATTACGAAATGAAGTGATTGCATAGTCTCCCATGCATAATATGGAGGAATAATGAAAAAGAGTGTGCTATTGATGGTGTTATCACTCACTCTCTTGACGCTCGTAAGTCAAAGAGAGGAGACGTTGTCACCTGCAAAAGAAACAGTGAGCAAAAATCAGTGGGGGACCGAAAAGGTTGTCGTTTACCTCGACGAGGATAGTCCTTTCTACGCGCCAGAGAATAAGATTTTCTTATCATTAATAAACCAATCTGTCAAAAAATTTAACGCTCGGGACAAAGAAGGGTTTTTGGATATGTTTAACGATCCTGAATTCTATGAACCGGTTTACGACCATCTTGTAATGGAAAAAGACGCAAAAATTATCTCTGTAATGAATCCGCGATTTAGAAAAGAGAATGATCTCGTTACTGTAACTGTTGATAAAAAATGTTCGATAGATTATGAATGCGGTGGTACGGAGTACAGTTTTATGGAATTTGGGAATGAGTGGAAATTGATATTTATAGACTAAAAAACTTATTTTTCGACATTACGCTAACAGTAGATTTTTTTAGAAAAATCTACTGAAAATGGAGAAGGAGAGGCTTGACTTACGTCGAACAAAGAAAAAAATGATGACGAAAAGAAAAATCCTGATAATAGTCTCTCTGTTTGTTATTTGCCTTTTATTGATCCGTACAACCTGGTACCATCAGCTTGCGCAGCCGAATCAAAATCGAGCAGTTCAAGGCCTGCTCGATTTACGAGACATCGATTTCACTTCAGATAGCGTTGTTACTTTAAATGGAGAATGGGAGTTCTATCCTCACCAACTCTTGATTCCCAGCGCAACCTCTGTTAGTGATCGATCAATCTATTTACAGGTTCCAGGAAACTGGGCCGAAACCTTAAACCCTGAGACAAACTCTAAGATTGGCTACGGAACCTATCGTTTGCGTGTTTTGGTCAAGCCTGATTCCCAGCGCTTGTATAGTATCAAGTTAGCGTATGTAGTATCCTCGTCCGCCGTATTTGTAAATGGTCGTCTGGTTGGAAGCTCCGGTAAACCGGCTGAAAACATCGACCAGAACATCGCCCGAAATGTTCCATACACCGCTACTTTTACCACAGACAAAAGCGAACTGGATATCGTTGTCCAAGTAGCGAATTACGATCATCTTCGAAGAGGAGGAATCAATACTTCGATCAAGTTTGGTAATGAGCAGGCAATTGAGAGGGACAGGTGGTTATCAATCTGCTTGCAAGTGATTGTGTGCACGGTTTTAGGCATGCATGCTATCTATGTCGGCATCCTATACATCATCGGTACTCGGCAGAAAGCCCTGCTTTCCTTTTTGGTGCTCATTCTTTTCACTTTGCTTATGACCCTGATTGATGATGACCGATTACTTTTGCACTGGCTGCCGATCGACTATCCGTGGTCGATTAAACTAACTTACTTGGCTATTATTGGTGTGGCTGCCTTTCTGATGCACTTTGCCAAAAACCTTTTGGTCTCACCCAGGAGGTTTGACGTCTTCTACTGGTTCTTCTGGATATGTGCGATCTCAGCGGCGGTTATTCTTTTCACGTCTGCAAAGCTGACAACCGTCCTGGCTTCCTTTTATTTCGGCCTTACCCTTATTGCAAGCATTATTTTGCTTGTCCTCTCCATTCGAACGGCGATCACCGTCGACGAAGATGCGATCTTTATTACTTTGGGAATCAGCAGCATCCTGACGAACGTCATTGGCGGTTTTATCAAGGGCATTTTCTGGCCGGATATAGGCTATTACCCGATTGATCTGATCGTGGCTTTCCTGATGTTTGCCTCATACTGGTTCAAACGGTATTTTCGATTTTCCACACGCACTGCCGAGTTAGCATCACAACTGCAAGCTGCTGACAAAATGAAAGATATTTTCCTGGCAAATACATCACATGAGCTGCGAAACCCGCTGCATGGCATGATCAATATTGCCCAAACGGTCTTGGATGACTCGACCAACCAGCACAGTGAAAAGGGAAAAGCCAATCTCGAGTTACTGATTGCGGTTGGGAAGCGCATGTCCTATTTATTGAATGATTTACTGGATATGACCCGTTTGAAGGAGAACGGTATCCGTCTTCACGTACGTCCTCTCAATATTCAAAGTGTCACAAATGGTGTTGCGGATATGATGCGATTTATGCTGCAGGGAAAATCTATACGACTTATCAACTCGATCCCAGACAACTTTCCGGCTATCGTCGCCGATGAAAACAGATTTACCCAAATCTTGTTCAACCTGCTTCACAATGCCGTAAAGTATACGCATGAAGGAAGCGTAACTCTTCAAGCAACGAAAGAAAGCGGCATGGCAATCATCAGTGTGATCGATACGGGCATCGGTATGGACGAAGAAACCCGAAAACGTATCTTCCTTCCATATGAACAAGGAAGAAACGATGTCACTCTAGGCGGCATTGGACTTGGGCTGAGTATAGTAAAACAACTGGTAGAGTTACATGGGGGAACAATCGAGGTGTACGCTGAGCCAGATAAAGGATCGCATTTTCGCTTTTCGATTCCAATGGCGCAGGAAAGTGATCAATCAACCGCCACGTCGATTCACCTCGCAGAACAGATGGCGCAGCGGGAAATTTCGGTTACGGCACCACTCTCGTCAAACGATGCTCAACTAGATGGGCGATTGAATATTCCTGAAGACAGATTAGCTATTTTGGCCGTTGATGATGATCCGGTGAACTTGCAGATTCTAAGAAATATTCTCTCGACAGAAGAGTATGAAATCATCACGGCTACGAGCGGCAAAGAGGCCCTGTCTATGCTGGAGCAGCGAGAATGGGATCTGGTCATAACCGATGTCATGATGCCAAACATATCCGGTTACGAGTTGACGCGTCTTATTCGGGAGAGATATTCCTTGTCTGAGCTCCCCGTTCTTATCCTGACAGCACGTAGCCAAGTGGATGATATCCATACCGGCTTCTTATCCGGAGCCAACGACTATGTGGCAAAACCAGTGGATGCACAAGAATTGCGGTCCCGCGTGCAAGCATTAACGGGCATGAAGCAGTCGGCGCGGGAGAGGCTTCGCATGGAAGCAGCATGGCTTCAGGCACAGATTCAGCCGCATTTCTTGTTTAACACACTGAATGCCATCACTGCTTTCAAGCTGATCGATTCTGATCGGATGAGTGAACTGCTGGAAGCTCTCAGTGACTTTTTGCAGGCAAGTTTTGACTTTAGCAATTCGAGGCGATTTGTTCCGCTTTCCCGTGAAATAGATCTCGTGCGTTCTTACTTGTATATAGAAAAGGTGCGATTTGAAGACAGGCTTGAGATTGTCTGGGATATTGACGAAAATCTTGAGTTGCAAATCCCGCCACTCTCTATCCAGCCACTTGTCGAAAATGCAATACGACACGGTGCCTTGAAGCGTTTGCGTGGTGGGACAGTCCGCATCCAAATCACTGATTTGGGGAATCGTGCTGAAATCGCTGTCAGTGATGACGGGGTAGGGATGGACGAGAATACCTTGCGACACCTGTTTGATACGAATCGCCAGAGAAAATCAGGAATCGGTCTTTTGAATACACATCGACGTTTACAGCAAATTTACGGAAAAGGTCTGCAGGTACAAAGCAAGCCCGATCAGGGTACCAAGGTTTCCTTCACCGTATCCAAGTAACATCGTCCGATTTCCCGCCCACTTTATTTCTGATGAATGATAAGGGATGATACCCGTGCAAAAGCCACCTTCGAGGTGGTTTTTGTCATTACCCATACTTCTTTTGAAAATGACCGAGTGCAAGCAAGGGCAAATGTACCGGTAACTGTGATAATGGAAATAAAAGCCGCCGGGCAGCGCCGCATCTGTCGGATACGATCGTGTCCACTTCGGGCTTTTTTCGCTTTCCAGTAAAAAATGAATGCCGCGTCTCATCGGCGTTGTCGGTGTCGGAGAAGCTGCGATAAGGGTATCGACCGCCCAAGCGGTTTGAGACGGTGTACTTGCCCCTAAAGGAACATAGGATTTGACAATATCGCTTGAATCGGCATATGCGCTGCCCATGGAATCTGGCCAGTCAGGGAAAGCATCAGCTTATTCGGGAAATCAGGGAACGCACCCGCCAGTGCAACAAAAACAATGTTATGGCAGCCTGCGCCGAACAAATTTCGGAAGGCTTGGGTTGGTTTGTCCACAGCGGTGAATGGAAGCACACCTATTCCTTCTTCGGGTACAGCCTGTTTATGTGGCTGGTTTGGAGGTTTCATCAGAGGTTTTCATGTTAAAAAATGGAGGACAGAAGATGATGCGTAGATTTGAAACAGAAATAAGATGTTTCAAAAACTCATAAGCGCGCTGAACCGGGGTATTGGTTGGGTCATCCATATTGGGGACAAGGATTTGCCCAGTTTACGTTTGTAGAAAAAGGACGGTCTTCCGCTTTAATGCGGAAGAGTCGTCCTCATTGTTTCATATCGGAATTTACTTAGATGGATCACTGACCTTCACAAGCTGTTTTCCTATATTTTTCCCAGTAAATAGATCGAGAAAAGCTTTCGGTGCATTTTCAAAGCCCTCTGCAATGGTTTCTTCGTATTTCAGTTTCCCTTCTAATAGCCACTCGGCCAGGTACTGCAGCCCTTCACCAAAACGTTCTTCATAATCCGTGATGAGGAAGCCTTTCATTAGAGAACGTGTCTTTAGCAATTTCGACTGAATACTTGGTCCAAACGCTTCATTCTCATCATTATAGGATGAAATTGATCCGCATAATGGGACACGCGCGAAATTATTAAGTAAACTGAGCACTGCGTCAGAAATTTTGCCGCCAACATTATCAAAATAGATGTCCACGCCATTCGGACATGCTTCTTCAACAGCTTTTTGTAAATCATCTGTCGTGTTGTAGTTAATGGCTTTATCAAAGCCAAGTTCATTTTCCAAATGTGCAACTTTCTCATCCGTACCTGCAATGCCTACAACTCTGGCTCCTTTGATTTTTGCGATTTGACCGACGATAGAGCCAACAGCACCTGCAGCACTTGAGACAACAACCGTTTCTCCTTTTTTCGGTTGACCAACATCAAGCAGTCCAAAATAAGCTGTTAATCCCGTTATTCCGAGTACACTTAAATAAGCGGACAAGGGAACATTGGTATTATTGATCTTACTAACGGTTTTTGAGTCAACAGTGTTGTAAAGTTGCCAAGGCAGGAAGCCCTGTACCCAACGTTCAATTCCGCTGAATTGGATTCAATCACTTCACCAATCATGGAACCCGAAATAGGTTCATGTAAAGCAAATGGCTCAATATAAGACTTTCCAGCATTCATTCGCCCTCTCATGTATGGATCTACAGACAAGTAAAGAGTTTTTACAAGCACCTGATCTCTTACGGGCTTATCGATCGGAATATTTCGAAGTCCAAATGCATCTTCTGTCGGTACACCTTCTGGACGGTTCATTAAAATAATTTGTTGATTTTGAGTGTTCATTCTCATTCTCCTTTATTTATCGTTGTTCGCGAGATCATAATTCGCAAAATTGTGAATCGTTAGATGATTACTTCAGATTGCTGTCATAATGCAAACCGAGGTGATAAGCTTGTTTCAACAGCTTTTCATGAATTTCCGGCCTCGAATCCAAGGTGTCGTACATTATCTCAACCTTTGTATCCGGGATTCCTGCGTAACTAGCTATTCCTATGTTCAGTTGATGCTGGATCATCTTGTCATACTGTCTTTTCTCAAAGTGCTCGAGTGGAGCGCCTGCGAGACCAAGCCATAATATCCGTTTATGATGCAGCTTATTGGAGCCGTACGCAAAACCATAGTTCCATACGCGGTCGATATAGCCCTTTAGCATGGCTGGCATGCTGTACCACCAAATTGGGAAAATATAGGCGAGTGCGTCATGCTTTTTCATTCGCTCCATTTCCTTCTCTACTTCAGGTGAATATGTTTTATGATCTGCTGTCCAGTCCGGTTCGTCTGATTCCCACAACACAGGATTAAAACCGCTGCGATGCAGATCCAACACCTCCGTTTCGTGGCCAGCATCCATCAGGCCTTGCGTAAATTGGGCTGCAACAGAAAAGGTCAAAGAGTCAACCCTTGGGTGTGATACAACTGTCAATACTTTCATTATGCTTCTCCCTTCCATAAACTTATTTGGTTCATTTCATCTAGAGACATGTAGATCGAGAGACGAGAGGATGTCGTAATACTGGCATGAATGGATTATGTATCATACAATGGATATTGAGAAGTACGCACTTTTTTGTATCATTTATACAAAAAAGTTATATAGGTACTAAAAAGTGCCTTAGTATAAATCTTGACTATCTTGTACAGGAGGTAGGCATTCCATGGAGAGACAATCGGTTCGGACTTATAACATCCCCGCAGAAGCAACGTTGGACATTTTAGGGGGGAAGTGGAAATTATTGATTCTGTGTCATTTAAACTGTGGACCCAAGAGAACAAGTGAATTAAAGAAGGAAATACCGGAAATTACACAAAAAATGTTAACGCAGCAGCTCCGGGAGTTGGAAGAAGACGATATCATCATTCGAACGGTATACAACCAAGTACCGCCGAAAGTTGTCTATGAAATGAGTGAGTTGGGAAAATCGCTGAAATCGATATTGGACCAATTGAACGATTGGGGCGAGCAATATATCCAAGGCCGTGAACCATCCCTTGAGTAAATGCACATTTTAGTTGCCAAGACAAACTCAGTCAGATTCAAAACAACGAAGATCGAGCAAAGAAGGCTGGAACCTCTGAAATGTGAAGGGTTCCAGCCTCATTATTCCATAAAAAAATTCCTTCTTAGCGTTATTGTATCTGATCAATCAACCCATCATGCCGCGGGATCGTCGGAATAACACCGATTGGGTCCGAGCAAGTGAAAGCGTCAAGGGTTCTCTTCCCTCCATGAAGTGAATGTCGTAGATGTCCTTCACATTTTCTTCCATCATTAAGTCGGATACTGTGACGAATCGGTATCCTTTCTTTTGTAACGCAGGAAGGATTTGTTTCAAAGCCTTGACAGTTTGGCTGCGGTTACCGCCGTGGTCGTGAAATAGTACGATATCACCAGCGCGCGCATGGTTCACTACCTTTTTAACGATCTTACGTACTCCCGGCCGTTTCCAGTCCTGTGTGTCTTGGTGAAAAGACCACAGTACAACGGAATAACCGACCTCTTTCGCTGCGTTGACCATTGCTTGGTCAATGTATCCCCCGGGAGGGCGGAATAATAGGGGGGGTTGTTGTCCGGTCGCAGACAGGATTGCCTGATTGGTTCGGGACAGCTCTTGCTGGATCTGCACCTTCGTTAGGCGAGACATTTTCGGATGGTTATATGTATGATTGCCAAGTTCATGCCCTTCCTGTACTTGTCGCTTAGCCAATTTAGGGTTTCTTTGTACTTGCATACCCGTCACAAAAAAAGTGGCATTGGCATGGTATTGTTTGAGGAGGTCGAGGATTTGTGTTGTGTAGAGGGGATTCGGTCCATCATCAAAGGTAAGCGCAATCACCTTTTTGTTTGTGCGGACATTCCAAACGACCCCCTGGGCTTTATAAGAACGGATGTCAATTGTCGATTTATGTGTTTCGCCTGGTTGTGGAAAAATCAAGGCGACGGTGACAATGCTAAGCAATATCAGTAAACGTCGTCTGTTCATGGTTGCTCCTCTTGTCATTTGTATTTTCCGTCATTCCTGTGAGGACTAAAAAACCACTGTGATTATGTGATATACCCGGAGTATTTCCGATTTTAGTATCATATAGTCTGCTTGTTTTTTGTTTAGAAATGCCAACAGGGATGTGCATTTAGAAAAACAGGAAATCCATGTTAAGATAGAACAATATTTTTCAATATCTAAATTCAATAAAGAGAAAGAGTATGTTAACTCCCTGTTCAACAGAGAATCGGCGAATGCTGAAAGCCGATGTTCAGGAGTAACCGAATTCATCTCTGAGAAGTTAACTGAAACCTTATGGAGTAGGCTCGGCTCATCGGGAGCTGGAAAAATGAAAGAGGTTTGAATAAATTGATGAAGACAGCCCTCCTGAACGAGAAGGGCTGTCTTCATTGTTTCTGACATAAGATTACTATGATTATCCAATTACTGCCCGATGATAATCCGTTCCTTTGGATAATGATAGGAGACGGAGTAATCATCTTTTTTCAGGAAGAGCAGCAGATTTATAATGCCGATCCGTCCAATGACCATCATGATGATCAGAATCATTTTTCCTGTGCCGCTCAGTTCGGGGGTAATTCCCATCGACAAGCCCGTCGTCCCAAAGGCAGAACAGACCTCGAACAAGACCGCAGGAAGCGGGAGATTCTCGATCCACATCAGCGACAGCACCGCCGTCAAGACGAGCATGATCGCCACGAAAAAGACGATAAAGGAACGCATGATGTCCTCTTCGACTAATTCACGCCCAAACACCTTTACATCTTTTCTGCCCCTCATGTAGGAAGCTACAGTGACTACCAGGACAAAAAAGGTGGTAGTCCGAATCCCGCCGCCTACACTGCTCGGGGAAGCGCCAATAAACATCAAACAAGACATAATGACCGCGGTCGGCGTGGTCAGAATGCTGCTGTCCATAGTAGAGAGTCCGGCACTTCTCGTGGTAACAGACTGAAACAGAGAGAAAAAGAGTGCCTCATGCCAGTTTTTTCCTTGGAGGAAAGAATCTTTTTCAAACAGGAAAAAGAGCAGCGTCCCCAGTACAATCAGCAGAAAAAAGGTAATTGTTGTAATCTTTGTGAACAAAGAGAAAGCAAAACGCCGGCCCATACGTCTGTGAGCGATGTAATTTTTCAGCTCGATCAATACAGGAAAGCCGACAGCTCCGCAGACGATCAGAAGCATAGTAATGGACTGCAAAATATAGTCTTTGGAGAAATCATGAAGGGAATTTCCGTAGATATCGAAGCCTGCGTTGGTAAAAGCGCTGACCGCAGCAAAAAATCCGTAATAAAAAGCTTCGTACCAGTCTTGGTGATAACCTGCGATCAGGAAGTAGCTGCCGAGCAAAATCGTTCCTGCTAATTCAATGACCACAGCAAGCACGAGGATATTTCGCATCAAATCGACAAGCCCTGAAAGAGTCGGCCGGTTGTGATCGGTGGCAATCCATTTACGGTACTCCAATCCAATACGCTGTCCCAGCATCATCCAGAAAAAGGTGCCTAGTGTCATAATACCGATACCACCAATTTGAAAGAGCAGGGTGAGCAGTATCACGCCTCGTTGGTTAAATACCTCATGGATTGTTACGACGTTAAGACCTGTAACGCTAATCGCGCTGGCTGCCGTAAACAACGCATCTATGAAGGAAAGAGTAACGCCAGGAAGCTGAAAAAAGGGCAGCCACAGCAACAGCGATGCTACGAGAACACTGGCTAAATACAAAAATACAATAATTTGAACAGAACTAAATTTTCTTTTGTTATAGGTAATCGCCAAAAAAAACTGCCTCCTGATCAAGATTCATACCGGTAATCATACCGGAATCAAAGGCAACATGCAAAGTAAAGTGATGGTCGATTTTTTAAATTTTCTATGACCCGATTTTTTGGCCTTATGGTCTCAGCCAACCACTCTGTCCATCAGCTTCTACAGAATCGCTTTGCTCGAGAAGTTCTTCGATCTCACCACGGTCACCTTTGGCATTGATCAGCTCCACGAGTTGAATCAGTCCGGCGACGTCTTCTTCATCCCGTTCATGTAAGTCATCGCGAAAAGGCTCTTTCATGACAGCACCTCCAGGAATTGTCTGTTTCCTATAAGGTGCGCCTTGAAAGTGAAAAATATCACGGACCCTCTCTGCACATACTGATAGCAATCCGGTTTGACGGATAAAATTGAAGGCAGGAGGAAGAAACGATGTCCAAAAATAAAAACGTCGATTTGCATAAACAGAGCAGCAAAGGGAAAGCAGCTGAAGTGGAGCCGCAGAATGACCGGGATGCCAAAGAGCACCAGCAAACAAAACGGGGATAAAGGGTTCATTTTGTATAGCGTAAATGAAACCATAGTGATCACTCATCCGTATTTTCTAGATAGAATGAACACCCAGTTAATAACGGGAGGGAAATCATGATGATCGTAACGACAACAAATACGTTACAAGGCAGAGAGATTGCAGAGTACCTGGACATCGTAAGTGGAGAAGTGATTTTGGGGGCCAACGTTGTCCGTGACTTTTTGGCAGGAATCACGGATATTATTGGGGGACGCAGCGGGGCCTATGAAAGCAAATTGGCAGAGGGCAGGGAAATGGCCATTCGTGAGATGAAGGAGAAGGCAAGAGCACTCGGTGCCAATGCAGTTATCGGGGTTGATCTGGATTTTGAGACGCTGCGTGAAGGCATGATGATGGTGATCGCGACAGGTACTGCTGTCCGAGTAAAATAATCCGATTCGCAAGGGAAGACGTCCGATTATCTTATGGCTGTTGGCTTCACCAAAGAAATTTGTTTGTACAGCGGTGCCGTTTATACGCATAAAAAGGGAGCCAGGCCGACACAGTCAGGTCTGGCTCTTCTTTTTTGCACTTTACTCCTTTGTGCGAATAAGACTATGCTATAAAAAAGAAGGAATATTTGGACAGATAAGGAGGGACGATCGATGAGCGTCAAAGAAACGATCGACCGCTTAGCCGAAAAAATGAACGCGAACCCGGAGTATTTGGGAGGGCTTCAGGCCGTTTTCCATTTTCATTTGAAAGAGAGCGGCCTCTTCCAAATTGCCTTTTCAGGAAATGCTGTTTCCGTTTGTGAAGGAGGACCAGATCAGGCAGCATGCTCTTTGGAGTTGTCTGACGCCAATTTTGTCAAGCTGGTCAACGGAGAGCTCAATCCGACGACTGCCTTCATGATGGGAAAGCTCAAAATCAAAGGAGACCTGGGATTATCGTTGAAGCTGCAATCCATCCTGCAAAAATACCAATGATTCTGTTGCTTAATATCCGCCCGGGCCGGCAGCATATTCGGCTGAAAAACTGCTGGCTTCGGCCCCCTTTTTTGGGGATTAACTGAAAAAAGCTGGTCAATGATCAAATGACTGAGATAGAATAAGAAAAATGAACCAGACGCAAAATGAGGAGAACTATGCGCCATTCATGTACGTTTTTAGCAGACGTCAAGAAATTGGACGAAAGTACCGTATTCTTTGATTTTTACCATCTAAGCAAACTACCGAAGCTGAACAGAGAATTGTTGAAGACGGCTGTGCTTCTGCCTCGTCATTACTTTGACTACCTGTATTTCAACGGCGTGTTGGAAGTGGAAAATGAAAATGGCTATCATCCCTTGCAGCCTCAGTCGGCAGCGGTAGGGATGAATATACGCTCACTGGGAAGTACGGTTATTTTTGACATGTGCTTCTCCCCTCAAACATACAAGCTCTGGCAACATACGGATGTTGTCATCCATGACATATCCCTGCCTGCAGATACGTTTGAAGAGTATGTGTACAGGCTGGGCGCGATTAGCCGTTTCCGCTATCTCGGAAGGGTAGACGATCCTGTCATGGCTACGCAGCTTGGGGAGAGTGACCGGATTGAATTCAAACAAGATTTCTTGCTTTCAAAGAGCGGAATCATAAAGACAATCGTCGCTTTTGCCAACTCCAATAATGGAAATCTCTTCTTGGGAATCTCGGATGAAGGTGAAATCATCGGGGTAAACCACGAGCTGGAACATTATGGGGACCCAGACAAATACGTTCTGGCGATCACCCAGTATATCCAGGACAAAACCGTACCATTCTTGACCCCTTTTCCGAAGATCACCTTGAACAAAGTGCAAGATAAATACGTCGTCTCCATTTTTGTGGAAGTCGGCTCAGAGCTGTTTTGCGGACTGGACAAGAACAACGAAAAGTTCGTAGCAATCCGCACGAACAATCGCTCGGTCGTCGTAAAAGATCCACATCAAATTAGCGAGATTTATGTAAAACGCAAGTTGGGCAGTGAAATCAGCCGTCGATTAGGGCTTCTGTGAAGGTATCGGCACGAAGGCGAACACGATGGGGAGGTACCTGCATGAAAGTGAAATTAGGTATGTATCTGTTTCCGGTATTGATGGCCGGTCTGCTGTTGGCTGGTTGCTCAGAAAACATGCAAGGCCAGCCGGCAGATATGAAAAAGCAGATAGATGCTGAACTGGGGTCGATTGAGAGGATTACTGTACTGTCCACGGATGGGGTAGAGGTTCCGTTGGAGTTGCCGACTTTTTTAAAGGAACTGACCGAACAGGGAAGTGATTTGCAAAAGTCTGATCAGCCTTTGGCACGCGAAGAAATCAGGTACACGCTCGTTTTATACCGTGCCAAACTGGCTCCACTGGTCGTTGAAATTGGGGAACAAGCCAGTCAATACGGGGAGAACACCTACAGAGGGCAGGGGGCTGTGAAGTTTTACCAGTGGATTTACAAACAGGCTGGAGTAGGGTTGCTCTCCGGGACATATCGGTCCACCGTCCTATCCGCAGTTGATTTGAACCAGACGCTCACGCTTGACAAAGACCAAACTTTCGCTGTTCAGGAAGTGTTAGTAACAGCAGAGCCTTTGATGGAAAAGGAACGGCATCAATACCCGCTGTATCCTTACTACCAAATGCGGGTGGATACGGGTGAGCGAATGCTCGATGCCACTTTGCTCACCCCGACCATGATCGCGGTTCCGTTTGGCCGCGAGACTCAGTATTATCGGATTCAGGGTTCTTTGTTCTCTCAATTTACGCAGTGGATGCCACCGCGCAAAATGACCGATGATTCGTTCCAGCAGCTCTATCAGGCTGCTACGATCCGGTTGATCGCAACTGGTGCCGAAGCCAAGGGGTCAGTGGAGAAAAAATCGACAGAAACGACAGTTGAACAGGGGATGGCTCATCATTGCGTTCGCCTGCTGAAAAACAGTACGCTCCTTTCGCAGGAACCGAAAAACCATGGTGCTGAAAAGTATCAGCTTTCCTTTGCGGTGGGAGATACCGTGCATACCGTTTACTTTTATGACCGTTTCTTCCGATATCAGGAGAACTGGTACGCTCAGGATAAGCTGGAGGAAGAGATTTTTCGATTGCTCGGTTCTAAGAAATAAAGGCTTTCTTATCATGATAAACACCTTTTATGGTCACGATAATCAGAGAAGATACAATCATGACACTACCACTTTTGCGAATTTTGTCGTAGAATAGTCATGTTGCACTGATTGTGGCGGTCTTTCCCATGCGCAAAAAGCATTTTGCGACGGGGGAGCTGCTGATCTTTATCTGCCATAGGAGGATGGAGAATGAACATTCATGAGTATCAAGGCAAAGAGATACTTAAGCAGTATGGTGTGAAAGTACCAGAGGGAAAAGTTGCCTTTACTGTCGATGAAGCAGTAGAAGCGGCCAAACAACTGGGCACGCAGGTCGTTGTGGTAAAAGCGCAAATCCATGCAGGCGGTCGCGGTAAGGCTGGCGGCGTAAAGGTTGCGAAAAACCTCGATGAAGTACGTACATACGCCCAAGAGATCCTCGGCAAGGTACTGGTAACTCATCAAACAGGCCCAGAAGGAAAAGAAGTGAAGCGCCTTCTGATCGAACAAGGCTGCGACATCAAAAAAGAATACTACGTAGGTGTAGTCGTTGACCGTGCGACAGGAAGCGTTGTCATGATGGCATCCGAAGAAGGCGGTACGGAGATCGAGGAAGTAGCAGCGGCGACTCCGGAAAAAATCTTCAAGGAAGTTATCGATCCAGTTACTGGCTTGAATGCTTTCCAAGCACGTCGCTTGGCTTATGCCATTAACATTCCAAAAGAACTGATCAACAAGGCTGCCAAGTTCATGATGAGCTTGTATCAAGCTTTCGTTGAAAAAGATTGCTCGATTGCTGAAATTAACCCACTCGTAGTAACAGGCGATGGCGAAGTGATGGCACTCGACGCCAAGCTGAACTTCGACAGCAATGCCCTGTATCGTCACGCTGACATCGTGGCTCTGCGCGACCTGGATGAAGAAGATGAAAAAGAAATTGAAGCTTCCAAGTTTGATCTCTCTTACATCGCTCTCGATGGAAACATCGGTTGCATGGTGAACGGTGCCGGACTTGCGATGGCTACGATGGACATCGTGAAGTTCTACGGTGGAGATCCTGCGAACTTCCTCGATGTAGGTGGCGGCGCTACCGAAGAGAAAGTAACAGAAGCCTTCAAGATCATTCTTCGCGACGAAAAGGTAAAAGGAATTTTCGTCAACATTTTCGGCGGCATCATGAAGTGCGATGTCATTGCGAACGGTGTTGTGAACGCTGCAAAACAAATCAAACTGGACAAACCTCTCGTTGTTCGCCTCGAAGGCACCAACGTAGATCTGGGCAAGAAAATCCTCAACGAGTCCGGTCTGAATATCGTGGCTGCAGAGTCTATGGCTGACGGAGCAGAGAAAATCGTATCTTTGGTAAAGTAAGCTAGGCAACTAGATACGTTAAAAAAGGTGGGAAAATTACGCGATGAGTATTCTTGTTAATAAAAATACAAAAGTTATTACGCAAGGGATTACAGGTGCAACGGGTCTGTTCCACACTCGCGGAGCCGTAGAATACGGTACACAAATGGTGGGCGGCGTTACACCAGGAAAAGGCGGAACCGAAGTTGACGGTATTCCGATTTTCAATACAGTAGCTGAAGCAGTAGCAAAAACAGGCGCAAACGCTTCTGTTATTTACGTTGCTCCTCCATTTGCTGCTGACGCGATCATGGAAGCAGTAGATGCTGAACTGGATCTCGTGATTTGCATCACCGAAGGTATTCCTGTCCTCGACATGGTAAAAGTAAAACGTTACATGGAAGGCAAGAAAACCAAGCTGATCGGACCAAACTGCCCTGGCGTAATCACTCCGGGCGAGTGCAAAATCGGTATCATGCCTGGCTACATTCATACACCTGGTAAAGTCGGTATCGTTTCCCGTTCTGGTACCTTGACATATGAAGCCGTACACCAAACCTCCACCCGCGGTATCGGTCAATCCACAGCGGTTGGAATTGGTGGTGACCCTGTAAAAGGCATGGAGTTCATTGACGTTCTGAAAATGTTCAATGAAGATCCAGACACGGAAGCTGTAATCATGATCGGTGAGATCGGCGGAACTGCAGAAGAAGAAGCAGCCGAGTGGATCGCAGCCAACATGAAAAAGCCTGTAGTCGGCTTCATTGGCGGTCAAACTGCACCTCCAGGAAAACGTATGGGCCACGCTGGTGCGATCATTTCTGGCGGAAAAGGTACAGCTGCTGAAAAAATCGCCAAGCTGGAAGAGTGCGGCGTACGCGTAGCAAAAACACCTGCCGTGATCGGGGAAACGCTGGTCGAAGTCCTGAAAGAACGCGGCATGCTCGACAAAGTAATGAGCAAATAATACAGGAACAGCACAGAAAAAGGACAGGCTCTATGCCTGTTCTTTCTTTTTGCCTTCGTGCCTCATCTGTTGAGAGCGCAAATTTTCTAGAGCCCCCTACTGTCTCCAGCTACAATAACAGGCAAGAGAAGGATGGGAGGCATAGGGTATCCATGAAAGATAAAAATAAGCGTAAGAGAGAAGAAACGAAGTGGTTTTACGCACTGTCTTGTGTGCCAGGTTTGGGCAGAAGAAAATTGCGTGAGCTTTATCAAATGTGCGGTTCGTTTCAAGAAGCGGGCAAAAAATGGGCCCAAATGGCTACGAAGATAGGCCTTACTGGCCCCCAAATCAAGCGTGGAGAAGGGATGTTAACAGCGGAGAGTGTTGAGGCGCAATTTCACAGTCTCCGACAGCGGGGTATCGGAATTGTCGGTTGCTGGGAAGAAGAGTTCCCGCCTTTGCTTCAGGCCATTCCAGATCCGCCTTTGGCTCTCTTTTATAAAGGGGATTTGGGATTAACCAGGGTTCCTGCGATTGGAGTTGTCGGTTCCAGAAAACCAACCCCGTACGGACGTGCAGCTTGTAGAAATTTGGTGAAACAGCTTAGTGCAGCGGGTCTTGTTGTCGTATCCGGTTTAGCCTACGGAATTGACGCGGAAGCTCATCGAGAAACAATCAAAGAAGGCGGGGCGACCATCGGTGTACTGGGTTGTGGTATTGATATCATTTATCCTCCTGTCCATCGGGACTTGTATCAGGAGGTAGCCGCTACGGGTTTGCTCGTTTCAGAATACCCGCCAGGTACACCGCCAGTCCCAGGCTTGTTTCCAGAACGAAATCGCATTATCAGCGGGCTAGGCTTCGGTGTACTGGTGGTAGAGGCGGCAGAGAAGAGCGGTTCTCTGGTAACAGCCGATTGCGCACTGGAACAAGGACGAGAGGTTTTTGCGGTCCCAGGTCCGATTTTTTCAGATGTCAGCGCAGGGCCGCATAACTTGATCAAACAAGGAGCAAAGCTAGTAACAGCAGTTGTTGATGTGCTGGAGGAACTGCCGTCTTTTCAGGAGTCAGACAACTCCGGGCATGTACAGAAAGGAAAGCATGGTGGACCAGAACTGACGATCCTGAGTGAAGACGAGCAAATGCTGATTGAGCATATTGGTCATGAGCCCGTCCATCTCGATGAAATCAGCGAGATCGTTCAGGACAAGGGCACTGTCCACCTGTACCGAACTTTGCTGAATATGGAGAGTAAACAAGTGATCACGAGCCTGCCCGGCGGGTATTATGTAAGAAGATAGGCCCCATTTGGGGAGAGCCGCAACATCAATAGCTGCTTGTGTTTGACAAATTGGATAAGCATATTTAATAATAGGGAGGATTCCTAACAGAAAGGGGAGGAAAAAAATGGCTGATACGCTAGTGATTGTTGAATCCCCGGCGAAAGCAAAAACGATTGGTAAATATCTGGGAAGCAAATATATAGTAAAGGCGTCGATGGGCCATGTGCGGGACCTCCCGAAAAGCCAAATGGGTGTCGACGTAACACAGCAATTTCAACCCAAATACATAACGATCCGCGGCAAGGGCGATGTATTGAAAAGCTTGAAGGACGCAGCCAAGAAAGTGAAAAAAGTATATCTGGCGGCGGACCCGGATCGTGAAGGGGAAGCGATTGCGTGGCATCTCGCCCAGTATTTGGGCCTCGATCTGAACCAGCCGCTTCGCGTGGTTTTCAACGAAATTACCAAGGATGCGATCAAAGAAGCGTTCAAACAACCGCGCCATATTAACATGGATCTGGTTAACGCACAGCAAGCGAGAAGGATTTTGGACCGCTTAGTGGGATACAACATCAGCCCGATCCTGTGGAAAAAAGTTCGCAAGGGTTTAAGCGCTGGCCGAGTACAATCGGTTACGGTCAAAATGATTATCGACAGAGAGCGTGAAATTCAACAATTCATCCCGGAAGAATATTGGACGATCAGCAGTATGCTGCTCAGCAACGGGAAGAGGTTTGAAGCAAAATTCTTCGGATACGGTGAAGAAAAAGCAGAGCTGAAATCCGAAGCCGACGTAAAACAGGTGTTGGAGAAAGTTGGCGAGCATCCTTTTGTCGTGCAAAAGGTAACGAAGCGGGAGCGAAAAAGAAATCCGGCACCGCCGTTCATCACCAGCTCTTTGCAGCAGGAAGCAGCCAGGAAGCTGAATTTCCGTACCTCGAAAACGATGCGGATTGCTCAGGAGCTGTACGAAGGGATTGACCTGGGAAACAAAGAGGGTACCGTGGGTTTGATCACCTATATGCGTACAGACTCTACCCGGATTTCGGTTACGGCACAAAACGAAGCAAAGGAATACATTCTGGAGCATTATGGCAGCGACTACGTTTTGTCAGAACCGCGTACGCAGGCCAAGAATGAAAACGCCCAGGATGCGCACGAAGCAATCCGCCCTACGTCTGTCCTGCGATCCCCTGATCAAATGAAAGACGTGCTCAGCCGTGATCAATTGCGCTTGTATCGCTTGATCTGGGAGCGCTTCCTCGCCAGTCAGATGGCGTCCGCTGTTTTGGATACGATGAGTGTGGATATCGACGCAAACGGAGTTGCCTTCCGGGCAACCGGTTCAAAAGTGAAATTCCCCGGATTTATGAAAGTATATATAGAAGGAAGCGACGACAACAACGAGGAAGAATCGTTTCTGCCGCCGATCGAAGAGGGAGAGACGCTCGGTGTTGAAACAATCGAGCCTGCGCAGCATTTTACCCAGCCGCCCCCTCGATACTCAGAAGCGCGATTGATCAAGACGTTGGAGGAAAAAGGAATCGGCCGCCCGTCCACTTATGCGCCAACCCTGGAAACTGTCCAAAAGCGCGGGTACGTTGCTTTGGAGGAAAAACGCTTTATCCCGACAGAGTTGGGGGAAATCGTTATCGGGCTAATTGAGGAATTCTTTCCGGAAATTCTCGACGTCGAGTTTACCGCTCATATGGAATCAGATTTGGACGGGGTCGAAGAAGGCGTAGCCGACTGGATTAAAGTGCTCGACCAGTTTTATGGTGGCTTTGCCAAACGGGTAGCAGTCGCGGAAGAACAGATGGAAGAGGTAGAGCTGAAAGACGAGGAATCCGATGAGTTCTGCGAACTATGCGGAAGCGTGATGGTATACAAGCTGGGCCGTTTTGGAAAGTTTCTGGCCTGCTCCGGATTCCCTGATTGCCGCAATACCAAGCCAATCGTCAAAGAAATTGGCGTAAAGTGCCCAAGTTGTGAAACCGGATCGATTATTGAACGTAAATCTAAAAAGAGCCGCATTTTCTACGGTTGTAACCGTTACCCCGAGTGTGACTTCGTCTCCTGGGACAAACCGATTGCCCGTCCGTGTCCAAAATGCAACAGCCTTCTTGTGGAGAAAAAGAAGAAAAAACAAGGCGTCAGCATCGCGTGCACCAAGTGTGACTACCAGGAAGAAGCCGATTCCTAATAGCGTTGGAGGATAACAGCATGACAAAACAACTACATGTGGCGGTGGTCGGTGCCGGGCTTGCGGGAAGTGAGGCAGCCTGGCAGATTGCCCAATCGGGTGTGAACGTAAAGCTGTACGAAATGCGCCCCAAAACAAAAACACCGGCCCACCATACGGATAAATTTGCCGAGCTTGTTTGCAGCAACTCTCTTCGTGCCAATTCACTGACCAATGCAGTTGGCGTATTAAAGGAAGAAATGCGCCGATTTGATTCGGTGATTATCGGAGCTGCGGACAAATGTGCCGTACCTGCGGGAGGAGCCTTGGCCGTAGACAGGCATGAGTTTGCCCAGTACGTGACAGAAGCTGTACGCAATCACCCGCTGATCGAGGTGCAAAATGAAGAAGTGACCGAGATCCCCGAGGGGATTGTGATTATCGCGACGGGTCCGCTAACTTCACCGGCTTTATCCGAGCAGCTCGCATCCTTGACAGGGGAAGAGTACCTGTATTTTTACGATGCGGCCGCTCCGATCATCGAGCGGGAATCCATCGATATGGAGAAGGCCTTTGTAGCTTCTCGCTATGACAAAGGCGAAGCGGCGTACCTGAATTGTCCGATGAGCGAGGAAGAGTTTAACCGCTTTTACGATGCGCTCGTCAGTGCCGAGGCAGTACCACTGAAAGAATTTGAAAAAGAAATCTTTTTTGAGGGGTGCATGCCGATTGAGGTGATGGCCAGCCGCGGGAGACAGACCATGCTCTTCGGACCGCTAAAGCCAGTCGGCCTGATCGATCCACGCACAGGTAAACAGCCGTACGCGGTTGTACAGCTGCGCCAGGATAACAGTGCGGCGACTCTTTATAATATCGTAGGCTTCCAGACCCATTTGAAATGGCCGGAGCAAAAACGGGTTTTCTCGATGATTCCCGGACTGGAAAACTGCGAAATTATCCGCTACGGAGTGATGCATCGCAATACCTTCATTAATTCTCCGAAGCTGCTGCGTGCCACGTACCAGTATAAACAGCGGGATACGCTGTTCTTCGCTGGACAAATGACAGGGGTAGAAGGCTATGTAGAGTCAGCTGCTTCCGGTTTGTTGGCGGGACTGAATGCCGCCCGTCTAGCGAAAGGAGAGGAACTGCTTGTCCTTCCTCCGGAAACAATCATGGGCAGCATGGCTCGCTACATTACCACGACGGACCCGAATAATTTTCAGCCTATGAATGCAAACTTTGGGCTAGTTCCGGAGCTGGGTAAGCGCATTCGCAACAAACGGGAGAAAAACGAAAAACTCGCTGAGCGGGCGCTAGACACAATTCAGAATTTTACACAAAAACGACACAATTAAAGTTGATATCTGATTTTTTCCTATGTTACTATATAGGTGCCTTCGAGGAGGGTGCGTGCCAGATGGACAATGGGCAAGAAATATCCATAGAAATTGAGTCGTTCGTCCAATATTTACGCATTGAGAAAAATGCCTCTTCTCATACGGTGAAGCATTACGTGGCAGATATCAACGAATTCGTCGCTTTTATGGAACAGCACCAAATCCCCGTATTTGCTGCTGTTTCTTATTTGCACGGCCGTTCTTTTCTCGCCCATTTGGCAAAAAAGGGTCTTTCGCGGCGCAGCATTGCCCGCAAGCTTTCCAGTTTGCGCAGCCTGTACCGCTTCTTGTTAAGGGAAGAAAAACTGACGCAAAATCCGTTTCAAATGGTATCGACACCAAAGGTAGAGAAAAAACTGCCCTCTTTTTTGTACCCAAACGAACTCCAGTCTTTCTTTGACATGCCTGACACGAAGACCCCGCTCGGCTTGCGTGACCGGCTTATTTTTGAGCTTTTGTATGCAAGTGGGATTCGCGTGTCCGAGCTGGTAACACTAACATTGAAAGCAGTCAACCTCAGTATGGGAGTTGCTCTGGTTTACGGCAAAGGGGCAAAAGAAAGATATGTTCCAATCGGTAGTTATGCGTGCGACGTTCTTCGGCAATACCTAGAATATGGAAGAAAAACCCTTCTTGCCGGAAAGACAGACCATGGGTTCCTGCTGCTCAATTATCGAGGGGAGCCACTGTCTGATCGAAGTGTCCGGCGAATCGTCGATAAATACGTGGAAACGCACGCTCTAAATCTTCGCGTCTCTCCACATACGTTTCGCCACACGTTTGCAACCCATCTGCTGAACGGTGGGGCTGATTTGCGAACCGTGCAAGAACTGCTCGGTCACGTCAATATTTCGACTACCCAGGTGTATACACATGTGACGAAGGAAAGGCTGCGACATGTTTACGACGCAGCCCATCCGCGCGCGGGTGATTCCCGTCCGGGATCGGCCGGTAGTACATAAGCGGGAGGAATCTGTAATGGAACAGTTTCATGCGACTACGATTTTTGCCATCCATCATAATGGTGAAGCGGCCATGGCTGGCGATGGCCAAGTCACGTTCGGCAACAGTATGGTAATGAAACACGGCGCAAAAAAAGTAAGGCGTCTCTATCGCGGTGAGGTGCTGGCTGGATTTGCCGGTTCGGTAGCAGATGCGATCACCCTGTTTGAAAAGTTCGAAGCAAAACTTGAAGAATACCATGGCAACCTGCAGAGGGCAGCCGTGGAATTAGCGAAGGAATGGCGTATGGATAAGATTCTGCGTCGGTTGGAAGCGATGATGATTGTCTGCAACAAAGAGCACTTGCTTTTGATCTCGGGCAACGGTGAAATCATCGAACCGGACGATGGAATCCTCGCGATTGGTTCCGGCGGAAGTTTTGCGCTTGCTGCAGGAAGAGCGTTGAAGCGATATGCGCCGCATTTGACCGCAAGAGAAATAGCCGAGGCTTCCTTGCGAACGGCTGCTGAGATTTGCGTATTCACCAACGACAATTTAGTCATCGACGAGATGAAGTGAAGGGAGGACTCCTGGTGTTGAACCTTGAACAATTAACCCCGCGTAAGATTGTCGAACATCTGGATAAATACATCGTAGGGCAAGGTCAAGCGAAAAAGGCGATTGCTGTTGCTCTTCGCAACCGCTATCGCCGTGATAAGCTGCCAGAGCAAATCAGAGATGAGGTAATCCCCAAAAACATCCTGATGATTGGTCCGACCGGTGTGGGGAAGACGGAAATTGCCCGCAGGATTGCGAAGATTACAGGTGCCCCTTTTATCAAAGTAGAGGCGACAAAGTTTACTGAGGTGGGGTATGTCGGACGCGACGTAGAGTCGATGGTTCGCGATCTGATCGAAGCGGCAATCCGCACGGTGAAACAGGAGAAGATGGAATCCGTAAAGGAAAGGGCCGAAAAGCTGGCCAACGAAGCCATCGTCAACATTCTCGTTCCGACGCGAAAACAGCAGCAGTCTTTTAAAAATCCGCTCGAAATGTTTTTCGGCGGGCAAC
This sequence comes from Brevibacillus ruminantium, assembly GCF_023746555.1. NCBI lineage: Bacteria > Bacillati > Bacillota > Bacilli > Caryophanales > Paenibacillaceae > Brevibacillus > Brevibacillus ruminantium. Next base: position 2,406,015 of record NZ_CP098755.1, read on the forward strand.
AGCAGCAACAGAATACCGCTGAACCCGAGGATGCCTCGATTGAACAACAGCGCCGTCAGGTAACCTGGCAGCTGGATGCGGGCCAGCTCGAGGAGCAGATGATTGAAATCGATGTGGAAGACCAAAGCCCCTCGATGTTTGACATGTTCCAGGTACCCGGTACGGAGCAAATGGGCATGCAAATGCAGGATATGTTGGGGAATCTTCTCCCGAAACGAACGAAGAAGAGAAAATTGCGAATTAAAGATGCTCGAAAGGTATTAATTCAGCAAGAAGCGCAAAAACTGGTGGATATGGATGAAGTAACACAGGAGTCCATCCGACGTGCTGAAAATCACGGCATCATCTTTATCGACGAGATTGACAAGATCGCCGGCAAGGATAACAGGGGACCTGATGTATCTCGAGAAGGCGTCCAAAGAGACATTTTGCCGATCGTGGAAGGCTCAACTGTCATGACTAAGTATGGTCCGGTCAAAACGGATTACATGCTGTTCATCGCTGCTGGCGCCTTTCACATCGCGAAGCCGTCTGACTTGATTCCTGAGCTTCAGGGACGTTTTCCGATCCGGGTTGAACTGACCAGCTTGCGGGTCGAGGATTTCGTTCGTATCCTGACGGAACCAAAAAACGCCCTGCTGAAGCAATATATTGCGCTTCTTGAAACAGAAGGGATTCGCGTGGAATTTACTGCGGAAGCCATTCAAGAGATCGCTAAGTTGGCTGCTGAAGTGAACCAGTCCACCGACAATATAGGTGCAAGACGACTTCACACCATGCTTGAAAAGCTGCTGGAGGACCTCTCGTTCGAGGCGCCGGACATTCATTTGGATGTTGTGCAGATCACGCCGGAATACGTGCGTGAAAAGCTGGGAGTGATCGTCGGAAACAAAGATTTGAGCCAGTACATTCTCTAAAAAATAATATATGTTGGTCAAGTAAATTGACTGGGAGGAAACCAGAATGGATCTGTTATCGAAAACAAGAAGAATTAACCGCTTGCTGCAAAAATCAGCAGGACATGCGGTAAACTTTAGCGAAATGGCACAGGTGCTCAGCGATGTGATTGAGGCCAATATTTTCGTCGTCAGCCGCAAAGGGAAGCTGCTGGGCTTTGCCATTCATCAGGAAGTAGACAACGAACGTATCCGGAAAATGCTGGAGGAGCGTCGTTTTCCAGAGGAATACAGCCATGGCTTGCTGAAGGTAGAAGAAACCTCCGCAAACCTGGATGTGGATAGTCCTTACACGATTTTCCCAGTGGAGATGAAAGAAGTATTCCGTACAGGCTGGACCACTCTGGTTCCAATCATGGGTGGCGGCGACCGACTGGGTACCCTGATCCTTGGTCGTGTGAATAACCAATTCGTTGATGACGACCTGGTACTGGCGGAAGTAGGGGCGACTGTTGTCGGCATGGAAATTCTGCGTGAACGCTCGGAAGCTATTGAGGAAGAAGCGCGGAGCAAGGCAGTTGTCCAAATGGCTATTGGTTCCCTTTCCTACAGTGAACTGGAGGCAGTTGAGCATATCTTTGAAGAGCTGGAAGGAAAAGAAGGCTTGCTCGTAGCTTCGAAGATTGCTGACCGCGTAGGAATTACCCGTTCTGTGATCGTAAATGCACTGCGCAAGCTGGAGAGTGCGGGTGTGATTGAATCCCGTTCCTTGGGTATGAAGGGTACGTATATCAAAGTATTGAATGAAAAGCTGTTGCCTGAGCTTGAAAAACTGAAAAGTTCATAAAAAAGATAGAACCTTTGTCCAAAAACCGGTATAAGAGGTTTTCCAGAGTCGATAAAGGGGTATAGAAAGGGTGTAGCATATCATGCTACACCTTTTTTCTAGGTCTTTAGACCTATTATCATGTCGAAAATCTGAAAGTTTTATAAAATAGGTAAAAACGTTAGTGGGAAAAAAACTAGATAATTCAAATATTTGTAAGGTTTTTAAACAAAATTTTCATGATACTAACAGGATTAGGAAACGTCAGGGATTTAGTCCCATTGAATCATTTTCCTAAAACTTATGCGAATAGGGCTTTTTTCGTCATACCAGTTTTGCTATGATTGAGTCGTATTCGCGTGTCGAATTAGAAGGAAATTCCTAGAGTTTTGTGGAAATACAGAGAAGCAACGGAATGGGGGGAAGGAGAAAAATGCTGGTAAATAACCATTTGGGGATTCTTGAGCGATCTTTGGACGCTGCCATGCTTCGACAAAGAACGATTGCGAATAACATGGCAAACATTGACACCCCTCACTTTAAAAGCAAGCAAGTTGTGTTTGAAGACCTACTTCAACAGGAAATTTCTGGGTCTTCGAGCCGAAATTTGGCAGCTTATCGCACAAACGCACGTCATATTCCATTTGGTAACAGTGGTATAACGAGCGTACCCAGAATCGTTTCCAATCCAGATGGCATCGTACAAAATAGCGGAAATGACGTGGATATGGAATTCGAAATGAATGAGTATGCCAAAAACATCATTTGGTACGGTGGATTAACACAGCTGACTGCTGGTTATTTTACGAAGCTGCGCAGCGTAATTGAGGGTGGAGGTAAGTAATTATGAGCATGTTTGTTGGAATGAATACAAGCGCATCTGCGTTGACAGCAAACCGTCTGCGTCTGGACACGATCGCCGCGAATGTGGCCAATGCCAATACCACTCGCGCCACCCAGGTAGACGGAGTTTGGCAGCCGTACCGGCGTAAAATGGTTGAGCTGTCTCCAAAGGCTTCGGGCCAATCCTTTGATAATCTGCTTCAGGGAGCCATCGGCATGATATCAGGGGGATCGGAGCAGGGTGTCCGTGTAACGGCGATCCGCGAAGACAATACACCGTTCAAACGGGTGTTTGACCCGACTGATCCGGATGCAGATGCAGAAGGGTACGTTTTGAAGCCGAATGTTGACATGATGAAAGAAATGGTTGATTTGATTTCAGCATCCAGGGCTTATGAGGCGAACGTAACCATTTTGAACGGCGCCAAAAGCATGATGATGAAAGCATTGGAAATCAAATAGGGGAGGGCTTTTAATCGATGGACATAAACGCACTTTCCCGGACGGGCCAGATACAGCCGCAGCTCCAGACAAAAACATATTCGCCTGCAGAAGTTAGCAAATCGTTTTCGTCGTTTTTATCCGATGCGATAACAGAAGTAAATCAAGCACAAATCGAGTCAGCGAACCTGACGGACAAGTTTGCAACTGGCCAGATACAAGATTTACATCAGGTGACCATCGCAGGTCAGAAGTCGTCCCTCATGCTCCAGTTGACATTGCAAGTTCGGAACAAAGTCATAGAGTCCTATCAGGAAATCATGCGAATGCCACTTTAATGTTTGGCGGTATCATTGGTGAGGTGAACCATGAACGAGCGTCTAGCACTATATAAAGATCAAGCTTTGGCGAAATGGAACCAGCTGCCTAACAAACAGAAATGGATGATTTCCGGAATCGCTCTTTTTCTACTACTCTCACTCGGTCTATACATATTTATTGCTTCACAGCCGGTATATAAGCCGTTATACAACCAGCGATTGAGTGAACAGGAGATCGGAATCATCAAACAGGAGCTGGATGGCAAGAAAGTTCCGTATCGCATTACAGACAATGGCACCAGTATTGAAGTGCCGGAAAAACTTGCACAAGATGTCATCGTAGATTTGGCAGCCCAGGGTATCCCGAGTCAGGCAGGCATTAATTCGGAAATTTTCTCCAACACTCTAGGCGTAACAGACCGTCAATTTGACGTGATGAAAAAGGAAGCTCTCCAGCAAGAACTGCGAAAAATGCTGGAACGTGTGAAGGGTGTCCGCAGCGCACAGGTCATGATCTCTTTGCCACAGGAAAGCGTCTGGGTAACCGAAACACCGGATGCCGCAACTGCATCCGTGATCGTAGATGTTGAACCAGGTACCAGACTGGATCAAAAACAGATCAACTCGTTGTATTTGCTGGTATCCCGAAGTGTGCCGAAGCTGTCTCCAGAAAACATCACCATATCCGACCAGTATTCCAATCTGTTGGATCGAACAGATGGAAACGAACCGGAGGGGAACCTGACAGCCTACGAACAACAGGAACGAATCAAAGCAGATGTAGAGAAGAAAATTCAGCAAAACCTGTATACCCTTTTGGGTACGATCATGGGCAGAGACAAGGTCATTGTGCATACCTTCATCAGCATGAATTTTGACAAGGAAAACCGCGTCGAAAATCTGGTTGAAGCCCCTGATAAAGAAAACAATGAAGGTCTTATTATCTCATCACAAAAATTATCCAAAGCATTTAGTGGACAGGGTGCACCTCCCGGAGGCATCGCCGGTACAGGTGCCAATGACACACCTGGCTATCCCGGAAGTACTCCGCAGGGAAGCAACAGTCAGTATGAAGAACTGAACGATACGATCAATCGCGAAGTGAACCGGATTACCCGAAATATTTCGATGAGTCCTTATAAAATTGACGACATTACAATCAATGTCGGGGTAGAGCCGCCAGAAGGTGGCCAATTGGACGAGCAAACGATGGAAGGCATCAAACAGGTCCTTCGAAACGTCGTGCGCGTGACATTGAGTGACAAAGGCATTGATCTGTCACAAGAAGAATTGGACAAGCATATTTCCGTACTGCCACGTCCGTTCTCCGGAAAAGTGGCTGCAGAAAATTCCAGCTTCCTCACACCTGCTTTGCTCTATGGTACGGGTGCAGTAGCCCTGCTTGCTCTCGCAGCAGTCGCTTATCTCATCTACCGCAGGCGCAACCAGGCCAAACTGATGGAAGAGGAAATCGAAGACGTAGGAACCATGCAGTCGATGGAAATTCCCGATTTGGCCTATCAGGAAGACACCGATCAGACAGTGGTGCGAAAACAACTGGAAAAATTGGCGCGCAGCAAGCCGGACGAATTCGTCGTGTTGCTTCGTACTTGGTTAGCTGAAGATTAAGGAGTGAAAGTGAATGGCTCGCGGCGCAAAAGAGTTGTCCGGTAGACAGAAGGCTGCGATCCTGCTCATCTCTCTCGGACCGGAAGTATCCGCACAGGTGTTTAAACATCTGCGAGAGGACGAGATCGAGCAGCTTACGTTGGAAATTGCCAACGTTCGCAAAGTAGATACGGATGAAAAAGACAAGATCCTGGCAGAGTTCCATCAAATTGCGGTGGCGCAAGAAGTTATTTCGCAGGGTGGGATTACCTACGCGAAAGAAATCTTGCAAAAGGCACTGGGTGAAACCAAAGCGATGGATATTATCAATCGCCTTACAGCAAATCTGCAGGTTCGTCCATTTGACTTTGCTCGAAAAGCGGATCCAGGCCAAATTCTTAACTTTATCCAGAATGAACACCCGCAAACCATTGCCCTTGTACTTTCCTACCTGGAGCCTCAGCAAGCTGCGATGATTCTTTCGGCGCTGCCTCAAGAGAGACAGGCAGAGGTAGCAAAGAGAATCGCCTTGATGGACAGCACATCTCCGGAGGTCATCACACAAGTTGAGCAGGTATTGGAGCAAAAGCTATCTGCTACCGTTACGCAGGATTACACGCAAGCAGGTGGTATCGAAGCGATTGTGGCAGTGCTGAACGGTGTGGATAGAGGTACTGAGCGTACGATTCTGGATTCTTTGGAAATACAGGACCCGGAATTGGCAGAAGAAATCAAGAAACGCATGTTTGTCTTCGAAGATATTGCCACCCTGGACAACCGTTCCATTCAGCGGGTTATACGCGACGTGGAAAACGCAGACCTTCAGCTTGCGCTTAAAGTGGCGAGTGAAGAAGTCCGTGAAGTTATCTTCCGGAACATGTCCAAACGGATGGCAGACACATTCAAGGAAGAAATGGAGTTTATGGGACCTGTTCGCTTGCGTGATGTTGAAGAAGCACAGTCCCGCATCGTCGCGATCATTCGCCGCCTAGAAGAAGCAGGTGAGATCATCATCGCTCGCGGCGGAGGAGATGATATCATTGTCTAGGATTCTTAAGCTGTCTCATTATCAAACGTCAGAGGAAGCTTTTCTTCTCTCGGTGAGCGTTTCAAAGTTACAGACGGTTGACTCACCAGAAAAGTTGCAAGAAAATGTGCAAATTGTAAAAAATGCAGAAGAAGAAGCGAAAATCATTCTCCAGGATGCAGAAGAAACCGCGCAGAGACTGCTTCGCGAGGCGATGGAGCAGACAGAAAAAATGCGACAGGAAGCTCTGACCGAAATGGATGAATGGTGGGAAAACAAACGTCATGAGGCAGCGGCTCTCTTTTCCCAGACAGAAGAAGAGGCAAGGAAACAGGGATTTCTCGCCGGACACCAGGCTGGCAAGCAAGAGGCTTGGGAGGAAGAGCGGGAAAAGGTAGAGGAAGCTGGCAAACTGCTGAACTTTGCCCATCAAGAAAAAGAAAGAATCATTGCCGAGGCTGAACCTTTTTTGGTAGAGCTGAGCATCGATATAGCAAAAAAAATATTGGGAGCCGAGCTTGTGACATCCCCAGAGAGTGTGCTGGAAATCGTGAAGGACACGCTTAGACGCTCGCGGGTTCACGGAGAAATATCCGTATGTGTTCATCAGCGTCATTTCAATTTTGTCCAAGAACACAGGGCACAGCTTTTGGCGATTCTGGACGGACAGGCAGAGTTGTCGATTTATCCGGATCACTCCGTTGATGAAGGTGGCTGTATTATTCGCACTCCATTGGGGAGTGTCGATGCACGAATTGATACACAGTTGACGGAAATCCGCCAAGCACTTCTGGAGATCGCCAAGGGAAGTGAGATAAGATGACCGTTCTCGACCTGAGCAAATATCGGCATGTTCTGGAAGCCATTGATCCAGTGCGAATCAATGGCAAGGTCACCCAAGTTGTTGGCCTGACGATTGAATCCCAGGGGCCTGAAGTGAAGCTTGGAGAAATCTGTCACATCTATGCCAACCAAAGTCAGGAACCGATTGCAGCGGAAGTCGTAGGCTTTCGAGAAAACAAAGTGTTGATGATGCCGCTTGGCGAATTGACAGCCATTGGGCCAGGAAGTGACGTCGTGGCAACAGGACGCTCCCTTCAAGTCAAAGTAGGTCCGGAGATCCTCGGACGGATACTCGATGGATTGGGGCGACCTCTACAGGGACAGTTGCCGCTTGGGCTAACTTCGTATCCGACGAATAACATGCCACCCAACCCGCTTTTGCGGCCAAGGATTCAGGAGCCGCTAAGTGTGGGAGTGCGTGCCATCGACGGACTGCTTACTGTAGGAAAAGGTCAGCGCGTGGGGATTTTTGCCGGCTCCGGTGTCGGTAAGAGTACCTTGATGGGGATGATTGCCCGGAATACGACAGCAGACATCAACGTGATCGGCTTGATCGGTGAGCGTGGCCGAGAGGTTATGGAGTTTATCGAGAGGGACCTCGGGGAAGAGGGATTGAAGAGGTCAGTCGTAGTCGTAGCCACTTCTGATCAACCGGCGATGATTCGGATCAAAGGAGCGATGATCGCGACGTCCATCGCAGAGTATTTCCGTGATCGCGGGTTGAATGTGATGCTGATGATGGATTCCGTCACTCGTTTTGCCATGGCCCAGCGGGAAATTGGACTTGCCATTGGCGAGCCGCCAGCGACGCGAGGCTATACGCCGTCGGTGTTTGCCTTGTTGCCCAAGCTTTTGGAGCGAGCAGGCACTGCAGATGTAGGCAGTATTACAGCGTTTTATACGGTACTCGTCGATTCGGATGACATGAATGATCCGATTGCAGATGCTGTCCGCGGGATTTTGGACGGACATATCGTACTTGACCGGAAGATTGCCCACAAGGGACATTTCCCAGCCATCGATGTGATGGCCAGTGTAAGCCGCGTGATGAATGAGATATCTACAGATAATCACTTGGAAGCCGCACGTCAGCTGAAAAGGCATCTGGCTGTTTTTAAAGAAGCAGAAGATCTCATCAACATCGGTGCGTATAAACCGGGAACCAACCGGGAGATTGATCTGGCGATTCGCTACAGAGATGTGATTCGGGAATTTACAGCGCAGGGCACGCATGAACCATCTGATCTCCAAAGTGCCATCAAGTCGCTGATCACTCATTTTGGGGGAGTGAACTAGTGTGAAAGTGTTCCAGTTTCATCTCCAGAAGGTCTTGGATGTGAAGGAGAAAGAGAAGGAACAGGCTGAATGGGCTTTTGGCAAATCGGTTCAGCGCAAGAATGAAGAAGAATGGAAATTGGGCCAGCTTCAAGGACTTCACGAAGAAGCGACTGGCATGCTGCATGCGGTTCAGACAGAAACGGTCAGCATCGCACGATTGATGGAAATCACCCAGTACAAAGAGGCCGTTGAGCGCTCCATAACCAGACAAAAAGTTACGCTGTATGGATGTGAGCAGGAAATGGAAAAATGCAAGCTGCGGCTGACTGAACAGATGAAAGAGACACAGCTTTGGCAAAAGCTTCGCGAGAAAGCGCATTGGCAATACACGGAGGATGCCAAGCTGCGGGAACAAAAAGAGATGGACGAGATTGGCACACAGCTCTATCTTCGCAAGAGCAACTGATGGAGGTTCACTATGGAAGAAATCCAAGAAGAACGGGAATATAGCAGGTGGGAATGGTTCTTTTACATGATTGTTATCCCTGCTCTGTTTGCCACGCTCCTTGGGGGAGTCTTTCTCAGCTTTCTGGGTGTCAATGTCCTGGGACATGTGCTTGGTTGGGCAAACACAATCCCCTACGTGGAAAAACTGATCCCGGATGATTATGCGGCAAAAGATGGCGATACGCCAAACGTGGATAAGGCCAAACAGGTGCAGACCTTACAAAATGAACAAGCCCAGAATCAGCAGACGATTGCCAGCTTGCAAGAAGAAACGGCGAAGAAAGACTCCGCGATTCAAGCCTTGGAGCAGCAGGTAAAAGATTTGCAAAAGATGATAGAAGACAAGCGGACGTCGGACGAAGAACGCCAGAAGCAGTATCAGGAGCTGGCGAAGCTGTACTCTACGATGTCACCGAAAAACGCAGCGGCTATCGTGGACAATTTAAGTCTGGAAGAAGCCGTGACAGTGATGAAAAAGATGAAGGCCGACCAACAGGCTGGAATCTTGGCAAAGATGGACCCGAAAAAAGCGGCTGATGTGTCCATCCTGTTGAAGGATACCGTCGTCACCAAAGATGACGATATTGCCGCTTTGCAGGAAAGGGTGCAGGTTCTCACCAAAGCACTGAGCGAAACAAGAAAAGACGCTACCAACATCGACTCGCTCATTAACACGTTTTCGCAGATGCCTGCAGAGGACGCAGCATCGATTATCCGCTCCCTGATGGGAACGAACCAAAACCGAGCGATCTCGATCCTGGCAGGCATGTCGAACGACAAGCGCGCTTCGATACTGGCCGCAGTAGCCAAGGAAGACACCAAGAAGAAAGAAGACGTTGCTGCTCGCATAACCAATGAGTTGCTTCGATAAGCGACGAAGAGGAATCTCTTTTACGCTATCGTTTATATAAGCAACAAAAAAATCAGAGGAGGTGTATAGAGATGAATGTAGCCAATCTAATGGCTCCAACTGTACCGGTTGCCAGCGTGCCTGGAACGGGTGTCCAGACAGGTGCAACGGGTCAGCAAGCTTTCGGCTCGCTGGGAAATTTGTTTGCCATGCAAATGACATCTGCCCTCGAAAGCATGCAAGCGACAGAGGAAAACGAATTGTTTGGCGACGCTGGAGAGATGGACAGCAAGGATATGGCAGAGCTGACCGAATTGCTCGCGCTTTTGCAGCAGTTTGTTACGCTCCCCCTGGATCAAAACCAGGAAGAAGCAGCGGCCATCACGGAAAAAGCGAGTCAATTGCCAGATTTCACAGGCAAGCTCGCCCAGCTTCCCGAACTGGGGCAGAAACAGATGGAGAGCATGCATGCTGCGTTCACTCAGCGGGGACTCCCGCAAGCAACCGCCGAAAAGCTGGCTGCGTTTCTGACAGCTCTATCACAAACAGATCAGACCATTCCTCAAAAGGGACAGGTCAAGCTGGATGAACAGTCAAATGAGCTGCTCAAACGGTTGGGGTTGACGGGGGTCCAATCTGAACAGGGGAAAACAGAAGAAAAGAAACCGAGCGCAGGCATGGTGAATGCCGCTCAAGTGAAACAGGGATCTGCCGAACAGACGGCTACCGCCCATCACCTGACGCAGCGTGCAAGTCAGATGCCAGCAATGCAGAATTTACGCGTTTCCCATGCATTGGCAAGCTACCAGACAGAAGCCGGCTTGCAAGCAAAGTCTGGTGTACTCGCGGATGCACTGAACGGCACTGACAAGAAAGCGACAGAAGCTGAGTTCCCTTCATTGAATTTGAATGCACAGGTAAGCCCTGGCCCGCAGCCTGCCTCATCTCAAAAGGCAAATGCGGCAAATAACGCACATCCGGTACAGGCGAATCAGTTTAGCCAGCAGGTATCCCAACTGTTTGTAAAACAGATGAAGCTGACGCAAGTGAACGGTGTTCACGAAGCCAGACTGATCCTGTATCCGCAGTCTCTCGGACAGGTAGATGTTAAAATCACCTCACAAAACGGGATCGTTACTGCTCATTTCTCCGCGGAAACCGCAGCAGGAAAAGAATTGCTTGATAACCAGTTGTCACAATTACGGGCTGCCTTGACCCAACAGGGCTTGCAGGTGGAGCGACTCGAAGTCAGCCAGCAAGGACAGTCATCCAATTTGGCTTTCCAACAACAGCAGCAGCGCGAACGCCAGCCTCAGCCTGAAAACGAAAACCAGAAGCAAACCGCCCAGGATGACGCTGAATTTTCACTGGAAGCCTTGCTTGACAACAGTGAAGAGGTTATCAGCAGAATCGGCAATTCCCGTTAGAGAGCGGGTAAAGGAGGAGTTGCCATGCATTCGTTTCACATTGGGCAGACCTACTTTCCTGTCAAGCCGAGCTCTCCGGCATCCATTCGTCCGGCAGGAGCTGCACCATCCGGAAAGACCTTTCATGACGTTCTGGTGGAATCGATTGATCAGCCAAACGAGAAACGCGCCCTCAGCTTTAGCCAGCATGCCTTGAACCGACTGCAAGAGAGAGGCATTACGCTGGACGATGCGAAATTGGACCGTCTGACTTCAGGTGTTAGAAAAGCAGCCAACAAAGGGGCGAGGGAATCACTGATCATGATGGATAATGTGGCCTTTGTCGTCAGCATCCCCAATCGAAAGGTGATTACAGCGGTGGATGACAACCGAATGAAGGACAATGTCTTTACCAATATTGACAGTGCTGTGTTTGTATAGGAAAAAGGGCCGGACCTCTTCGGAGGAAGCCCATCGGCTGCCGACCGACTGAAGCAGTCAGCAACTAAACATTTCGAGGAGGAATCAGATATATGCTACGTTCCATGTATGCCGGAATTTCAGGTTTGCGCGGATTTCAGACCAAACTGGATGTAATCGGCAATAACATTGCTAACGTAAATACCGTGGGGTTCAAGAAAAGCCGTGTTATGTTTCAGGATATCCTGAGCCAAAATATCGGCGGTGCAACCGCTCCAAGCGAAGACGGCGGAAAGGGTGGAGCAAACCCTCTCCAGGTAGGCTTGGGATCTCAAATGGCTTCCATTGACATGGTCTTTAGCAGCGGCAGCCCGATGACTACCAATCTGCCAACGGATTTGTCCATCGAAGGAGAAGGCTTCTTCATGGTAACCCCAGACGAAGGAACCACTGTTTACTACACACGCGCAGGAAATTTCACGCGTGATGCGGATGGATTCATGGTGAATCCCCAAGGGCTGAAGCTGATGGATTCCGATGGCGGAGTCATTCAGATTTCGCGTGATGATGGAGTTATGTCCTACTCGATCGGAAAAGACGGGGGCATCACGACCGTGGATGATCAAGGGCAGCTGGCTACGGACGTTTTCGTCGGTGTCATGATGTTCAACAACCCGGGTGGATTGAAGAAAATCGGCAACTCTTTGTATGAGAATACAATGAACAGCGGGGCACAGGATGGAGATCCAGTGACTCCGATCACACCAGCGGAGGCAGGGGTAAATATCATCGCAGGCCAACTGGAGATGTCCAACGTGGATCTTTCTGAAGAGTTTACCGAGATGATCGTTGCCCAGCGCGGTTTCCAGGCAAACTCCCGGATTATCACAACATCTGATTCGGTTCTGGAAGAACTGGTGAACCTGAAACGCTAATGTCTAAAGGGGATCGGGGAGTGAGGCTGCATGCTTCCTCCCCCTGAACCCCGAAAGGAGCGGCAAATGATCCAATTAACCCGGTTTAACGGCGTCAAGTTTTATTTAAACGCAACGCATGTAGAAACGGTGGAGTCCACTCCAGATACAGTTATCACCTTGCTTACGGGGAAGAAGTACATCGTTCGGGAAACAGCAGAGGAAGTGAGATCACAGATCCTGCATTTCTACCAGCAAGCGTTTCCGGCATTTACGCCGCCGCGCAAGCCGGACGACGATTCCATTGAATAGCGGGAGGCACAAGCAATGTTTCAAAATCGATTATTTAACATGGCCCTTATCATCATTATTGCGATTTCGCTACTGGGAGTCATTACGTTTGTGCTTTGGCAAACCTATCTCTCCCCCGCGGCCCAGACAGCAAGCAATGAGAAAGCCACAGAGGTAAAAACCCTCTCGGCCAAGGAAATGCAAGAGTACTCGGTGGATACCGGTGAAATTACCACAAACCTGCTTTCCAAAAACTATATCATTGTTCGCTTCACCATCACGGCAGACAGCAAGAGCTCCAAAGAAGAGCTGGAGCAGCGTATGCCGCAGGTTAATCAAATCATCATCAAGACACTGGCTGGTTTGGAACCGGACGACATCAAGGGTACTGAAGGCATCAACAAGCTGGAAGCAAAAATCATGAACGAAATCAGCGCACTGATGCAGGAAGGCAAAATCGTCCAGGTGATTACGACCAAACAACTGCAGTCCTGATGAATCAAGAAAGAATACATAGCAGGGAGGTGACGACAGATGGCCGAGGTTCTCTCACAAAGTGAGATTGACGCGTTGTTGGCAGCACTCTCATCTGGAGAGATGGATGCCAACGAGCTGAAAAAAGAAGAGACTGAACGACGGGTTAAAGTATACGACTTTAAACGAGCACTGAGATTTTCCAAGGATCAGATCCGTGGTTTGACGCGAATTCACGAAAACTACGCACGTCTGTTAACCACATACTTTTCAGCTCAGCTTCGTACCTTCGTGCAAATAACAGTTGCCTCCGTCGATCAACTACCATATGACGAGTTTATCCGCTCGATCCCGAAAATGACGATCCTAAACATTTTTGAGGCACCGCCTCTTGAAGGGCGCATGGTGTTGGAGGTAAACCCCAACATCGCCTATACGATGCTGGATCGCCTCCTTGGCGGTCAAGGGATCATTCCGGACAAGATGGGGGCACTGACAGAGATTGAGACAACCGTGATGGAGCGTATTTTCGGAAAAGCCCTGGATACCTTCCATGAAGCGTGGAAACAAATTATTGAGCTGGACCCTTATTTGGAAGGGTTGGAAATGAACCCGCAGTTCATGCAAATTGTTTCACCAAACGAGATCGTGGCCGTTATCTCATTCAGTACCAAAATCGGCGATACCACGGGTATGATTAATCTGTGCTTGCCGCATGTTGTGTTGGAGCCGATCATGTCGAAGCTGTCCGGACAGTACTGGTTTTCCAAACAGAAAAAAACGCGGGATGAAGAGGAGCGACTCAGAGTTGAAGAGCGGGTAAAATCGGCAAGCCTGCCGATCATCGCAGAGCTCGGAACAGCTCAAATAACGGTTGGAGATTTTCTTCAGCTACAGCCAGGTGATGTGATACAACTGGATCATCTCGTGGAGAACAAGTTGAAAATCAAAGTGGGAAATCAACTGAAGTTCCTGGGACAGCCGGGCACGCAAAAAGGGCGTGTTGCGGTGCAGATCGACGAAGTCCTTGAGGAAGGGGAGGAAAATAATGAGTAGAGATATGCTTTCTCAAGATGAGATTGACGCGCTGCTTCGTGCAAATAATTTGGTGGAAGAAGAATCAGAACAAGCCAGCACGCCGGACGTATCCGATTTCTTGTCAGCGTTTGAACAAGATGCTCTCGGTGAGATTGGAAACATCTCTTTTGGAAGCGCAGCGACAGCCCTCTCGACTTTATTGAGTCAGAAGGTAGACATCACGACCCCGACTGTCTCGATGGTTCAAGTCAGCGAGTTGGAAAAAGAATTTCCTATGCCGCATGTCGCAGTTCATGTGGAATATACAGACGGTTTTAAAGGTGTAAACCTTTTGGTCATACGGATGGAAGACGCAGCCGTCGTTGCGGACCTGATGATGGGCGGAGACGGAAGACCGGGCAGTACAGAGATGTCCGAACTGCACATCAGTGCGGTACAGGAAGCTATGAATCAGATGATGGGCTCAGCCGCCACTTCCATGTCAACGATTTTCAATCAATTGGTGAATATCTCGCCTCCAGGGATTGATGTCATGGATCTCGCTCAGGGCAAAGGAGGAGACAGCTTCACAGAGGATGATACCCCTCTGGTAAAAGTTTCGTTCCGCCTGAAGGTAGGAGAGCAGGGAGAGTTGATTGATTCCAATATCATGCAGCTTTTGCCGCTTTCTTTTGCGAAGGACATGATCAACAGACTGACAGGCGTGGCCGATATCAGCGAGATTACAGAGACTGTCGAAATGCCAGAGGTTGCTGTTTCGACAGCTCCAAGCCAACCGGCTCCGCAGCCTGAACCCTCTGCTCCCACGAGTGCACCCGCCGCTGCTGCCGATATGCATCACACAGGCCAGCCACAGCAAGCGCCAGCGCCTGGATATGCGCCTCCGATGGGCTACCCGGCACCGCCGATGTATCCAGATGGGTACGGACAATATCCATATCCACCACAATACGGATCGCCATACCCGCCGCAATACGCTGCGCCGCCAGCACCACCAGCACCACAGCATTTTGGGGGGCAATCCATGAACATGGCCAACGTAAAAGCAGCTCAATTCTCACCGTTTGGAGCCGGTATGATGACTGTACCAGACGAACAAAACTTGAACCTGCTTCTGGATATTCCGCTTCAGGTGACAGTGGAATTGGGCCGAACCAAGAAACTGATCAAAGATATTCTTGACCTTTCAGCGGGGTCCATCATTCAATTGGACAAGCTTGCTGGAGAACATGTAGACATTCTTGTCAACAACAAGCTGATCGCCAAGGGTGAAGTCGTCGTAATCGATGAAAACTTCGGTGTCCGGGTCATTGACATCATCAGTCCGATCGATCGCGTATCGAAATTGCAATAACAAAGGGAAATTTAAGGAGGAGCTTATCCATGTCTAACAAAGTTCTCATCGTAGATGACGCCGCATTCATGCGCATGATGATCAAGGAAATTTTGTCCAAAAACGGTTTCAGTGTCGTCGGTGAAGCAAGCGACGGTGCACAAGCCGTAGAAAAATACAAGGAACTGGGACCTGATCTTGTTACCATGGATATCACCATGCCAGAAATGGATGGCATCACAGCGCTGAAAGAAATCAAAAAGCTGGATCCAAATGCGCGTGTCATCATGTGTTCTGCTATGGGACAACAGGCCATGGTTATTGACGCCATCCAAGCAGGCGCAAAAGATTTTATCGTGAAGCCATTCCAGGCAGATCGCGTTTTGGAAGCGATCAAAAAGACGCTAAGCTAATGATGAAACTCCGGAATACAAGGGTGCGGCTCGTCTGGATGTGCTGCCTGCTATTGTTGTTCGTCGCTTCCCTTCCGGTTCATGTTATGGCTGAAGGCGGCTCTGTCGCTGACGCTTTGAATAACGGCACGCTGACATCAGATGGGCCTGCCGGTCCAGCGGAACCGGCGCCCATTGTTGGAGGCGACTCCGGCAGTATGTGGGGGTATTTGCTCCAGGTTATTTTTTCTCTCGGGCTGATTTTGGTCTTGATCTATGGATTGCTGCGCTTTTTGTCAAAGCGACAGGCAGGCATGAGCATGGTACAAGGACCGGTTAAAGTGATCAGTGTAACGCCGCTGGGAAACGGAAAATCCGTACAAGTGGTGATGATTGGAGAATCGCTTTATGTGCTGGGCGTTGGGGATAATGTGCAACTGCTGCACCATATTCCGGCCGGTGAGGAAGCAGATTTGATCCTTTCGGAAACTGAGATGAAGGCTGCCAATCCTTCCCTGTGGCAGTGGTTGCCTCTGGGACGAAAGAAGCAAAAATCCGATGAGTACCTCCAAATGTCAGATGCACAAGGACGTTCGTTTGAGGAAATGCTTCGTAATCAATGGGGACAAGTCGCTCAGCGCCCGGAACAAAACACGCGGTGGATGGATGAGCAAGGTAAGGACAGAGGGGATTTAAAATGAAACAAGGATTCCAGTTGCTCGTGATTCTGCTTGCTTTGCTGGTGGTACCTGAAATAGCGGCAGCGGCACCAATCAATACGCCGTTGATTCCTACCGTCGACCTGAAAATCGGTGGTGGTTCAGGGACACCTCAGGAAACGTCTTCGGCAATCCAACTGTTGCTGATCTTGACCGTTCTCTCTGTAGCTCCGGCCATTTTGCTGCTGATGACAAGTTTTACGAGGATTGTCATCGTGCTGTCATTCGTTCGCAACGCAATGGCAACGCAGCAAATGCCGCCAAATCAAGTGTTGATAGCATTGGCGCTGTTCTTGACATTTTTTATCATGGCCCCTACCTTTGCCAAGGTAAATGAGACAGCCGTCCAGCCCTTTATGCAGGGGCAGCTTTCACAGGAGCAAGCGTTTGAGGCTGCGGTTGTACCGTTCAAGGAATTTATGGCAAAACAGACACGAGAAAAAGATCTGGCACTCTTTTTGGAGTTTTCAAAAGCGGAGCGGCCCAAGACCGTACAAGAGATTCCATTGACAGCTTTGGTTCCCGCGTATGCCATCAGTGAACTGAAAACCGCATTTCAGATTGGCTTTATGATTTTTATTCCATTTTTGGTTATCGACATGATCATCGCAAGTATTTTGATGGGGATGGGGATGATGATGCTCCCGCCTGTGATGATCTCGCTTCCGTTTAAGATTTTGCTGTTTATCATGGTCGATGGATGGTATTTGGTGGTCAAGTCTCTTCTGACCAGCTTTTAGCCAGGAACAATTGTCCCACGCGAGGAGGAGAGAGCATGACGCAAGAGTTACTCATGAGAGTGGCCCAAAGCGCTGTCTATACCGTTTTGCTGGTTGCTGCTCCAGCGCTGGGTGTAGGGCTGCTGGTTGGCTTGCTCGTCAGCATTTTTCAGGCAACAACACAAATCCAGGAGCAGACACTTGCTTTTATTCCCAAAATCGTAGCGATTTTGCTCACGATATTGGCGGTAGGACCGTGGATGCTTCGAGTCATCTTGGAATTTGCCATGGGGATTTTCGGAAATCTCCATCGGTTCGTCGGATAGACCATGAATTTCTTTTTGATGCATTTGCCTGTGTTGCTTCTGGTTTTTGTTCGTCTCACCGCATTTTTCGTTTCAGCCCCGTTTTTTTCAGTAAGGGGTGTTCCCAACCAATTTAAAATTGGTTTGGCACTTTTTTTGGCCGTGATCACCTTTGGCTCGGTGACGGTGCAAGGGCCGATCCCCATGGACTTGACCTTTATCTTGCACGTCATTAAAGAGGCGCTGGTAGGACTCATTCTTGGTTACATTTGCGAAATGATCTACGTGGCCGTTCAAGTAGCTGGCGGAATGATGGATATGCAGATGGGCCTTGCGATGGCGAACGTGATCGATCCCCGTACAGGGGCGTACGTGCCGCTCACAGGCCATTTCAAAAACATTCTCGCCATGCTGTATTTCCTTAGCATCAATGGACATCACATGTTGATCAAAGGGATCGTCACCAGCTATCATGCCATCCCCTTAGATAGGATGTGGGCGGCGTTCGGGAGCGAAGAGGTCATGTGGATGGCCGTCAAGGTGTTTCGGGAAATGTTTCTGAGTGCTTTTTTGATTGCCACACCCATCGCGGTCTCGCTGTTTTTGGTTGACCTCTCTCTTGGTATTATCGCCAAATCAGTGCCGCAGTTTAATATCTTTGTTGTCGGACTTCCGATAAAATTATTAGCCAGCTTTAGTATGCTAATCGTCGTTATGCCTGCGTTTATCCTGACGCTCAATAGCTTGTTTGAAAAAATGTTTCGTTCATTCGCTCAGATGATGAAGCTGCTCGGAGGAACAGGATGAACAGAATGATCTTTTTGTACCCGGTTGATCTCCAGTACTTCAGTGGAGAAAAGACAGAGAAAGCGACACCCAAAAAGAGGCAGGATGCGCGCAAAAAAGGACAGGTGGTCAAAAGTTCTGACTTGTCTCCGGCCTTTGGCCTCATGGCGGTGTTCCTGGTTCTATCGGCGCTCGGTGCGAGCATGCTCCATTCCATGCAGAATGTGTTTCGCGAATCCCTGCTGACCTTTAGCACCTGGCAAGTCAACCAGGAAAATCTCGGGGTCATCACGACGAAGATCGGCTGGGAAATTGCGAAGATTGTGGGCCCGGTGCTGGCTACCATTTTTGTCGTCTCTCTGATTGTGAACTACGCTCAGGTAGGATGGCTGTTCACGACCGAAACGATTAGATTTAAGCCGGAAAAGCTAAATCCCATACAGGGTGCCAAGCGAATGTTCAGCCTGCGTTCCCTGGTCGAGCTTTGCAAGTCACTCTTGAAAATCAGTACCGGCATCCTGGTCGCTTACATGATCTTATGGGACGTGCGAAATGAATTGTCCAGACTCTCGCTGCAGCCTTTGGAAGCAACGCTCTCCTTTGCGGGTACCGAGGCAGCCAAACTGGGGCTGTTCATCGGAATGCTGCTACTGATACTAGCTGTGATGGATTACGCCTATCAAAAGTACGATCATGAAAAAAATCTGCGCATGTCCAAGCAGGACATTAAAGATGAACACAAACAGTCGGAGGGTGACCCGCTGATTAAAGGGAAAATCCGTGAAAGACAGCGGAGCATGGCGATCAGGCGGATGATGCAGGAATTGCCCAATGCTGATGTGGTCATCACCAACCCAACGCATTTCGCGGTAGCCATCCGCTATGACAGCAAAGAGATGCATGCCCCCACGGTGATAGCAAAAGGGCAGGATTACATGGCACTGAGAATTAAGGAAGTCGCCAAGCAGCACCGGATTATTACGATGGAAAATAAGCCTCTTGCCAGGGCTCTACATAGCCAGGTTGAGATCGGACAGCAAATCCCGGAAGAGTTGTTCAAAGCGGTTGCTGAGGTTCTCGCCTATGTATACAAACTGCAAGGGAAAGTGAAGTAAAAAGATGAAAGGAGGATGAACGGTGGGATTCAAATTTAAAGAACTGGGCACGGTACTGTTTGTGATTAGCATTGTTGTCATGATGGTAATCCCACTGCCTTCTGAGCTGTTAGACCTGCTTCTGATTCTGAATATCTCCCTTGCCTTAACCATTTTGCTTGTGTCCATGTACACAAGGGAGACCTTGCAATTCTCCATTTTCCCCACAGTCCTTTTGATTACGACGCTTTTTCGCTTGGCCCTGAACGTTTCGACAACGCGAAACATTCTCTCGCATGCCGAGGGGGGCAAGGTGATTGAAGCCTTCGGAAGCTTCGTAGTCGGTGGCAATCAGGTCGTGGGCTTTGTGGTATTTCTGATTCTCGTCATTATTCAATTTATTGTGATTACAAAAGGTTCAGAGCGCGTTGCCGAGGTTGCCGCGAGGTTTACCCTGGATGCTATGCCGGGTAAGCAGATGAGTATCGACGCAGACCTGAATGCTGGGATGATTACCGATACGGAAGCCAGAGCGCGCCGGAAGAAGATTGAGGATGAAGCCGATTTCTATGGCGCCATGGACGGTGCCAGCAAATTCGTAAAAGGTGACGCCATCGCCGGTATCATTATTTTTATAGTCAATATCATTGGCGGCTTCATCATCGGGATGGTCATCCACGACATGAGTTTTGCCGAGTCGGCTTCCAAATTCACCACGATGTCCGTCGGGGATGCCTTGGTCAGCCAGGTACCGGCCCTGTTGATTTCCACTGCGACAGGTATCATCGTGACCCGCGCCACATCAGGCGAAGGCCTGGGCGAAGACATTACCAGTCAGATGTTCAGCTATCCGCGACTGCTGTACATCGTAGCAGGAGCCATTTTCTTGCTTGGCTTGCTCACGCCGATCGGTTTGTTTCCCGTAGTTCCGATTGCGGGCTTGCTCAGCTTTGCGGGCTGGAAAACCTCACAATCTCAGAAAGTGGCGCTGGAGGAAACGGTTCAAACGGAAGAAGACCAGCAAATGGCCGAGGTGCGAAGTCCAGAGAGCGTGGTCAATCTGCTGCAGGTCGACCCGATCGAATTCGAGTTTGGCTACGGGCTGATTCCTTTGGCGGATGCTAAACAAGGCGGGGATTTGCTTGACCGCGTCATTATGATTCGCAGGCAGATCGCCCTGGAATTGGGGATTGTCGTACCCGTCATTCGGATTCGTGACAATATTCAACTCCGTCCAAATGAGTACGTGATCAAAATCAAAGGCAATCAGATTGCCACCGGAGAGCTGTTGCTCGACCATTACCTTGCGATGAGTCCGGGATTTGACGATGACTCTGTTGTCGGGATTGAAACGGTTGAACCTGCGTTTGGCCTTCCTGCTTTATGGGTAACAGAAGAGAATAAGGAGATTGCTGAACTCTCTGGGTACACCGTTGTTGATCCGCCATCGGTTGTAGCGACGCATCTGACAGAAGTGATCAAGCGACATGCACATGAGCTGCTTGGACGTCAAGAGACACGCGCATTGATCGACAATGTAAGGGAAGTTGCTCCTGTACTGGTAGATGAACTGATTCCAGGTACATTATCAATCGGAGATGTCCAAAAGGTGCTGCAAAAGCTCCTGCGTGAAAAGGTGTCGATCCGCAATCTGGCTGTCGTGCTGGAAGCGTTGGCCGATCATGCAGCCTACACACGAGATCCCGATGTTTTGACGGAATACGTTCGTCAGGCCATGTCACGCCAAATTACGCTACAGTACAGCGAGCCAGGACAACCGCTTCGCGTGATTACAGCTGGACCCGGTTTGGAGAAGGCCATATCCGATAGCGTGGAACAGACGGAGCAAGGAACCTATCTGGCTATCGATCCGGAAACATCTCAGCGCATTTATCAATCCATGTCAACGGAGGTCAGCAGGATGGTTAACTCCGGTCAGCAGCCGATCATCCTTTCCTCTCCAGCCGTCCGCATGTACCTGAAACAACTGATGGAGAGAATGATGCCGGATGTCCCTGTTTTGTCGTACAGCGAGCTTGAACCTCATGTAGAAGTGCAAAGTGTAGGGATGGTGAACATTTCATGAGAGTGAAACGATACATCGTAGACTCCATGCCGGAAGCACTTGACAAGATTCGCGTCGATCTGGGGCAGGATGCGGTCATTCTCAACTCCAAACCGATCAAAACCGGGGGATTTCTGGGATTGTTCGGGAGACAGCAGATTGAGGTTGTAGCAGCTGTGGATGAGAAGGAGTTGAGCAAGCAAAAAAACTCATCGCCAAAACAACCACGCGAAGTTCCCGCAAGGACAGTAGCAACCAGCAGCAATAATGCCAAACGGGCTTACCAAAGCGCTGCTGCCAGGCCTCAGTTCCGAGCCGAAGAAGCAGATGTTTTCCCAGACTGGGACGGTGAACTGGCTCGGACAAGCAGACCCGCTCCTGCTGCTACGTCCGGACAGCAAGAGCTCTCGCAGCCGTCCATAGCGGAAGTGCCTCAACCTGAAACAGTGCTGCAGTCTAAAGACGTACTGCAGCCTAAAGCTGAACTGCGTACCGAAGCTGTACCGAAACCTGAAGCGGTGCGTATGCCATCTTCTCAGCAGCCTTCCCCTGCTCGAAACAGTACCGGGAATGCGCCTCGGGAAAACAACGATCATTTGGCGATGGAAGTACGCAGTATGCGGCAAATGTTTGAGAAGCTGCTCAGCAACGATCTGAAGCAGCAACTGCCGCCATCCATTCAGGCAGTTCAGAATCGTCTCATGCAGCAGGAGGTTACGGGAGAGACGGCTTCAGAGCTTATCCGGCAACTGATTATGGATCACGATCCGGATTGGGACGAGGCGCAGACGCTGCGTGCAGCCGAAGCTTTGATTACAAAAGCCCTGGAAAAGGCAGTACAACAGCAATCGGGGCATCCGCTAAAAGACGTCCGCTATGCCTTTTTCTTCGGCCCCACAGGGGTGGGAAAGACGACAACCATTGCAAAATTGGCGGCGGACTGCATGTTAAAGGAAAAACGGAAAGTCGGTTTTATTACAGCAGATACGTACAGGATTGCTGCTGTCGAACAATTAAAAACGTATGCCAACATCTTAAATGTTCCCTTTGAAGTGGTCTTTTCTCCAAAAGAGGTTCCGCAAGCAATGGAGCGGCTAAGTGGCTGCGATCTGATTTTTGTCGATACCGCTGGACGCAATTATCGCAATGATGAATATGTCCAAGGTATTCGCGATCTGGTTGTCACAGGTACAAACAGTCTCAATTTTATGGTGTTGAGTCTCACCGCAAAATACAGCGACATGAGAACCATTATTCAAAATTTTGAAGACATCCCGGTATCAAGGCTCATTTTCACCAAGGCCGATGAAACGGAAGCCTACGGTGCCATGCTGAACGTCGCCGTGGAAACGAACTTATCCATCTCTTATGTAACCACCGGACAAAATGTGCCTGACGACATCGTCGTAGCGTCACCCCGATTAATCGCCAACATGATAATGGGAGAATGAATCGTATGCATGACCAAGCAAAACGGCTCCGGGAGCGAATGCAGCAGAATCAGCCCTCCCGCCAGACACGACTGGTGACGGTGACTAGCGGAAAAGGGGGAGTCGGAAAATCCAATTTCAGCCTGAATTTTGCCTTGGCTTTGCGAGAGCGGGGACATAAAGCCATATTATTTGATGTCGATTTGGGCTTGGCCAATCTCGATGTGTTGATGGGGATCACTCCCAAGCGCAATCTGCTTCACTTATTGGAAGCTGAAACGAGCGTTTGGGATATTTTGGAAAAAGGCCCAGGAGACCTCGAGTTTATAGCAGGGGGCTCAGGGTTTACGCAGATTCTCCAATTGGACACAGCGAAGCTGGATCTTCTCTTTCACAAGCTGGACCCACTCTACGGTTATGCAGATGCAATCATTTTTGATACGGGTGCAGGCATTTCACAGGAGTCCTTGCGATTCATGCTATCCTCCGATGAAGTGATTCTCGTGACAACACCGGAGCCGCCGGCCATTACGGATGCCTACGCTGTCATTAAAATGATTCACTCCCGGAACCCGCAGACAAAAGTACGTCTGGTCATTAATCGGGCAACCTCAGATCAGGAAGGACGGGCGACCTCAGAAAAATTGGCAGCGGTTGCCAAACGTTTTCTCGATATGGATGTAAGCAAGCTGGGATATGTCATGGATGATCACCTTGTCACCAAGGCCGTCAAGCAGCAGCGTCCATATTTTCTTGTCTATCCGCAATCGCAAGCTTCCCGGAGCATCAGAAACCTAGCGGATGTATATCTCGGAAGCTCGGATGAGAGCATGGGGTCATCAGGTGGATTCAAAGGCTTTCTCACAAAGCTGAAGGGCCTGATTCGATAAGACAACTAGATTTCGGAAGGGAGCGATCGCGGATGAAAAAAATTCGGGTTCTCGTTACGGATGATTCAGCATTCATGCGGAAGGTAATATCAGACATACTGCAGGATGACCCCGAGATTGAAGTCATTGATCGTGCGAGAAACGGACTTGAATGCTTGGAAAAGTCAAAGCAGCTAAAGCCCGATGTGATCACTCTCGATATCGAGATGCCGATCATGAATGGACTGGAGGCACTCGAGCAGCTGATGAAGCAGCAGCCTGTTCCAGTCGTGATGCTGAGCAGTCTCACCAGGGACGGGGCGGATGCCACCATTCGTGCTCTGGAGTTGGGGGCGTTTGATTTTGTTACCAAACCCTCAGGACCCATTTCTCTTGACATACATAAAGTAGGAGATCGGTTGGTGGAGAGGGTAAAAGCGGCAGCGCAGGAGCAGACCCGATTCAAAAGAGGAACCCTGCCATTTGTACAACAGCCACCCGTCGTCCCTCCATCCAGTATGAACACAAAGATGTGGGTGAAAGCGGATGGCCCTGGCACCACTTTTCCCAGAACAGGGATCGGGAGAAATGATGGGACGAAGCTGGTCGTGCTGGGAACCTCTACAGGGGGACCCAAAGCATTGCAGGCCGTGCTCACATCATTGCCCGCTGAATTTCCAGCACCGATCGCCATTGTGCAGCATATGCCCGCGGGATTTACCAAATCGTTGGCACAACGTCTCGATTCGCTTTGCGCCATCCGCGTCACGGAAGTGATGGATGGCGAATGGCTAGAGTCCGGGACGGCCTACATCGCACCAGGCGGCTATCATTTTGAAGTTCAACAAGTGAACGGAAGATTGCAGGCAAAGCTTCATCAACAAGAGCCTCGAGGCGGTCACCGCCCTTCTGTCGACATTCTTTTCGAATCTGTTAGCCGATTGACAAAAGTAGACAAATGGGCAATTATCATGACAGGCATGGGAAATGATGGGACGAAAGGCCTGAAACAGATGAAGGACCTTGGACATGTGACGAGTATTATCGAAGACGAATCATCATGTGTTGTGTTCGGAATGCCGCGCGCGGCCATTCAGGCGGGCCTCGCCGATAACGTCGTACCATTGCACTCGATTGCAGAAACTCTCTGTAAACTGCTGCACTGATTTTGGGAGGTGGATCACCATGGACATGAATCAATATTTGGACATGTTTATTGAAGAGTCAAAAGAACACTTGCAGGCCATCAATGCAAACCTGCTCGTGTTGGAGAGCGATCCCGAAAGAATTCAGATCGTCAACGAAATTTTTCGCTCGGCTCATACGTTGAAAGGGATGTCTGCTACGATGGGGTTCGAGGATATGGCCAGCCTCACCCATGAAGCGGAAAACGTGCTTGATCTGATCCGTAACGACAAGCTGAAAATCAACAGCGATATCATGGATGTCATTTTCCAGAGCGTCGACCTGATCGAAGGCATGGTCATGGATATTATGGAAGGCGGAAGCGGCACCGCAGACGTTTCTCAGCCAGTAGCGAAACTGCGGGCCATTGTGGCTGGAGATTTTTCTCCAACTACATCTGCGGCGGATGAAGTAGTTGGGGCGGAAGCAGAGGCTGTTACTTCCGGTGACGAAACCGCTAATCGTGATTACGAGCTGGACGAGTTTTCGCTGACTGTATTGAAGCAGTCCAAGGAAGCGGGCAATAACCTGTTCTGGATTAAAGTTCTCCTGCAAGAAAATTGCCTCCTCAAAGCTGCACGGGCCTACATGGTTTTTGATCAGTTGGAGTCTATGGGGGAAGTTATTAAATCCACGCCATCCGTACAGGATCTCGAAAATGAGCGTTTCGATCTTTCCTTTGAAGTGGTGTTCGTCACGATGGAGCCACAGGAGAAAGTGAAAAAAGCAATCAGTAATATTTCTGAAATTCAGGAAGTTATCGTCGAGCCTGTGGAAATGAAAGAAGCCCTGCAACAAGCCAAACAGGCAGAAGAGCAGATCGCTGCAGCGAGTGCACCTGCTGAGGGCGCTGTGAAAAAGCCGGAGGCAGCGGCGGGCGGTAATGCACCGGTGAAAAAAGTGACAGCTGGTGGAAAAACCATTCGGGTTGATATTGAAAGACTGGATGTCCTGATGAATCTGTTCAGTGAGCTGGTGATTGACCGTGGTCGTCTGGAACAGCTCGCACGCGAGTTAGGCAAAAGTGAACTGCAGGAAACGGTCGAGCACATGAGCCGGATCAGCGGGGATCTGCAAAATATTATCCTGACGATGCGGATGGTTCCCGTCGAGCAGGTATTCAACCGCTTCCCGCGGATGATTCGCGACCTGGCGAAGGAACTGAACAAAAAAGTCAATCTGGATATTTACGGTGCCGAAACAGAGTTGGATCGGACCGTTATTGATGAAATCGGCGACCCACTGGTACATCTGCTGCGCAATTCGCTCGATCACGGGGTTGAATCGCCTGCAGAACGGAAACAGGCAGGGAAACCAGAGGAAGGTACGATTCAGCTCCGCGCGTTCCACAGTGGAAACCACGTATTTATTGAGGTAAAAGACGACGGGGCCGGCATCAATAAGGATAAGGTGCTGAAGAAAGCGCTTGAGCGCGGGATTGTGTCTCAAGCACAAGCGGAGACCTTGGCCGATCGGCAAATTTTTGAACTGCTTTTCTCCTCCGGCTTTAGTACAGCGGACACCATCTCGGATATTTCCGGACGCGGCGTAGGCCTCGATGTAGTCAAAACAAAGATTGAATCCCTCGGCGGAAACGTAAGTGTGGATTCCGTTCGCGGACAGGGAACGACCTTCCTGATTCAATTGCCGCTCACGCTTTCGATTATTTCTGCGATGCTGGTGCAGGTTCAAAATGAAAAGTATGCAGTTCCGCTCAGTTCCATTATTGAAACTGCTGTATTCCGCAAAGATCAAATCATGATGGCGCACCGGCAAAAGGTGATTGATTTCCGCGGCCGTGTGGTCCCTCTTGTATCCTTGCAAGAGATATTCCAGATCCCGGACAATGGAGTAGAGAAGGACGACGAAGTCGCTGTCGTCATTGTACGGAAGGGCGAAAAAATGGCGGGCTTGGTGGTTGATTCCTTTATCGGCCAGCAAGAGATTGTGCTGAAATCGCTGGGCAAATACCTCGTCAATGTATTTGCTATCTCGGGAGCCACGATTCTAGGTGACGGACAAGTAGCGCTGATTATTGATTGCAACGCATTGATTAAGTAAGAGGAGGGGCAGCCGTATGCTCGACCAAAAGGAAATCGTCGGAGAAGTGAAAGTCATCGTTTTCCGCTTGAAAGATGAAGAGTACGGAGTTGAAGTCAATCAGGTCAAATCTATTGAAAAACTGGAGCATATTACCCGTGTTCCGCGCACGCCTGCTTTCGTCAAGGGCGTGATCAACCTTCGCGGAGTGGTAACGCCCATTATCGATTTGCGCAACCGTTTTGGACTGGAAGAAACGGCGTACAGCGAATCAACCCGGATCATTATTGTTGCGGTAGGAGAACTGGAAGTAGGTCTGATCGTAGATGCCGCCAACGACGTCATTGATATCCCGGTAACTGCAATCGAGCCGCCGCCGGAGGTAGTCGGTGGGGTTGAAGCTGCTTATCTGCGCG
Source organism: Brevibacillus ruminantium (assembly GCF_023746555.1). Taxonomy (NCBI): domain Bacteria; kingdom Bacillati; phylum Bacillota; class Bacilli; order Caryophanales; family Paenibacillaceae; genus Brevibacillus; species Brevibacillus ruminantium. The sequence goes on from NZ_CP098755.1 coordinate 2,433,350, forward strand.
GTGTGGCAAAGCTGGAGAAACGGTTGCTAATTCTTTTAAATCTGGACAAGGTCCTGAGCAACGAGGAAATCAAACAACTGGACTCCTTTGAGGGATAAGGGATGGAATACTTCGCCAAGTTTGGAGATTTTCAATTTGACGTGCTTCGGGAAGTTGGCAACATTGGTGCGGGTCACGCGGCGACGGCTCTTTCCAAGCTGATTCAAAAGGAAATTGATATGAAAGTGCCACAGGTGAACATCATCCCTTTTGACGAGGTGGCCAATTGCGTCGGAGGTCCGGAAGCGATCGTTGTCACCGTTTTTCTGAGAGTAGAGGGAGACTGTCCGGGGAACATGTTTTTCATCCTGGATATGGATTCCGCCAAGCATGTGCTGCAACAGATCATCGGAGAAGTGAAAAGTGTGGAAGAATGGACGGAATGGGAAATATCAGCTCTTCACGAAATCGGGAATATCCTTACGGGTTCCTACCTGTCTTCTCTTGCGGATTTCACGAATCTCAATCTTCAGCCATCAGTTCCTGCATTGGCCGTAGACATGGCCGGGGCCATTCTCAGCTATGGATTACTCGAGCTCGGACAAGCAGGGGATTTTGCCCTCACCATCGATACTGCTTTCTTTGAAGGGAATGAACAGGTCCAAGGTCATTTTTTTCTGATTCCTGATCCAGAATCTTTAAAGACACTATTTCGATCACTAGGAGTACCGTTCGATGGAGATTATTAAGATAGGCATGGCGGATCTTGGAGTTGCAAAAGCACCGGATCGTCTTCGCACCACAGGATTAGGGTCATGTGTCGGAGTTGTCCTGTTTGACTCGGTACATAAAGTTGCCGGCATGGCCCACGTCATGCTGCCGGAATCCTCGCTTGGAAAAGGTGGAGAGGTTGCGATCGGGAAGTACGCCGATACCGCAATCCCCCGTCTGATCCAGGAGATGAAAATAGCTGGGGCATCCACGTACAATTTGGTTGCCAAGCTTGCAGGAGGCGCGCAAATGTTCGCTTTTCTCGGCAAGAGTGACACCATGAGAATCGGACCTAGAAATGTTGAAGCGTGCAAGCTGGCATTAAAAGAGGCGCAAATCAAAGTGATTGCCGAGGATACAGGGGGAAATTGCGGGAGGACGATCGAGTTCGACTCGACAACGGGTATGCTGCAAATTCGGACCGTTAATCAAGGTGTGAAGGAAGTATAAGCTTATGATAGGAACAATTTGGCTGAATATTGGCTTTGGCGCACTCGCCTCTATCATTACCTTTTTTACGGCATTCTCGGGAAATGTATGGCTTGTTTCCCTGGAAAGAGCTGGCTATGCATTTATTCTTTTCTTTCTTGCCGCTTTCCCGATACGTTGGCTCGTTGCAAAAATTATGGGGTCTTCCACGAGTCATGATGAGATGACGGCTCCGGCGGAAGTGGTCGAAGAGCACGTCTCTTCGACTGCCGAGGAGCAGGATTTAGCAGAAGATGGAGGGTTTACTCCACTGGCACTGGGGCAGATTGGAAGAATCACTCCAGAGTATGATCCCACCACCGTTTCAAATGTCGTGAGGCGTTTAACTGATGAATGAAGGTTGGTGACTGAATCGTGGCACGGCTAACCAATCAAGAAAAAGCAAAACAATTTGATAAGTGGGTCATGTGGAAAGAGGAAGGGAGCCGGGATGCGGAAGTAGATCTGGTCACACAGTATCTTCCACTGGTGGACAAAGTAGCCAACCGGCTCGCCATCAACCTGCCCACCAATGTCGACAAGGACGATTTGATCAGCTATGGCCGATTTGGCTTGCTGGATGCTCTGGCCAAATTTGATCATACACGTGGTCTTCAGTTCGAAACCTATGCGATGTGGCGCATTCGCGGTGCGATGATTGATGGTCTGCGAGAGAATGACTGGATTCCCCGCACCGTTCGCGATAAGGCAAAAAAAATCGAAGAAGCCTATACTATGCTGGAGCAAAAAGAGCTTCGTTCACCGACGGATCAGGAAGTATCCTCCTATCTGGGGATCACCGAAAAAGACTTGCAACAGGTATTCTATGAAACTTCACTGGCTTCGATGATCTCGATTGATGAGACAGTAGGGGAAGAAGAAGAACAGAAAACGGCCCGACATTCGTACATCGTTGATGAAGTAACACTACGACCAGAGCAGGTCGCAGAGAATACGGGGATGAAAGAAGTGCTGACTGCTGTTATCGACAAACTGCCGGAAAAGGAGCGTCTTGTTGTTTCCTTATTTTACTTCGAAGAACTGACCTTGTCGGAAATTGCGGAAGTGATGAGCCTGTCACCTTCCAGGATCTCGCAGCTCCATTCCAAAGCAATTTTCCGACTGCGTTCGGCATTGGCGAAATGGAAGTCTCAGCTTATATAGAGAATAAGAGAGAAATCAAAGAGGGTTGGAAAGTAGCAGAGGGAGATACAATAGGGTAGAGGCCCGTAGTTTGAGAGGGGTAGAAAGATGGAAGGTATAGGAAACTACAAGCTGGAAGTCAAAATCTCTCAGGACAAGCTGGAAGCCGGTATCATGTTGGTGATTACCGACCAGGAACAGGGAACCAATATTCAGATCAATGAGTCTGAAGTACGGGAAATATTGAGGAAGAGTAAGATCACCCATGGGATTCTGGAACAAGTAGTGCATGACCTTTGTACGAATCCGTCCAAATTTACGGCAGGTCCTGTAACGGTTGCAGTAGGGTCCCCATCCGTAGCGGGAACGGACGGTAAAATCGAGTACACCTTTATGAAATTGAACCAGGATGACAAGCGGCCAAAGGAGCTGGAGGATGGCCGAGTTGACTTTTATTCGATTACTAGCATTCCCAACGTAGCCAAAGGACAGTTGCTGGCACGCCGTACACCTGCCACTCCCGGACAGGCGGGTAAATCTGTTACCGGAGAGCCCATCGTTCCCTTGCCTGGGAAGGAGGCCGTCTTGAAACCTGGCAAAAATGTCGTGGTGAATGCAGAGCGATCGATGCTGTACGCCGCGATTGATGGCCAGGTATCCTTTACAGATAAAGATAAGGTCAATGTATTCCCTGTGTTTGAGGTCAACGGAGATGTTGATTTCAGCATTGGGAATATCGATTTTGTGGGAACAGTGGTCATTCGCGGTAACGTACCGACAGGATTTCGAGTAAAAGCATCGGGAGATATACGAGTTCTGGGAAGCGTAGAAGGGGCGGATCTGGAAGCGGGCGGTTCCATCGAAATCAAAAGTGGAATCGTCGCCCAGGACAAGGGTCAAGTCGTAGCGGGAAACGATGTAAGGACGTCGTTTATCCAAAATGGCAACGTAACCGCAGGTAATCAGGTGTTGGTGTCCCAAAGCATCATGTTTTCCCAAGTACGCGCAGGCAAGCAGATCATCTGTAATGGGCCGAAAGGGATTATTATCGGCGGGACCCTCCAAGCGGGGGAAAAAATTGTGGCTCGTGTCATTGGCAATACGAGTGCGACCCCTACTGTATTGGAAGTAGGGGTCAAACCGGAGCTGAGATTGGAACTGGCTGCGATAAACAAAGAGCTGCAGACCGTCTATGAAAATTTGCGGAAAACCGATCAGGGGCTGGGCGTACTTGGCCAAATGCTGAAAGTGACTGGAGACCTGGCTCCTGACAAGAAGGCCATGCAGATCAAATTGGCCAATACCCGGCTGATCCTGGAAAAGGAAGGGAAACAGCTGGAAGCCCGCAAAAAAGAAGTGGAGACAGAGCTGGAAGGCGAATCACCTGCTGCTGTTGATGTGTATTACATGATGTATCCCGGCATTAAGATGGTTTTTGGCAAACTCGTCAGATTTATCAAACAAGAGTTTCCTCGCACTCGATTCCTTGTCATTAATGGAGAGATTACGACCTCTACTCTGATTTAGACAGTGGGGAGCAGTAAAAAGGAGCTGAAGTCAAGTTGAGTCTCAAAACGGTTGAATTGCAAGTGGCGGTGCCGCGGACTGCGGAGGTCGGTCGACTGCAGGAACAATACCAGCACCGTTTGAACAACGAACAGCAGCTCCTGCAACAGGAACAGAAGATGACGGACCAACAAAAGAGCCAGCGTGCAGCGGACGTCAATGAAACCGAGAAGAACCGCCTTCGAGACAAACGGCGGCAAGAACAGCAGGGGGGAAAAGAATTTTCTTCCGGCCAATCATCCGAAGGAGAAACGGAATCTTCGGAGGGGGGCGCTTCATCGATGGAGGTAGCTATGCGTGATCCTCTGCGTGGGCGCTTCATCGATATCTCCCTGTAAGCAAACAACATGAAGACAAAGATAATGAGGGGAGCTTAAATAGCGATCATGAATGGGGTTTACTATAGTTTGATCGGCGTAGGCGTCGTTTCCATTTTACTGGCGCTGCTGTTCTCGTTGGCACGCTCCCGCAAAGAAGAACATACAGCGCCGCAGCTCGGCATGGATGAGATCGAGAAAACCCTGCAGCGCTTTGTCGGACAAATCAAGCAGGAGAAAAAGGCAGAGCAGGAAGAGGCACGGAGAGTCCATGCCCAGCTTAGGATGGAGCTGTCCGAAACTCAGGCGAGGTTGGATGAAGCGGAAAAGGAATTGCGCGCATTGCGTGAGGGGAGTCAGGCAGAAAAGGCAAGCGCCCAGCCGCCAGTGCAGGAGGATGCTACTGGTGATGTACTGGCGATGAGGGAGCGGTATCGCCGTGTTTTTGAATTGCAGCATGATGGGCTCGGACCTGACGACATCGCGAAAAGAATAGGGGCAGGCAGAGGAGAAATTGACCTGATTCTATCTTTAGCTATCCCTCGTGAACGGGGGGATGCCAATGAAAAAGACTGAAATTCTCTTTGGATTTGGCGCTGGTCTGCTGGTGGCGACGTCCATTCTGGGAGCGCTGTCTCAACTGGGCGGACCTACGGAAGCAGAATCACAGACACTCACCAGAGAGCAGATCGAAAAATTGGCGGAACAGAGCCAGTTGGTCGTTCTCTCAAAAGAGGAGTTCGATCAGCTGAAGCAGGAGAAAAAGCTCTCTCTACCAATAGCTGAGCCGCCTAAGCAACCGGCGGTACCCTCGTCCCCGCCGCCTGAAGTTCCAAAAACAGCAACACCAAAAGCACCATCAACTGGCGATTCAGTGGTGAAAGCATCAAGCCCGCCGTCCAAGCCCAGTCAGCCTGAGCTTTCTCAGGCTAATGAACCGGCTGCTCCCCAATCAAGCGGGCCTGCTTCTTCAGTCATGGAGACACCGGCAGCCCCTGTAAGTATTCAACAAGAGACGGCAAAGGAAACAAAATCAATCACGATTCCATACAAGGCCACTGCGGAAGGAGTAGCCCGCACATTGGTTGAGTCCGGCATATTGAACGCGGACAACCGCTTTGTGGACACCCTCAGGGCGCAAGACAAACTGGACCGGATTCGGGTCGGTACCTATCAGATTCCTTTGGGAGCCAGTGAAGAAGAGATCGTGAAAATCATCGCAACGCCTCCTAAAAAATGAGGCGTTACTTTTTGGGCGGGAAATGGGATTCGTTTCTTGCAATCATATAGGGCATATGATATATTGATTAACGGTGTTGAATTCGCACGTCCACCAATTCCTGCAAGGGTGCTGCCAGGACTGGCAGTTTTGTCAGGAAAATGCGGTGAGGCGGAGGTAAGCACAAAAAAACCATTTCATGAGGAGGTGTGAAATATGGCAGTTATTTCGATGAAACAGCTTCTCGAGGCTGGTGTTCACTTCGGTCACCAAACTCGTCGCTGGAACCCGAAAATGGCACGCTATATCTTCACCGAACGTAACGGAATCTACATTATCGACCTGCAAAAAACCGTGAAAAAAGTTGAGGAAGCGTACAACTTTGTACGTGAACTGGCTCAAAACGGCGGAAAAGTGCTCTTCGTTGGTACGAAAAAACAAGCACAAGAATCCGTAAAAGAAGAAGCAGAACGTACAGGTCACTACTACATCAACCAACGCTGGTTGGGTGGTACCCTGACAAACTTCACTACCATTAAAAAACGTACAGCTCGTCTTGCTGAGCTGAACCGTATGGAAGAAGACGGCACTTTCGCTGTTCTGCCGAAGAAAGAAGTTATCGTTCTTCGCAAAGAAAAAGAACGTTTGGAAAAATTCCTGGGCGGTATCGCTCATATGGACGAACTGCCAGACGCTCTGTTCGTCATCGATCCGCGCAAAGAGCGCATCGCTGTAGCAGAAGCTCGCAAGCTGGGTATCCCAATCGTAGCGATTGTAGATACTAACTGCGACCCAGATGAGATCGATTACGTAATCCCTGGTAACGACGACGCGATCCGCGCTGTCAAATTGCTCACTTCGAAAATGGCTGATGCTCTGACTGAAGGAAACCAAGGCGGAGAGCAAGCTACAACAACTGCGTAAGCATGTGTAAGAGGGTGGACTGAGGGTTTCAGAACCCCGTCCACCTTTTTTATCACCTATACTTAGATTGGATATAATCAAGGAGGTCAATGATATGGCAATCAGTGCACAAGCAGTAAAAGAACTGCGTGAACGTACAGGCGCAGGGATGATGGACTGCAAACGCGCTCTTGAAGAAACGAACGGTGATTTGGAAAAAGCAATTGACCTGCTCCGTGAGCGCGGAATCGCGAAAGCGGCTAAAAAAGCAGGACGTATCGCAGCAGAAGGCTTGACTGCTTATGCAACTAGCGGAAACAGTGCAGCGATCGTAGAAGTTAACTGCGAAACAGACTTCGTGGGCAAAAACCCTGAGTTCCAAGAGCTGGTGAAAGACGTTGCTGAGCACGTGGTAACCCAACGTCCTGCAAGTGTAGAAGAAGCGTTGGAACAGCCTTTCAAAGGCCAAGGCGAAACACTTGGACATGTCATCAGCGAAAAAATCGCGACAATCGGGGAAAACATCTCCCTGCGCCGTTTTGCCATCCTCGATAAATCCGACAACGGCGCATTCGGTACTTACCTGCACATGGGTGGACGCATTGGTGTTCTGGTTGCGCTTGAGGGTACGACAGATGAATCCCTGGCAAAAGACCTGGGCATGCACGCTGCTGCTTCCAACCCGCGTTTTGCAAACCGTGAAGAAGTATCTGCAGATGAGATCGAGCGCGAGCGTGAGGTTCTGAAAAACCAAGCACTGGCAGAGGGCAAACCTGCAAACATCGTGGAAAAAATGGTCGAAGGCCGTCTTTCCAAGTATTTCGAAGAATACGTGATGGTGGAACAACCATTCGTAAAAGACCCAGACAAAAAAGTTGGCGCTCTGCTGAAAGAAGCTGGCGCAACGCTCAAAGGCTTCGTGCGCTACCAGGTGGGCGAAGGCATTGAGAAAAAGCAAGAAGACTTTGCAGCAGAAGTTATGGCGCAAGTTAATAAGCAATAAGAACTGGAAAATAGGGAACACCTGCGTGTTCCCTATTTTATAAGAAATAAGATCTTCTGCCACGCGAATAAAAGTCGCCAGTGAGCTGGAAGGATTCCGATCAAGCACAGAGAATGTTTCAAGAATGGAGGCCGTTTCACATGCCACTTCCTGCCTATAAACGGGTTGTGTTAAAGTTGAGTGGGGAAGCACTGGCTGGAGAACTAGGGTATGGAATTGACCCGAAGGTGATTTTCTCCGTCGCCAACCAGATCAAGGAAATCGTAGAATTGGGAGTACAAGTCGCAGTTGTTGTTGGCGGTGGTAATATCTGGCGTGGACTCTCAGGCAGCTCCAAAGGGATGGATCGAGCAACAGCCGATTACATGGGGATGCTGGCAACCGTGATGAACTCGCTCGCCCTGCAGGATGGATTAGAAAAAGTGAACGTCCCGACTCGAGTACAAACGTCCATCGAGATGAGACAAGTTGCCGAACCATACATACGTCGCAGAGCAATCCGCCATCTGGAAAAGAATCGCGTGGTCATCTTTGCTGCCGGTACGGGGAACCCTTACTTCTCTACCGACACGACTGCTGCCCTGCGTGCTGCCGAAATCGAGGCAGAAGTTATTCTGATGGCAAAAAATAAAGTGGATGGTGTTTATTCCGCAGACCCGAGCATCGATACGACAGCTGTCAAGTACGACAAGCTGACGTTCCTGGAAGTCTTGAGCAAGGGCCTTGGCGTGATGGACTCCACGGCATCCAGTCTTTGCATGGACAACGATATTACACTGATTGTCTTTAATATCTCGGAAGAAGGCAATATTCGCCGAGCGGTCATGGGTGAAAAAATCGGAACACTGGTAAAGGGGGAATAACATATGCCGCAATCCGTATTGAAAGAAATGGAAGATCGAATGGGGAAAGCGATCGCAGCGTTGAAAAAAGACCTTTCGAGCCTCCGCGCAGGCCGTGCAAATCCAGCTATTCTCGATAAAGTCGTTGTTGACTACTATGGAACGCCAACCCCGATTTCTCAGTTAGCAAATATCAGCGTGCCTGAGCCGCGGATGCTGACAATTCAGCCTTGGGATAAATCGTCGCTGAAGGAAATTGACAGAGCGATTCAACAGTCTGATTTGGGCTTGACGCCTTCCAATGACGGAACGATTATTCGCATCGCGATTCCGCCACTGACAGAAGAGCGCAGAAAAGAACTGGTGAAAATGGCAAACAAGAGTGGAGAAGAGACGAAAGTGGCTATCCGGAACATCCGACGCGATGCCAACGATGAAATCAAAAAGCTGGAAAAAGCTGCTACGATTTCAGAAGACGAATCTCGCCGCCACCAAGAGACAATCCAGAAAACAACGGATAAGTATATCGCGGACGTCGATAAAACCGTGAAGGAAAAAGAAAAAGACATTCTGGAAGTTTAATGCTTTGATCCCCCTCAGCCGAGGGGGATGAATGTCTATATCTCTCATTACGGGGGAACACTTATGTTAGAACATCTCGCGCGCAAGTGGGCTCGAAAAGAAAAACAGGAGCAAACCGCGGAATTTGACAAAGACGGCGTGATTCCAAATCACATTGCGGTGATTATGGACGGGAACGGGCGATGGGCGAAAGCACGAAATCTGCCAAGGATCGCTGGCCACCGTTCCGGTATGAAAACCGTCAAGGAAATCGTCAGAGCTTCTGATGAGATCGGCGTCAAGTATTTAACCATGTACGCCTTTTCAACCGAGAACTGGAAACGACCGCGGGAAGAAGTAGACTTTTTGATGAAGCTGCCGCAGGAATTTTTGTCGACAGAATTGGAAGAATTGGTTGAACGAAACGTGAGAATTCGCATGGTAGGCAGTAAAGAGGAGCTGCCTGCACATACCATCAAGGCTCTGGAAACAGCAGAGATGCGAACGAGAGGAAATACAGGATTGCAACTGAACTTTGCGCTGAATTACGGAGGACGCAAGGAAATTGCGATTGCTGTAAAAGATATAGTTACCCGAATACAAGCGGGTGAGATCGACCTGGATCAACTAAACGAAGAGATGATTTCCCGACATCTGTACACGAGTGACATCCCAGACCCAGACCTTTTGATTCGCACCAGTGGAGAACTTCGTTTAAGCAACTTTATGTTGTGGCAGTTGGCCTACACGGAATTATGGTTTACCGATGTGCTTTGGCCCGATTTTACCAGGGAACATTTGTATCAAGCAATTGCAGAATACCAGGGGCGAGCTCGTCGCTATGGAGCGGTATAAGCCAAGAGGTGGAATCAGTTGAAGCAGCGGATTATTACAGGCCTCATTGGTGGGGCGGGCTTTTTATTCATGGTTTATCTGGGGGGCGCGTGGTTCTCCTCACTCGTCTTTGTTTTGGCCGTCATAGGCCTTTTTGAATTTTTGCGGATGGCGAACATCCAACCGTTGAGTGTGGCAGGGGTACTGGGCTACGTGCTCTTGATCAGTATAATGTGGCCAGCTCTCTCCTTCACGGGCCAGACTGGACTTGTCATGCCGGATCTGTTGCTGCCCGTAACCCTTCTTCTGCTCTTATACGCGGTTTTTCGAAAAAACCTGTTTCACATTGAACATGCCGCTCTTACTTTGCTGGGAGCGTTATACATAAGCTATGGCTTTGCCTACATGGCTGCCCTGCGCAATTTGTCGGACACAGGCCTGTTGCTTACTGTACTGGTTATCTTGGGAATATGGTCGACCGATTCGGGGGCCTATTTCGTGGGCAGAGCGGTAGGCAAACGAAAGCTGTGGCCTGCGATCAGTCCCAACAAAACCATAGAGGGTGCTGTCGGGGGCCTGCTGGTCGCGATTCTGGTCGTGATGGCGGTTAATGCCTGGATTGGCCATATCCCATATGACCAGGCCCTCCTGCTGGCACTCGTTACAGGGATTGCGGGGCAGCTCGGCGATTTGGTTGAATCGGCGATGAAACGTCATTTTGGTGTAAAAGACTCCGGCCGAATCTTTCCGGGCCACGGAGGGGTGCTGGATCGTTTTGACAGTATGATTCTTGTATTTCCCATTCTGCATTTACTCGGAATGGTCTAGTGGGATACGCCATATAGAAAGACATAGAGGGTGAAACACTTGAAACGAATATCGCTCTTGGGTTCTACCGGATCAGTTGGGAAGAGTACACTCGATGTGGTAGCCCAGCATCCAGAGGAGTTTCGTGTAGTTGCCCTGGCCGGGGGAACAAATGTAGAGCTGTTAGCCGAACAGGTTAAGCAGTTTCAGCCGGAGCTTGTCTCAGTTGGTACGACGCAAGGTGCCAACGAACTGCGCGAACGTTTGGGGAAACGTCAGGTAGAAATCGTCTGCGGAAATGAAGGGCTCGAAGAGGTAGCGAAGCATCCAAGTTCAAACTTTGTCATGACGGCAGTCGTCGGCAGTGTTGGAGTTGCACCGACGTTAGCGGCTATCGAAGCGGGGAAAACGATCGGTCTGGCCAATAAGGAAACACTTGTCAGCGCAGGTCACATCGTGATGAAGGCAGCCAAAGAACGGGGCGTTTCCATCATCCCGGTAGACAGTGAGCACTCTGCGATTTTTCAATGCATGGAAGGCTCCCGAAGAGAAGATGTTTCTCGCATCATCCTGACGGCTTCTGGAGGTTCTTTCCGTCATTTGAGCAGGGAAGAGCTGGCTCACGTAACACTGGAGCAGGCGCTGCATCATCCGAACTGGAGCATGGGCTCGAAGATTACGATTGACTCGGCGACGATGATGAACAAAGGCTTTGAGGTCATTGAAGCCCACTGGCTTTTTGATCTTCCGTACGACAAAATTGAATGTGTTCTCCATTATGAGAGTATCATTCATTCCATGGTAGAATATAAAGACAGAGCAGTGATGGCGCAGCTTGGCACTCCCGATATGCGCGTACCAATCCAGTATGCGCTAAGCTATCCGGGGAGAATGCCGCTTGCGACAGAACCGCTCGACCTGGTGAAAAGCGGTACTCTTCACTTTGCACCGATGGATTTTGACCGCTATCCTCTGTTACAATTGGCTTATGATTGTGGCAGGATAGGAGGCACTCACCCTACGGTGTTGAATGCAGCAAATGAAGTGGCTGTTAACAGCTTTTTGCAAGGAGCGATTGATTTTATACAAATTGAACAGATCGTTCGCCAGACATGTGAAGCCCATCAGGGTATCAGTGATCCTTCTCTGGAAGAAATCCTTTTTGCAGACCAGTGGGCGCGCCAGGAAGCTGTCAACTGTTTACACAGGGACCTGCGCTAATTAAGGAATGAAAGGTGGCTGTTCACTTGCCCTTTCCCAATTTGGATTCAGTAGAATCGATTCTCGCGATCGTCATCGTATTTGGTGTACTTGTCTTTGTGCATGAACTGGGTCATTTTCTCCTGGCAAAACGGGCCGGCATCTTGTGTCGGGAGTTTGCACTGGGGATGGGACCAAAGATATTTAGCGTAAAGCGAGGAGAAACAGAATATACGCTGCGGCTTTTGCCGATTGGCGGGATGGTCCGCATGGCGGGCGAGGACCCGGAGCTTGATATCCTGAAACCGCACATGGAAGTAACCTTGGTGCGTGATGCAGTAGGGAAAGTAACCCGGATCCTGCTGGATGGACCAAGTGGTGATGAAAGAGGAGCAGTGACCGGTACGATTGTCCGCTTTGATTTGGAACAAGCCCTGTCGATTGTACTTGATACAGAAGGGGAGCAGCGGACATTTTCGGTTCATCCACAGGCTCATTTGGTGAAAGATGGATACGAGGTGCAAATCGCCCCGCTCAACCGTCAATTCAAAGGCAAGACGATCATGCAGCGTTTTTGGGCTATTTTTGCCGGCCCAGCAGCCAACTTTTTGCTCGCTTTTGTGTTGTTTATTGTCATCGGACTTGCTTACGGTGTTCCGTCCAATGGCCCGATCCTGGGGGACATCCTACCGAACGGCCCAGCAGCAAAGGCTGGACTGCAAGCGGGAGATAAGGTAATCTCGATTCAGGGACAGCCCGTTTCCACATGGAAAGAACTGGTCGAGATCGTCGGCAAATCTCCGGATAAGGATCTGGGATTTGTCGTCCTTCGCGGCAATCAGCAAATCTCGGCCAAGGTGCATGTGTTCAACGAAAAGAACGTGGGGAAAATCATGGTGACGAATGCCATCACATACGCACCGGGTGAAGTTCTTCAATACGGAGCAAACCAGACCTACGAGTTCACCGCGATGATTTTGAAAAGCCTGGGGATGCTCTTTACCGGAACGGTCGGTTTAAAAGATCTGAGCGGTCCCGTGGGAATCTTCAAGATGACAGGAGAGTTTGCCCAACAAGGCTTGGCCATTTTGATGAAATGGGCGGCTGTACTCAGTATCAACCTGGGGCTGTTTAACCTGCTTCCCCTGCCTGCTTTAGATGGTGGGAGACTTGCATTTCTGGTCGCAGAGGCATTGCGCGGCAGACCAGTCGACCCCCACAAGGAAGGGATGGTTCACTTCCTCGGTTTTGCACTGCTGATGCTGCTGATTCTGGTTGTGACGTGGAACGATTTGCAGCGGCTGTTTACCGAATAAAACCAAGCTTCACAGACTGTTTGACAAACATAAAGGATGGTGCTCTATGTACAAGCGAGAGGAGACCAAACCGGTTTTCGTGGGAGATGTACAAATTGGAGGACAAAAAAGTGTCGTCATTCAATCCATGACGACTGCTGATACACGCGACGTAGAGGCAACCCTGGCGGAGATTCAGCGTCTTCACGACGTGGGTTGCCAAATTGTCCGCTTGGCAGTGATCAACGAGGATGCCGCTCGTTCGATCAAAGCCATCAAGGAGCGCTCTCCATTACCGCTCGTGGCAGACATTCACTTTGACTACAAGCTGGCGCTGATCGCTTTGGAAAGCGGAATTGACAAAATCCGCATCAACCCGGGGAACATCGGCTCCAAAGAAAAAACGAAGGCGGTTGTAGAAGCTTGCCGGGAACGGAATGTCCCGATTCGCATCGGCGTAAACTCCGGCTCTGTAGAAAAGCGGCTGCTTGAAAAATACGGGTATCCATCTCCAGAAGCGATCGTAGAAAGTGCCATGAATCATGTGCACATTCTCGAAGAGCTTCACTATGAGAACATCGTGATTTCCCTGAAGTCCTCGGATGTTCCGACGATGATCCAAACCTATTCCTTGATGGCTCAAAAACGCAACTATCCGCTTCACGTCGGCGTGACGGAAGCGGGCACCCAGTTTTCCGGAAGTATCAAATCTTCTGTCGGAATCGGAACGGTTTTGTCCATGGGAATTGGCGATACGATCCGTGTCTCGCTGACCGCCGACCCGGTAGAGGAGATTAAAGTTGCGAAGCAAATTCTGCGCAGTCTCGATATCGTCAATAACGATCCGATCGTCATTGCCTGCCCATCTTGCGGACGCTGTGCGATTGATTTGATCGGTTTGGCCACGAAAGTGGAGGATGCGGTTTCCACTTTGAAGACTCCATTGAAAATCGCCGTCATGGGATGTGCTGTAAACGGACCGGGAGAGGCTCGTGAAGCGGATGTAGGGGTTGCCGGCGGGAACGGTGAAGGGTTGATCTTCCGTCACGGCGAGATTGTACGGAAGGTGAAGGAAACCGAACTGTTCGAGGAACTGATGAAGGAAATTCATGAAATTGTGGAAGAGAAAAAGACCACTCAGGTCGGTTAGACCCCCTGCATCGTGAAGGAGGACACTTGTGTGTTAAAGCAAAGTCAGATATTGATTCCTACTCTGCGGGAGGTTCCTGCGGATGCGGAAATAGCCAGTCATAAACTGCTGCTCCGTGCAGGTATGGCGCGCCAGCTGGCGTCCGGTATTTATACCTACCTGCCGCTGGCACTGCGAACGTTGCATAAAATCCAGGCGATTGTTCGTGAGGAAATGAATCGTGCGGGTGCTCAGGAGCTGCTCATGCCTGCCATGCAGCCTGCAGAATTATGGCATCAAACCGGCCGTTGGGATGTGTACGGTCCGGAATTGGTTCGCCTGAAAGACCGGCATGATCGGCCGTTTGCACTGGGTCCGACCCACGAAGAAGTGATCACCAGCTTGGTTCGTGATGAGATCAATTCTTACAAGAAACTGCCGATCAATCTGTATCAAATTCAGACGAAATTCCGTGATGAGGTACGTCCGCGCTTCGGCTTGATCCGTTCCCGTGAATTCATCATGAAGGATGCGTATTCCTTCGATACTACCCAAGAAGGTCTGGACAAGAATTTTCAGGCGATGTATGACGCCTATACCTCCATTTTCACCAGAGTAGGCCTTCACTTCCGCGCAGTCGAAGCGGATGCCGGAGCAATCGGTGGTAAAGGAACCTACGAGTTTATGGCTCTGTGCGACATCGGTGAAGATACGATTGCCTATTCGGAAAATGGCGATTATGCAGCCAATCTGGAAAAAGCAGAAGTGGTGTACAAGCCTGCCGAAAAACCACAAAGCGAAGTGCCATCGCTGGAGAAGGTGCACACGCCTGCAGTGAAAACCATCGAACAATTGACACAAGCGCTGCAGATCGAAGCGAGTCGCATCATCAAGAGCCTGGTCTATCGCATTGATGAGAAGCTGGTCATGGTGCTGGTACGCGGGGATCACGAGATCAACGAAGTCAAACTGAAAAATCTGTTTGATGCTGCTTTTGTCGGATTGGCTTCCGAGCAGGAGATTCTTGCTGCGATTGGTACTCCTGTCGGCTTTGTAGGCCCTGTCGGCATCGACCAGGAGAAACTGGAGATCGTGGCAGACAACTTTGTCCAGGATGTTTATGATGGAGTTGCCGGGGCCAATGAGACGGACTACCATCTGCTTCACGTTCAGCCAGGTCGTGACTTCACGGTTTCCCGCTTTGCAGACCTGCGCAATATCATGGAAGGCGACGAGTGCCCGCGCGGCGGCGGAGTGATCAAGTTTGCCCGCGGTGTAGAAGTGGGTCACGTCTTCAAGCTGGGAACGAAATACTCCACAGCGATGGGGGCAACCTTCCTCGACGAGAACGGACGCAGTCAGCCGATGATCATGGGCTGCTATGGAATCGGGGTTTCCCGGACACTGGCTGCCGTAATCGAGCAGAATAACGATGAAAACGGGATCATCTGGCCCGTTTCCGTGGCACCTTTCCACGTACACGTCATTCCAGTCAACGCAAAAGTGGAAGCACAGCGGGAAGCCAGTGAACAGATCACTGCGGCCCTGCAAGCTGCCCAGATCGAAGTGCTGTACGACGACAGACCAGAGCGTGCCGGTGTGAAATTCAAAGATGCCGATCTGATCGGTCTCCCGCTTCGCATCACGGTCTCAGACAAGGCTGCTGAAGAAGGTCTGGTCGAAGTTCGGGTGCGCCGTACAGGAGAAACGCATGAAGTGAAACTGGAAGAGTTGGTATCCTTCGTTCATGCATTGTTAGGCCGTGTTGACAGCACTGGTGCCGAGCTGTTCCGCTCCTGATTACAAGCAGGAATTTACACAGATTTTGTCGAATTAGTCGGGGTACTCCCCTGGTTTTCAGGGGGTGCCTCTTTTATTTTGGGGTCAATGGGAATTTATAAAACTCCTATTGACATATGTGCAATTAAGGCACAGCCAGAAGTCTTGGCGGAACCAAGTATTCTGATAACCGTATACGAGAGCAAGACTCTACGAAAAAGCTGGGAAAATTGAGGTGGGAGATACCGTGAATCGGTTGGAAGAACAAAAGCATCGCTTCTCACTGTTGGTTAAGCAGATGGACCTGCCAACTGATTGGGTGGAGCGTTTTTTTCTTGGCGCAAGTATTGAAAAACTAGAGCTATACCGACAAAACAAAGAATGGGTTTTTCATTTTATGCTTCCGCGATTGCTTCCGGCTGAAGTTTATCTGGCCTTCACACAGCGGTTGAAGCAAACGTTTTCCCACTTGGCAACGGTGGACGCACGTTTTCGTTATCAGGAGCAGCCCCTTTTGCCGTTTGCGGTGGAGGAATACTGGGATGTGATCCTCGGAAGCCTGGAACAGAGCCTCAATTCCTTGGCAGTCACGCTGCGTACTTCTCGCAAGCAAGTAGATCAGCAGGACGTAAAGGTTTACCTGCCGACCGAAATGACCGTGGAGGTAGCCAAGCGAAAACGTGCAGACAGCGAAATGGCGACTTTCTTCGAAAAGGTGACCACATGCATCCCTCGCTTTACCTTTTTGGCAGAAGAAAGTGATGAAGCGTACAAAGCTTTTGTCGAACAGCGAGAGGAAGAGGAGCGCGCCCTTGTTGAAGTCGTGATGAGTGCGGTCCAACAAGAGAAGGAGAACAAGGGCAGTGAGCAGGCGGAAGCGATTAGCACGCTGATGATCGGGTACGAGATCAAGGACGCGCCGATTCCCATTAACGAGATACAAGATGAGGAACGACGCATTGTCATCCAGGGGACTGTATTTAATGTAGAGGTCAAAGAGCTTCGCAGCGGCCGTCATCTGTTGACGTTTAACGTCACCGATTACACAGACTCGCTGACCGTCAAGATCTTCTCGAGAGACAAAGAAGACGTCAAAATGCTGGAAGTCCTCAAGGATGGCATGTGGGTAAAAGTACGGGGAAGTGTTCAGCACGATACCTTCCTCCGCGATCTGGTCATGATGGCCAATGACATCAATCAGATCGAGCAGGTCATTCGCAAGGACACTGCTTCTGAAAAAAGGGTAGAGCTGCATTGCCATACCCCGATGAGTGCGCTCGATGCCGTAGCTTCGGTTAAATCCTTGATTTCGACCGCTGCCAAATGGGGCCATAAGGCAATCGCTGTAACAGATCACGGTGTTGTGCAGGCTTTCCCGGAGGCGTACGGAATTGCCAAAAAGAACAACATCAAATGCATACTCGGGATGGAAGCGTATGTAGTCGAAGACGGCGTGGACATTGTGTACAATCTGACCCCGGAGCTGGACCGTTTGCTGAACGACCAGACCGAATACGTTGTGTTTGACACGGAAACAACCGGTCTGAACGCGGCAGAGCATACGATTATCGAGATCGCGGCGGTCAAAATGCGGGGCTTGGAGATTGTAGACAAATGGACCGAGCTGATCGACCCGCAAATCGAAATTGGGCCGAAAACGACAGAAATTACAGGGATTACCAATGAAATGCTGCGGGGCAAAGAGACCCTCGACATCGTGCTGCGCAAATTTAAGGAGTTTGCTGGAGACGCTATTCTGGTCGCACACAACGCCGAGTTTGACAAGAACTTTATTAACGCTTGTGCGAAGCGTATCGGCATGGAGCCATGGAACAACCCGTTTTTGGATACGCTGCCGCTGGCGCGGATGATGTACAAAGGGATGCGAAATTACCGCCTGGGTACCTTGGCCAAGCGCTTCAATGTTGAACTGATCAATGCTCACCGAGCGTTGGACGATACGGTGGCACTGGCGCATGTATTCCAGTACATGCTGAAGGATATTCGCGATGCACAGCTTACCCGTCTCTCCGAGCTGAACGAGCGGAGCAATGCAGAAGTCGATTACAAAAGCGGCCGTCCGTTTCACGCGACGATCTTAGTACAAAACCAGACAGGGCTGAAAAATCTGTACAAGCTGGTAAGCAAATCACATGTGGAGACCTTTTACCGAGTCCCGCGTATCCAGAGAAGCCAGCTGGTTAAATATCGGGAAGGCTTGCTTTTCGGTACTGCTTGCAAAGACGGCGAGCTGATGCAGTCCATTTTACGGGGGAAATCGAGAGAAGAGTTGAAAGAAATCGCCTCTTTCTACGATTATCTGGAGCTGCAGCCTCCCCAACACTACGCTCCTCTGCTGAGAAACGAGGAGATTCCCTCTCTGGAGACGATGAAATCGTACCATCAAATGATCGTGGAGATCGGTCAAGAGCTGGGAAAACCTGTCGTGGCAACAGGAGACGTTCATTTTCTCAATCCGCAGGACAACATTTTCCGCGATGTGTTTCTGCTCTCACAGGGGTCTCATGACGCCGGCAATCAGCCGCCGCTTTACCTGATGACAACTGATGAGATGCTGGAAGCATTTTCGTTTCTCGGAGAGGAGATGGCTCGCCAGATTGTCGTGACAGCACCCAATGAGCTAGCAGACAGTATTGAAGACGTTTCACCCATCCCCGATAAATTGTACACGCCGATCATTGAAGGGGCAGACGATGAGCTGCGGCAGATGTGCTATGACAAAGCCCGCCGGCTTTACGGAGATCCGCTACCGGAGCTGGTCGAGTCCAGATTGGAAAAAGAGTTGACCAGTATTATCAAACACGGCTTCGGGGTTATTTACCTCATCTCCCAGCGGCTCGTGACGAAATCACTCACCGATGGCTATCTCGTTGGCTCACGGGGGTCGGTAGGCTCCTCGTTTGTCGCGACGATGTCAGATATTACGGAAGTAAATCCTTTGCCGCCGCATTATCGCTGTCCCGAATGCAAGCACAGCGAATTTATCACTGACGGCTCGATTGCCTCCGGGTTCGATCTTCCCGACAAGGAATGCCCGTCATGCGGCCACCCGTTGGCCAAGGATGGACAAGATATCCCGTTTGAAACGTTCCTTGGCTTTAAGGGGGACAAGGTCCCTGATATTGACTTGAACTTCTCTGGGGAATACCAGCCTCGTGCCCACAAATACACCCAGGAGCTTTTCGGTGTCGATTATGTCTATCGTGCGGGAACCATTGGTACAGTTGCTGAAAAAACAGCCTACGGCTATGTGCGCAAATACGCCGATGAGCGCGGCTTGACGCTTCGCAATGCGGAAATCGCACGAATGGTAAACGGATGTACAGGAGTCAAGCGGACAACCGGACAACACCCGGGCGGTATCATTGTCGTGCCTTCCTACATGGAGATTGAAGATTTTTGTCCGATTCAGTTTCCTGCCGACGATAATGAATCCGAGTGGAGAACCACCCATTTTGACTTCCACTCCATCCATGACAATCTGCTGAAGCTCGACATTCTGGGACACGATGATCCGACAGTCATTCGGATGCTGCAGGATCTGACCGGGCTTGATCCCAAAATGATTCCGCTGGATGACAAAGAGACGATGTCCATTTTCAGTTCGACAGAGGCGCTCAAGGTTACGCCCGAGCAGATCGGTACCAATATGGGAACGTTGGGCATCCCGGAATTTGGTACGAAGTTTGTTCGACAAATGCTGGAGGATACCAAACCGACCACCTTCGCCGAGCTGGTTCAAATCTCCGGTCTTTCTCACGGAACAGACGTCTGGCTGAACAACGCACAGGATTTGATCCGCAGCGGCACCTGCCGACTGCCAGAAGTAATTGGTTGTCGTGACGATATCATGGTGTATCTGATTTACAAGGGGCTGGAGCCGTCCCGTGCTTTTAAAATCATGGAGTCCGTGCGGAAGGGTAAAGGTGTTCCCGAGGAAGACCAGGAAGAGATGCGCAAGAACAATGTGCCGGACTGGTACATACAATCCTGCCAAAAAATCAAGTACATGTTCCCGAAAGCCCACGCAACTGCCTATGTGATGATGGCAGTGCGGATTGCCTATTTCAAGGTCCACTATCCGCTGGAGTTCTACGCCACGTACTTCACGGTGCGTGCGGATGACTTTGACATTCCACTCATGGTCAAAGGCGCGTCGGCAATTCGGCAAAAGATCGAAGAAATCGAAGCCAAAGGCCATGAAGCGCAGCCAAAAGAAAAGGCGCTGCTCACCGTTTTGGAGATGGCCTTGGAAATGGTAGAGCGGGGCTTCCGATTTACCAACGTCGATTTATATCGATCCGACGCGACAAAATTTTTGATCGATGGAAACAGTTTAATTGCGCCGTTCAACGCAATGCCGGGGCTAGGGACGAACGCAGCCATCGGAATCGTCAAAGCTCGGGAAGAAGGGGAGTTTCTGTCCAAGGAAGATCTCCTGACCCGCTCTCGTATCTCCAAGACTGTCCTGGAGTATCTGGAAGAGCAAGGGGCGCTGCAAGGGCTGCCGGAGTCCAACCAGCTCTCCCTGTTTTGATAGACATATCCAGGTTCTCAAACAAGGGAAACGAAGGGTTCTTCGCCCGCGGTTGTCAACAACGGCCTGTTATGCTATAATTTTTTTGGAAATACTGGTTATACACGCGCAGAACGAGAGTGGGGAAACCCACTCTTTCTTTCTGGCTGAACTCAATGCTTCATTATTGATAAGGAGGTACTTGCTTGAGCAAGGTAACAGACATCGTCACCGACCTGGTTACTCCCATTCTCGACGAGCTGGGTCTGGAACTGGTTGAGATCGAGTACAAAAAGGAAGGCAGCAACTGGTTTCTTCGCGTGTTCATCGATAATGAAACAGGAAGTATCGATATTGATGACTGCGGCCTTGTCAGCGAGCGTCTGAGCCAGCGGCTTGACGAAGTGGACCCGATCCCGTCGGCGTACTTCTTGGAAGTATCCTCACCGGGGGCAGAACGTCCGCTGCGAAAAGAAAGCGATTTTCGCAAAGCTGTTGGCAAGCACGTACATATCACGACGAAGGAACCGATCGATGGCGAAAGCACGATTGAGGGTGAACTGATTTCCTTTGAGGATGACAAGCTGACAGTGAAAGAATCTAAAAAAACATACGTCATTGCAAGGGACCAAATCGATACGGCCCGTATGGCAATTGTCTTTTAATACTGTGTTCTGTGGGTAAAGGAGGAGGCATCGAAAATCATGAACGCCGATTTTATCGAGGCATTGGAAGCCATTGAGAGAGAAAAGGGAATCTCCAAAGATATACTGATTGAGGCGATTGAAGCAGCCCTCATTTCAGGATACAAACGAAATTTTAACTCTGCCCAAAACGTACGGGTTGATGTAAACCGTCACTCTGGACAGGTACGGGTGTATGCACGCAAAACTGTTGTCGAGGAAGTGCTCGATCCCCGCTTGGAGATTTCCCTGGAAGCAGCACAGGAGATCGACCCCAATTTCCGCCTGGATGACATCGTCGAAATTGAGGTAACCCCGCGCGATTTTGGCCGCATTGCTGCTCAAACTGCGAAACAAGTGGTTACCCAACGAATCCGTGAAGCAGAACGCGGACTCATCTACAGTGAATTTATCGAGCGTGAGGATGATATCGTTACCGGTATCGTTCAGCGCATGGACCAGCGCAATTACTACATTGATCTGGGCAAAGCCGAAGCGGTCATGCCGATTACGGAAAAAATGCCGACGGATGATCTGAAGTCCCAGGATCGGGTCAAAGCATATATTATCAAAGTAGAAAAGACGACAAAAGGGCCGCAAATCGTAGTTTCTCGGACCCATCCAGGGCTGCTGAAACGCCTGTTTGAACTCGAAGTGCCGGAAATCTACGACGGTGTTGTTGAGATCAAGTCTGTTGCCCGTGAAGCGGGAGACCGTTCCAAGATCGCTGTACATTCGGTCAATCCCGATGTCGATCCCGTCGGTGCCTGTGTCGGTCCAAAAGGCCTGCGCGTTCAGACCATCGTCAACGAATTAAAAGGGGAAAAAATCGATATTGTCCGTTGGTCGGAGGACCCGTCCGAGTATGTAGCCAATTCACTGAGCCCGGCTAAAGTACTGCACGTTGAAGTAAATGCAGCTGAAAAGGTGACTCGTGTGATCGTCCCCGATTATCAGTTGTCTCTCGCAATCGGAAAACGCGGTCAAAACGCCCGACTCGCTGCCAAGTTGACCGGATGGAAAATCGATATCAAGAGTGAATCGCAAGCCGAACAGGAAGGCATCGACTACCCGAAGGCAGAGGAAGGCTTTGAAGGGACGGAGTAAGGATAGCTATGAAACAAAAGAAAATCCCTTTACGAAAATGCATCGTGTGTCAAGGAATGTTTCCCAAAAAAGAACTGGTGCGCGTCGTCCGTACACCCCAAGAAGAGATTATCATTGATCTGACAGGGAAAGCGGCCGGGCGTGGAGCATATGTGTGCCGCCAGGAAAGCTGTCTGAGACCGGATGCATTTGCATCAGGTAAATGGAAAAAGGTGTTGGAGCGAGCTCTCAACATGACTGTCACCCAGGAACAGTACGATGCGTTTCGTGAAAAATGGCTGGAGATGATGGGACAATGATCCCCAAGGCAGCGCAATTGCTGGGATTGGCGATGCGGGCACGAAAGGTCATTACCGGAGAAGAACTGGTCGTTGAAGCCGTTCGTAACGGGAAAGCCAAACTCGTGCTGCTTGCGGCCGATGCCTCTGCCAATACATCAAAAAAAGTGCAAGACAAGTGTGCTTTTTATGGTGTGCCGTTCGTATGGGCGACAGACCGTTATGAACTTGGCCGTGCCATTGGAAAGGATGGTCGTGTGACGGTTGCCGTTACAGACGGGAAACTGGCAGAAAGTATACAGCGTCTGCTCACATAATTCAGAAGGGGTGATCTCATGAAGACACGAGTGTATGAATATGCGAAGCAGCACAGCATGAGCAGCAAGGAAATCCTCAATTTGCTAAAGAGATTAGATATAGAAGTAGCAAATCATATGAGTATCATGGACGAACAGATGGTCAAGAAAATAGAAGATCATCTGGCCAAATTGCGTTCAGCAGGCGCCAAGCAAGAGCATCCGCGTTCTGCTGGACAGAGGGAAGCACAACCTATGAGAAAAGAAGAAAAGAAACGGGATGAGTCCAAGACACAGCCAGCACGCACAGGGCAATCCCAACAGCAACAGGGGCAGGCTCAGCGCAGGAATGAGCGTCCCGGCAATCCGCAGGGCAATCGACCAGGAGGACAGCGGTCCGAACAGTCACGTCCGCATCACGGAAAAAATCAGGGGAAGAATCAGGAGAGAAAACCAAACGATATGAGAAGTCAACCAGCCAAGCCGCAAGATCGCAAACCAGTCAATCAGCAAGAGCCGTCGGTTAATGAAAAAGTGGATAATCGCGTGGGCGAGGATTTTGATGAAAAAGTAAATGTGCCCAACAAAGTCAACCTGGAAAAACGAGAGAAAATCAAAAAAGGTCCAGGTCAAAAGAAAACATTTGAGGACAACAAGAAAAACCAGCCGTTTAAAGGTGGAAACAGACGCCAGGACAATCGTCGCGGCGGACATCGTGATCACCAGCCACAGCGTCCAGTCATGGAACCGCCGGCAAAGATTACGTTTACAGAGTCTTTGACTGTAGGCGAACTGGCGAAAAAGCTTCGCAAGGAACCGGCGGAAATCATCAAAAAATTGTTTAATTTGGGCATCATGGCCACGATTAACCAAGACCTTGACCGCGATGCCATTGAATTGATCTGTACGGAATACAATGTAGAAGTAGAAGAAAAGATCGTCATCGACGAAACCAACTTCGAAACCATCGAAGAAGTGGACAATCCAGCTGATCTGATGGAACGTCCTCCTGTCGTAACGATCATGGGTCACGTAGACCACGGAAAAACCACACTTTTGGACGCGATTCGTTCTGCCAACGTTGCCTCCGGTGAAGCAGGCGGAATCACACAACATATTGGTGCGTATCAGGTTGAAATCAAAGGCAAGAAGATCACCTTCCTGGATACACCTGGTCACGCAGCGTTTACCACAATGCGTGCTCGTGGTGCACAGATTACGGACATCACCATTCTGGTCGTGGCCGCAGACGACGGCGTAAAGCCGCAAACGGTGGAAGCGATCAGCCATGCGAAGGCAGCCAAGGTTCCGATTATTGTCGCGGTCAACAAGGTGGATAAACCAGAAGCCAACATCGATCGGATCAAGCAAGAGTTGACCGAATACGAACTGGTCGCAGAGGAATGGGGCGGCGATACGATTTTCTCCCCGATTTCTGCAAAACAGCGTCAGGGTATCGAAGAGCTCCTGGAATACATTTTGCTGGTCTCCGAGGTACAGGAATTAAAAGCAAATCCGAACAAACGGGCACGTGGTACGGTTGTAGAGGCAGAGCTGGATAAAGGACGCGGTCCTGTCGCTACGGTTCTCGTACAGCACGGTATGCTCAAAGTAGGAGATCCGATTGTTGTCGGTTCCGCTTATGGACGTGTTCGGGCCATGGTCAATGACAAAGGGCGTCGACTGAAGGAAGCGGGTCCTTCCACGCCGGTGGAAATTACAGGTCTGAACGATGTGCCGCAGGCCGGCGATCAGTTTATGGTCTTTGAAGATGAGAAAAAAGCGCGTACCATCGGGGAATCCCGTGCATCGAAGCAGCGTGAATCCGAGCGTCGCGCCAATACTCGTGTCTCCCTGGACGATTTGTTCCAGCACATCCAGGAGGGCGACATCAAAGAGCTGAACTTGATCGTAAAAGCAGACGTTCAAGGGTCTGTGGAAGCACTTCGCGGTTCTTTGGAGAAGATTGACGTCAACGGAACACGCGTCAAAATTATCCACACAGGTGTCGGAGCGATCACCGAATCCGATATTACTCTGGCGAATGCATCCAATGCGATTGTGATCGGGTTTAACGTACGCCCTGAACCAAACGCTCGCAGCATGGCTGAGCAAGAAAGCATCGACATTCGTCTCCACCGTGTGATTTACACGGTCATCGAGGAAATTGAGCAAGCATTGAAAGGCATGCTCGACCCTGTATTCAAGGAAGCCATCATCGGTCAAGCCGAAATTCGCGAAGTATTTAAAGTCTCCAAAGTGGGCAATATCGCGGGTTGCTATGTAACCGAAGGCAAACTGACTCGTGATGCAGGCGCTCGTCTGATTCGCGAGGGCGTCGTGATCTATGAAGGAAAGCTGGATACGTTAAAGCGCTTTAAGGACGACGCCAAAGAAGTAGCAGCCGGCTACGAGTGCGGTCTTACCCTGGAACGCTACAATGACATCAAGGTCGGCGACGTGATCGAAGCCTTTGTCATGGAAGAAGTGAAGCAATAATGATAGCGGGTGCGCGGATTCAACTGTTTCTGCCTGCCTGCCAAAATTTGAAAGAGAAACGGGCCATCGTGAAAAGCATTCTGGGAAAACTGCGGAGTCGTTTTTCGGTCTCCGCGGCCGAATTGGCCTATTTGGAACAATGGCAGCGTGCCGAAATTGGTATCGCTGCCGTTGCCAATGAAATGTCCTTTTTGCATAATCAGATGCAAGCGATGATACGTATGGTGGAGAGCCACCCAGGGGTGGAGTTGATCCATACGGAAACGGAATACTACGATTAATGACCGCGGAGGTGATCGACATGAACAAGACACGGATGAGCCGGGTTGGCGAGGAGATTAAAAAAGAGCTGAGCATGCTGCTTCAACGCGGATTGAAAGACCCGCGTATCGGCTTTGTAACGGTAACAGATGTAGAAGTAACCAGTGATTTGCAGCTCGCAAAGGTATACGTCAGCATTTTTGGCAGTGACGAACAGCGAAAAGATTCGCTTGCTGGACTGCAAAAAGCAAAAGGATACCTCCGAACAGAGATTGGTAAACGGGTAAAGCTGCGTCATATCCCGGATTTTGTATTTAAACTGGATGAATCCATTGACTACGGCAGCAAAATTGAAACCATCCTGCGTGAAATCTCCACGGATGGAGAAAAAGGGGCACAGCAGGATGAGTAATTACAAACGTTCCCTGGAGGAAGCGGCTGCTTTCATGAGAGCCCATGACCGATACCTCGTACTGTCTCATGTCAACCCTGACGGAGATGCGACAGGATCGGCGCTAGCCGTAGCTCAAATGCTGAAAGATCTGGGCAAATCCTTTGTGGTCATAAACGAGGGTGAAACTCCGGAAAAATTCTCGTTTTTGCCAGGCAGCAGCCAGATCCTCAACCTATCGGTATCACCGCTGGAGGAAATCTTTTCAGCGGTGATTGCTGTTGATTGTGCCGATCGTTCCCGGATGGGAAAAGTGGAACATCTGTTTGCACCTGACGTCCAGCTGTTAAATATTGATCATCACCCCACCAATGACGGCTTTGGCACACTGAACGTGATTCGCACGGAAGCAGCCGCCACCGCAGAAATCCTGTACGACCTGGCAGCGACAGCCGAGTTTTTGTTGCAACCCGATTTGGCTCTCTGCCTCTATACGGGTTTGCTGACGGATACGGGCGGGTTTCGCTATTCCAATACCACTCCCCACGTGATGGAGAGCGCGGCTCGCCTGCTTACTTTTGGGGTGAACCCCGGCGATGTGGCGGAGCGCTGTTTGGAAGTCATTACGCTCGGGCATGTACAAGTGTTGCGGCGAGCGTTGGCCAGTCTGGAGCTGACCCATCAGAAACTGGTTGCTTCTGTGGCGGTGAGCAGACAGGACTTGGCCGAAGCCGGAGCAAACCGTGAGGATGCAGGCGGGTTGGTCAACTACTGCCGCAACATCGAGGGAGTCGAGGTTGGCATATCTTTTGTTGAAGCAGATACCGACGTGTTTAAAGTCAGTCTCCGCTCCCGCAGCTACGTTAATGTGGCAGAAGTAGCCCAAAAGCTGGGCGGCGGCGGGCATGCCAAGGCTGCCGGCTGTACAGTGAAGGGACCGATTGATACGGTTCGCAAACAGGTTTTGTCTCTGGTCGGGGAAGCAATCGGGAGTGAGCGAGGATGAGCATTACGCATGGCGTTATTGTCATCGACAAACCAGCGGGCATGACGTCCCATGATTGTGTGGCACGCATACGCCGCATATTCGGGACGAAAAAAGTAGGACACACGGGTACGCTTGACCCCGATGTCACAGGCGTATTGCCGATATGCATCGGGAACGCGACCCGTCTGGTGGAATACCTGCAGGATTTGCCCAAGCGTTATGAGGTGATCATGCGCTTGGGGACGGCGACAACGACAGAAGACGCTTCTGGAGAAGTGGTCGAGAAGAAAAATGTAGAAACGGATGACATCAGCGAAGCGAAAATTCTCTCTGCCTTTGACCAGTTTACGGGGGATATTGAACAAGTCCCGCCTATGTATTCTGCCGTAAAGGTGCAGGGGAAGCGCCTGTATGACCTGGCGCGTGAAGGAATTGTCATCGAGCGGGCTGCTCGGGCCGTGACGATCTATCAGATCGATTTTCACGGTATTTCCGTGGATGGAGATTATTTGGATATTGCTTTTTCATGCACTTGCTCAAAAGGAACGTATGTCCGCACCTTATGTGTTGACCTGGGACGCACTCTGGGGTATCCTGCCCATATGAAGCAGTTGCGGCGTGTCAAGAGCGGTCCGTTTTTGGAGGAGCAGGCGATCTCCCTGGAAAAGCTGGAAGCGATGCACCGTGCAGAGGAAGACTTGAGTGATCAGGTGATTCCCATAGCGCAGGCGCTTTCCTTTTTGCCCAGGTACGAGATCGCTCCTGATCGAAAAAAAGCGGTACTGAACGGACTGACAACCGCACTTCCGGGCTTGCAGGCTGAAGCCGGTTCCCTGATCTGCCTGTTTTCAGGAAATCAGCTTCTGGGCATCCATCGTGTCTGCCAAGGGCCCAAGGGCCTTTTTGCGAAGGCTGAAAAAGTCTTTTCACCCGAGGTGTAACCGTGAAAAAAATTTCGTTGACATACCCTTTACCCAAAGATCTGGATACGGTCCCCTGCGCGATTGCACTGGGGTATTTTGATGGTGTACATATCGGTCATCGGCGAGTGATTCAAAAAGCGATTGACACCGCAAAGGCAAATGGCTGGAAGAGTGCCGTCATGACTTTTGATCCCCACCCCCGTGAAGTGCTGGGACAGACAGGCTATACCCAGTACCTCACCCCGTTGCCGGAAAAGCTGGAGCAGCTGGAGAAGATGGGTGTCGATCTGACGTACATCGTCCGGTTTGACATCTCGTTTGCTGCGGTTTATCCTGAGGACTTTATCGAGGAGTGTCTGCTGCCGCTCGAATGCCGTCATGTAGTTGTCGGCTTTGACTATACTTTCGGTTATCGCGGTATGGGTACAGCGCAGACGTTGCAGGAGCTCAGCCGGGGGAGGTACGGAGTCGATGTGATCGGCCCCGTGAATCGTTTAGGGGAAAAAGTGAGCAGTACGGTCATACGCGAATACCTGCATCATGGTGATGTGGAGCAGACGCGGCATCTTCTGGGGCGTTCCTACAAAATCACAGGAGAGGTTGTCCACGGTGATAAACGGGGGCGGACGATTGGCTTTCCCACAGCCAATGTACGTGTCACAAGCCCGTTTTTGATTGGAAAAAACGGGGTTTATGGTGTTCGGATAAACGTTGAGGGGGAGGTTTATCAGGGCGTAATGAACGTCGGGATCAAGCCGACCTTTGAATTGGAGAAGAAAGAAAAGTCATTGGAAGTGCATATTTTTGATTTTGCGCGTGAAATTTACGGGAAGGAAGTAGATGTTGAGCTTCTGTTCTTCATCCGTGATGAGCAAAAGTTCTCCGGAGTAGAAGCCCTGATTGCCCAGATTCAAAAAGATGTGCAGGTGGCCAAACGGAAATTTGCAGAGGGCACGGCGTAACTTCCATAATCTCTTTGCTTTTGCTCGGGCACTGTGCTATAATTCATAACGTTGTACACACAACCCACTGCTTGGTTGTCCGATTCTCACCGACGGCAAACTAGGCTGATGGGGATATAAATGAGGAGGTGAGTCAAGATGGCATTGTCTCAAGAACGTAAGTCTCAACTGATTCAAGAGTACCGCATTCATGAAAATGACACCGGTTCTCCAGAGGTTCAGATTGCTATCCTGACAGAAAACATTAACAACCTGAATGGGCATTTGCGTACGCACAAGAAAGACCACCACAGCCGTCGCGGCCTGCTGAAAATGGTAGGTCAACGCCGTAACCTGTTGGGCTATCTGCGTGAGCTGGATGTTCCGCGTTATCGCGAACTGATCAATCGTCTTGGTCTGCGTCGCTAGTTTGTATTCGGAGGAAAAGCGGGTTCATCCCGCTTTTTCTATTATCTAAAACTCCTGTCGAAGCTACCCATTTAATTTTCCGACTGGCAGGAAATAATACATAGGCAGAGAAAATGATTGTGTACGTGCACAATGATGCAAAGGAGGACTGCTAGCAACATGGAGCAACAATTCCGTACATATGAGTTTGAACTGGCAGGCCGCAAACTGACGCTGGAATTTGGCAAGATGGCAAAGCAGGCGCAAGGTTCGGTCCTGGTTCGGTACGGCGATACGGCAATCCTTTCAGCCGTGACGGTATCTAAGGAAGCGAAGCCAATTGATTTCTTCCCCTTGACTGTCAACTATGAGGAGCGCCTCTACGCTGTAGGTAAAATCCCCGGAGGCTTTATCAAGCGGGAAGGACGTCCAAGTGAGAAAGCGATCTTGGCCAGCCGTTTGATTGACCGTCCCATCCGTCCGCTTTTTCCCGAAGGATTCCGCAATGATGTACAGGTGGTAAACACCGTGCTTTCCGTAGATCAGGACTGCTCTCCGGAAATCGCTGCCATGATCGGAACCTCGGCCGCTTTATGTGTCTCCGAAATTCCGTTTGCGGGACCGATTGCCGGTGTGATCGTCGGCCGTGTTGACGGGAATCTCGTCGTAAATCCAACTGTTCAGCAGATGGAAAGAAGTGACATCCACCTGGTTGTCGCTGGTACCCGTGATGCAATCAACATGGTGGAAGCAGGTGCCAACCAAGTGCCTGAAGCTGTCATGCTGGAAGCCATCATGACCGGTCATGATGTGATCAAGCAATTGGTAGTGTTCCAAGACCAGATCGTCGCAGAAATCGGCAAGGAAAAAATGGCAGTGGTGCTCCATGAAGTGGATGCGAAGGTCAATCAGGCTGTTCGTGATTACGCAGAAGCACGCCTGAAAGAAGCGATTCGCATCGAAGAAAAGCAAGCTCGCTATGATGCCATCGATGCAATCAAGGCAGAGACTAGGCAGCATTTTGCAGAAGCCGATCCGGCAGCATATGCTGAGCAGGAGCGCGCGATCGATGAAGTGCTTGGAAACATCGTCAAAGAAGAAGTGCGCCGCTTGATTACACACGATAAGATCCGCCCGGATGGACGGGCTTTAAGCGAAATTCGCCCGTTGTCCAGCGAGACTCATGTATTGCCAAGGACGCATGGTTCCGGTCTGTTTACTCGTGGTCAGACACAAGCCCTCAGCGTCTGCACACTGGGTGCCCTGGGTGATGTACAGATTCTCGATGGACTCGGTCTGGAAGAAACCAAGCGCTTCATGCATCACTACAACTTCCCGCCATACAGTGTCGGGGAAGCAAGACCGCTGCGTCCGCCGGGCCGTCGTGAAATCGGTCATGGTGCATTGGGCGAGCGTGCCATCGAACCCATTATTCCGTCTGAAACAGAATTTCCGTATACGATTCGATTGGTATCCGAAGTAATCGAATCCAACGGCTCTACATCACAGGCTTCGATCTGCGCAAGCGTACTTGCCTTGATGGATGCCGGTGTGCCGATCAAAGCCCCTGTTGCCGGTATTGCCATGGGACTGATTATGGGAGAGGACGGGGAGACATTCTCCATTCTGACTGATATTCAGGGCATGGAAGACCACCTGGGCGATATGGACTTCAAGGTTGCCGGGACGGAAGCTGGCGTTACCGCGATTCAGATGGATATCAAAATCGCCGGGATTAACCGCGAAATTCTGGAACAGGCGCTGGAACAGGCGAGAGAGGGTCGCTTGACTATCCTCAAGCATATGCTCAGCACGATTTCCGAACCGCGTTCCACGCTGTCTCCATACGCACCAAAGATTCTCACCATGCAAATCAATCCGGACAAGATTCGCGATGTTATCGGACCACAAGGCCGCATCATCAACAAGATCATCGACGAAACCGGAGTCAAAATCGATATCGAACAAGACGGCCGCATCTTCATCGCGTCAGTTGATCACGAAGCGAACCTCCGGGCGAAACAGATTATCGAAGATCTGGTGCGTGAGGTTGCCCTGGGTCAAACCTATCTGGGTACCGTAAAACGGGTAGAAAAATACGGCGCATTTGTGGAGCTCTTCGCAGGCAAGGAAGGACTTTGCCATATTTCCCAGCTCGCTGAGGAGCGTGTGGCGAAGACGGAAGATGTCGTGTCCGTTGGCGACAAGATCATGGTAAAAGTAACGGAAATCGATGATCAAGGCCGCATCAACCTGTCCCGCAAAGCCGTCCTTAAGGAACAGCAGGCAGCGAAGGACGCCGCAGTTAAAGCAGAATAATGATAAGCAAAAGGCTTCGTCACTCGAAGGACTCTTCGCGTACGGAAGCTTTTTCTTTTGCCTTCTATCTTTTATCCATCCGACATACATTGGACAAAGAAGGACTTGTACGGTTCGGATAGAAGGAGGGGCAACGCAATGAGTAACACAGTGAAAAAAAGGATTCTGTTTACGATGGGCTGCGCCGTTTTGCTCGCGATTCTGATGAATAATCGCCCCATAAACCAATACATAGAGGCTGTAAAACTACAGACAATCACAGCAAATCGCCCGGCGGCCGAGAAATCCGTCGCTGTCGTACAAACGGGGGAGAACAAACAGGACGAGCAGCTTCGGAAGCAGATTGAACGGTGGAAGCAGGAGATTGAAAAGGCACCGATCGATGCACGAATCGATCACGTTTGGCGTGCTGTGCCCGGTTACAACGGACTGGCTGTAGACGTGGAAGCATCCATCAAGAAGCTGAAAGCTGCCACGATTCCTGACAAGCGCTCATTGGTTGTCCAGGAAGTGCCTCCGGCCATTTCTCTGGAACAATTAGGCTCCCATCCGATTTATCGGGGCAATCCGGAAAAACCGGCGGTCTCTTTTATGGTCAATGTCGCATGGGGAAATGAGTACCTGGACCCGATTCTCGATACACTGGACAAACACGGCGTGAAAACGACGTTTTTTCTGGATGGGTCCTGGGTGAAACGATACCCGGAGCTGGCGAAAAAAATCGCGGATCGCGGGCATGAGCTGGGAAACCACGCATACTCTCACCCCGATATGGCCAATCTCGGACCCGAGCGAATCAGACAAGAAATCCAAAAGACACAAGCGGTCATCCAGCAAGCGACGGGCATCAAGCCTGATCTGTTTGCACCACCGTCCGGCTCCTTTAACCAGACGGTGGTTGACATCGCCAAAAATGAATTTCACATGAAGACGATTCTCTGGACGGCGGATACGGTGGATTGGAAAAAGCCGCCTGTGTATGACATGCTGAAGCGCGTGCGAGCAAAAATGGGCAACGGTGTCTTGGTTTTGATGCATCCGACGGCACCAAGTGCTGAGGGATTAGATACTATGATTCAGGAAGCAAAAGCAAAGGGACTGTCCCCGGCTACGGTCTCTGAGGTGATTTCTAGCAAGCGGGTGAAATAACACCCCTTTTGTTGTGGGAATAGGGGAATTTTGTTATAGTAAAACTTGTTTATAGGCAAAAGAGAAGGCTATAGTGAGATGGATTGTAACCGAGGAGGGTTTACGTGATACAAAGACATACATGTGAGAACGGACTCAGGATCATTACAGAAAAAATCCCATCTGTACGTTCCGTAGCATTGGGGGTATGGGTTGGTACGGGGTCCAAGTTCGAAACAGAGAGAGATAATGGAATCTCCCATTTCTTGGAGCACATGTTCTTTAAAGGAACGACAAGCCGGTCAGCCAAGGAGATAGCCGAGACCTTCGATGAAATTGGAGGGAATGTAAACGCCTTCACCTCCAAGGAATATACGTGCTATTACGCCCGGATTCTGGATCAGCACGCCCCGATCGCCTTGGAGATTTTGGCGGATATGTACTTCAACTCCGTCTTTGACAGCGAAGAGCTGGAAAAGGAAAAGAACGTTGTAATCGAGGAAATCAGCATGTACGAGGATACACCGGATGATCTGGTGCATGACTTGATCGCTCGCGCATGCTACGGTGACCATTCACTGGGCTCTTCCATTCTCGGAACGGAAGAGGTGCTGCGCTCCCTTTCACGCCAAGATTTGCTTCACTATATCGACGGTCATTATCTGCCGACCAATACCGTCATCACGGTAGCTGGCAATTTTGATGATGCATTGATCGAAGAAATCAAGCGCCGTTTCTCTGCACTGGATCGCCGGTCGGTTCTGCCTGAGATCAAAGCGCCAGCATTTCGAGCCCATACGATCGCTCATCACAAAGCAACGGAGCAGGCGCATCTCTGTATCTCTCTTCCGGGCTTTCAGGTGGGCCATGAGGAAACGTACTCGCTCATCCTGCTCAACAACATACTTGGCGGCAGCATGAGCTCCCGTCTATTTCAAGAGATTCGCGAAGAAAGAGGTCTGGCCTACTCCGTCTATTCCTATCATTCCTCGTTCAAGGAAGCGGGAACCTTCACCGTGTATACCGGGACAGCTCCCGAACAGGTGGGCCAAGTATTTGATATCGTAGCCCATGTCCTGCGCGATGTTGCAGACCACGGTATTACCGATAAGGAGCTGAACAAAGGCAAGGAACAACTGAAAGGCAGCCTCATGCTTAGTCTGGAAAGCACCAACAGCCGGATGAGCCGATTGGGCAAAAATGAATTGCTGCTCGGCCGCCATTTAACTTTGGACGAGATCGTTGCCAAAATTGATCGGGTCACTCATGATTCAGTGCTTGCTGTAGCGCAGCAGTTGTTCCGCTCAAAAATGGCGATGGCTATGGTCAGCCCACTGGAAGGATTTCCGGAAAACGTCAAAAGCGATATCCTCCTGTAACGACAAGTTCCTTTCTGTCAGAAAAAATCCGGCATAGGCCGGGTTTTTTTTCGTATACAAGTAGAAATGGACGTGATGACGAGCCTGGTTTCCGGGGAAAAGGGGAGAGGTACATGCGGCTTAGTGAAATGAGCGGAAAAGAGATTATCGGATTGGATAATGGGGAGCGGCTGGGTGTAATCGGCGACTCCGATTTGGAAATCAACACCGAAACGGGTCAAATCAATGCCATCATCGTTCCAGGAGGAAGCTTTTTCGGGTTTGGAAAAAAGCGGGAAGACTTGGTTATACCGTGGGAAGCCATTGTCAAGATTGGAGCCGACATGGTCATCATTCATGTAAACCAACAGCAGTCACAAAGTACAGGAAAATAGGCGCCTAATGTCACAACACCCGTGATAATCGAATAGGATGGGGTAGACCGTAACGCTTCCGTTAGCTTTTCACACGGAAAACCTTTGCGTTTCGATCGTTTAATGCGTAAAATGTGTGGAAAGGGGAACGCAGCATGCTAACGGGCAAACATGTTGCCTTTATCGGCGGTGACGCACGGCAATTGGAAGTGGTCAAGAGATGCATCCAACTGGACGCCAGTGTCACGTTGATTGGCTTCGACAACCTGGAGAGCATCTTCACCGGGGCAACGAAAAGACCATTAACATGCGATGTGTTGAAAGACGTTGATGCTTTGATCCTCCCTATCGTCGGGTCGGATGATCACGGTTATGTCGAGAGTATCTTCTGCTCGAACCCCCCACAGCTTTTGGAAGAGCACGTAGCAAGTCTGCCCAAGCATTGTGTCGTTTACACGGGGATGGCAAAGTCCTACCTAGTGAAATTGTTGTCTGCCCAGAAAATCGAGCTGATGGAGCTCTTGGATCGTGATGATGTAGCCATATATAACTCCATCCCTACCGTGGAGGGAGCGTTGATGATGGCTATCCAGCATACAGATATTACCATTCACGGTTCAAACTCGATTGTACTTGGATTGGGACGGACAGGCATGTCCATGGCGCGTGCACTTCACTCCTTGGGAGCAAAGGTTCGTGTGGGAGCTAGACGTCAGGAACACTTAGCACGTATTTTTGAAATGGGGCTTCAGCCCTTTCATATGAGCGAACTAAAGCAGCAGGTTTTCAATGCCGATTTTGTCTTTAATACGGTCCCACAGCTCGTTCTGACAGCGGAAGTGATCGCCCAGATGCCACAGACCGCATTTATTCTTGATTTGGCTTCCAAGCCAGGAGGAACAGACTTTCGTTATGCCGAGAGACGTGGCATCAAAGCATTACTGGCACCCGGATTACCTGGTATCGTCGCACCCAAAACAGCCGGACAAATCTTAGCTCATACCTTGTCGCGTCTAATCGGGGAGCAATCGAAGACCAGGGGGAATCAGCATGAGTAAACTTCAGGGAAAAACTATCGGGTTTGGACTTACCGGCTCACATTGTACGTTTGAAGAGACAATGCCTGAAATCAAGCGGCTGGTAGATGCTGGCGCACGCGTGATTCCGATCGTCACAGGCACGATTATGACGACGGATACCCGTTTTGGAACTTCCGAGGGGTGGCAGCAGCAGCTCAGGGAGATCACAGGAGAAAATCTGATCACCACGATTCCGGAAGCGGAGCCATTGGGGCCGTCAAAGCTTCTGGATGTGATGGTCATCGCTCCCTGCACAGGCAATTCCACCAGTCGGCTGGCCAATGCGATCACGGACAGTCCCGTTCTGATGGCAGCCAAAGCCACAATGCGGAACCAAAGACCTGTTGTCGTCGCGATCTCTACCAATGACGGTTTGGGTCTGAATGCAGCGAATATTGCAAAGCTGCTGGCAGCCAAAAACATCTACTTTGTGCCTTTTGGTCAGGATGCGCCGGATAAAAAACCAACCTCGCTTGTCGCTCGTATGGACTTGATTTTGGAGACGTGTGAAGCCGCGTTAGAAAGCCGACAATTGCAACCCTTGTTAATAGAAAGATATCAATACTAAAAACAGTACCGTTTGATCGCGATTAGGAGGAGAGTAGAAGATGGCGAACCAACTGACCTACAACGTTGCTGTGGTCGGTGCAACCGGCGCAGTCGGGCAGCAAATGATCAGGATTTTAGAGGAGCGGAATTTTCCAATTAAGCAGTTGAAGCTGCTTGCTTCCAGTCGTTCGGCAGGCAAAACCGTCAAGTTTCGCGGACAGGATATCGTTCTGGAGGAAGCGACACCGGACAGCTTTGCAGGAGTAGATTATGCCCTGTTTAGCGCAGGCGGGGCAATCAGCAAGGATCTGGCTCACCATGCCGTTCGTCATGGGGCCGTTGTCATCGACAACACCAGCGCTTTCCGGATGGACCCGGAAGTACCGCTGGTTGTACCGGAAGTTAATATGGATGCCGCACTCGCCCACAAGGGTATTATTGCTAACCCGAATTGCTCGACAATTCAAATGGTAGCCGCTTTGAAACCCCTGTATGATCGCTACGGGATAGATCGGATTATTGTGTCCACCTATCAGGCAGTATCTGGAGCTGGAGCATCCGCCATTCAAGAGCTGTTGACCCAGTCCCGCGATGTGCTGGACGGCAAAGAGCCTGATTGCAAAGTGCTCCCCGTCGGAAAATTGCCTGTTCATCATCAAATTGCATTTAATGCGATTCCGCAAATTGATGTCTTTACAGAAAACGGGTTTACGTATGAAGAGATGAAAATGATCAATGAAACGAAGAAAATCTTCGGGGATGACAGTGTAGCCGTTTCAGCTACATGTGTGCGAATCCCAGTTGTCTACGGACATAGTGAAGCAGTCTATGTAGAATTAAAAGAAGAATTCGATCTGGCAGAAGTGAAAGCTCTCCTGGAAAAGGCGCCGGGCATCGTTCTGGTTGATGAACCGGAACAACAGCGCTATCCATTGGCAACAGATGCAACCGGGAAACTGGATGTGTTTGTAGGACGTTTGCGTCGGGACCTGTATCACCAAAGAGGCCTGCACATGTGGATTGTTTCTGACAACCTGCTCAAGGGTGCTGCTTGGAATACAGTACAAATCGCGGAAGAGCTCATCAAAGCACGAGCATAGGGGAGAGGTTTGTGAGAATTCTCGTCCAGAAATTCGGGGGATCTTCACTGACGTCAGAGGATTGCCGAAACAGAGCGATTACCCATATGAAAAAAGCGATCGACGAAGGCTATGCCCTCGTCGTTGTCGTGTCCGCTATGGGGCGAAAAGGCGACCCGTACGCGACCGATACGCTGTTGCAACTGGTCCGAAGCAACGGCAATGGTCTGCCCAAACGGGAGACGGATCTGCTTTTGCACACAGGGGAAATCATCTCGGCGACAGTGATGTGCAGCATGCTGAATGCACAGGGAATAAAGGCGACGATCTTAACAGGAGGGCAAGCAAGTATTGTTACCAGTGAAGAATTTACCAACGCTCAGATTATGACGATTGAACCTGCGCGAATTTTACAGGAGCTGAGCGAAGGAAAGGTTGTCATCGTTCCCGGCTTTCAGGGTAGAACGTCAGAATGGGAAATCACAACGCTGGGCCGCGGAGGCAGCGATACCACAGCTACAGCTTTGGGCGTCGCATTGCATGCGGAAATGGTCGACATTTTTACTGACGTAAACGGCATTATGACAGCAGATCCTCGCATCGTAGAAGAAGCACAGCCATTGACGAGTGTAACATATGCAGAAATATGCAATATGGCCCATTTGGGCGCCAAGGTTATTCACCCGCGAGCGGTAGAAATCGCGATGCAGGCGAATGTTCCCATCCGTGTGCGGTCCACCTTCTCTGATGATCCCGGTACCTTGGTGACCAATCTATTAGAGCTGGGACGGATGGGTTATACTGTGCATGACCGCCTGGTGATGGGGATTGCCCACGTCCCCAACATCACACAGATCAAGGTGGCCAATAAAGACGACCAATACGATACACAGCTGCAGGTATTCAAGGCCATGGCAAAAAATAACATCAGTGTTGATTTTATAAACGTCAACCCGCTTGGGGTTGCGTACACGGTACACGATGAAATGGCTGAAAATGCAACCCAAATCCTGCTGGATATGGGATATGAGCCGCAAATTTTGTCGCATTGTGCAAAAGTATCCGTGATAGGCGCCGGGATGACAGGCGTACCTGGTGTCATGGCACAGATCGTAGAGGCACTTACACAAGAGGATATTCCGATCCTGCAGTCGGCAGACTCGCATACCACCATCTGGGTGTTGGTCCACGAAGAAGATATGATCCGGGCTGTTCGATCCCTTCATCAACAGTTCCAACTGCATAACGGGCATTTATAAGTACAAAAACATCGACGACAGCACATCTTTGTTCGTAAGGCTTCGTCACTTTTGGCGAAGCCATTTTTCAAATGAGTATTAGAAAGAGGAGATGGGGGCAGTGGCACGTTTTGGCCGATTGGTT
Organism: Brevibacillus ruminantium; assembly: GCF_023746555.1. Lineage (NCBI taxonomy): Bacteria > Bacillati > Bacillota > Bacilli > Caryophanales > Paenibacillaceae > Brevibacillus > Brevibacillus ruminantium. Next base: position 2,471,747 of record NZ_CP098755.1, read on the forward strand.
ACCGCCATGGTAACGCCGTTTAATAATCAACTGGAAGTAGACTACGAGAAAACGGAACGCCTGATCGATCATTTGCTGGAGACAGGTACAGAAGCTCTCGTAGTGAATGGGACGACAGGGGAATCCCCGACGTTATCTCCACAGGAAAAACTGGATCTGTTCAAGCATGTGGCTTCCTACGCAAAAGGGAAATGTCACATTATTGCCGGTACTGGCAGCAATGACACAGCGGCAAGTATTGCATTTACACAAGAAGTGGAAAAAATTGGTATTGACGGAATCATGCTGGTTACGCCGTATTACTCTAAACCTTCTCAAGAAGGCCTTTACCAACATTTCAAGGTGCTTGCCGAATCCGTAAAGCTGCCGGTCATGCTGTACAACGTCCCCGGACGCACGAGTGTGAACATGACCGCAGAGACAACGCTGCGACTTGCTGAGCTGCCCAATGTCGTCTGTGTAAAAGAAGCCTCTGGAAATTTGTCACAGATGGCAAAGATTATTGAGCACGCTCCAGAAGGCTTTGAGCTCTACAGTGGGGATGACGGACTTACACTGCCGGTACTTGCGATTGGGGGCGCTGGTATTGTCAGCGTGGCTAGCCATGTTGTGGGCAAAGAGATGACAGAGATGATCGATTCGTTCTTCCGTGGTGATCTCAGCCAAGCTGCAGCCCTTCACCGCAAACTCCTCCCCGTATTTGAAGGTTTGTTTGCCTACCCAAGCCCAGGGCCGACAAAAGCTGCGCTGGAAAAACTGGGTGTTGAAACGGGTGGCGTACGCTTACCGCTTGTCGATTTGACAGAGCAAGAAAAGGCATTTGTTTATTCCTTATTGGAAAACTAGAGCAGAAAACAGGAACACACCAAGGGAGCCAAAATCGATTGGCTCCCTTTTTTCATGTCTTGCTCTTTGCATTTCAGCGTACGGGATAAAGAAGCTGCAAGAGAATTACCGCTACGCCGAGTACAATATTGGTCCAGCCCAGTATCGTTGCTACCTTATGCTCTTTTGTAAGTCCGAAAAATCGGTAACCAGAGGCGTCGGTGCGAAGAACCAAATATCCGGAGACGATCATCAAAAACACAACATAATAGAGGTACCCCACCTCGATCCAAACTCGCATGGTAACCCTCCTCTTATTTCACTTTCATTCCGATTCGGTGAATCGAGGTAGTGAAGATGACCTCCACCTCTAGTTGCTGATAGGCTTTTCGCCAGTTTTCCTTGGTGCGAATGTTCGAGTCCCAGTAAGCGGGCAGCTTCGCACGGATATGCTCGCCAAGTCCCAAAATATCAGCACCTTCTTTTTGCGTCTGCACTATGATGCTCTGCACACTTTTTTTTCCGCGTTGGGACAGTTCGGTGGAAATTTTTTTCAATATAGGGGGACGTAAAGCGTGTCCGTGGTTAAATTTTTCATCAATGTCCGTTTCCACATGGATATGCAAACGGATCTTTGGCTTTCCTTCCTTCATGTTTACAACAACCTGGGATCTGCGCGTCCGGGCACGGGCCAGAACGACGGTTTTCTCATCAGGAATCGGTGTAAAAGCTGCGTAGCCGCCCTGCTTGATCCCTTTTGCAGCCATAAAAAAACCGATTTCAAGAGGCTGAAGCAAACCGACCATCCGATCTTCCACAAAATAAGCCATTCCCGCGATCTCCGCATTTTCATTTCGTTTTACTTTAATCACTGGAAGAAAGGGCTCTTGCCCTTTTTTGGACAAAGAGCTCCAGAAAATGCCCAGGAAGTCACGTGGAAATTTCCCTAAGGAAACGGCATGATCCATCATCGCAGAGAGGTAAAGGGTCGGAATTCGCTCAAGCTGTGGTGAGCTTTCCATCAAGGTAGAAGCCTTACCATCCGAGATGATCATCCAGGCAGTTCGGCGAACCTCTGGATTACGGCGCAGATAATCGTTTAACTCGCCGACGCCTTTCCGGGCAAACTTGTCGCTGACAATAATGACTCGCAAATGTCCCAGAAACAGCCGATCCGCGACCTCTTGCTGAAGGTTCAAGATCGCGTCATCCAATGTGTGCCCCACACTGCTAAGGACCCAAACAGGCTTTTGATTGCCGCTGCTGCCGCTTTCTGGGCCGAGCGGGATTCGGCCCGGCACTGCTATTTGAGCAGTAATTTCAATCAGATTTTTGCTTGGTTTTGGAAAGAGGTGTTTCAGATGACTGACATCTGATTCCTTTTGCGTGTCTTCGTCTTTCTGGATGTAATCAATGGCGATTCCAAGAATATTGGCTCTTTCTTCAATTTCCAGACGATCCCAACAACCAGATAGGAGCGGGCAGAGCAGACCGATCCATATCAGCAGGTTACGGTGCTTTTTGTGTAAGTTCTCGATCATGCTGATCCTCCCTTTTCTTTCGCAGCATCGCGACGATCAACAGGAAAGCGGGGTAGGCGATCGTAATGAACAGGCCGTATGAACCGATCACAAGAATCAGGTGATAGGTTTCCAAAACGTTTTTAGGCAGCATGGCCAGGATAAAGATGAAAGGCAGCATGGCCCATGTAAACATTTTGTGGTCGCGAAGTTTAAAGAGATTGCTGATGGAGTGAATGGTGAAGTAATAGCTGGAAAATAGAGTCGTAAACACAGCGGTAACCCAAACAGCTAAAAAGAGAATATCCAACCGCTCCAAAATATTGGCCGGCAGAGAAGTCATACGGGCCAGCTCAAGAGTCGGCCAGAGCTGGAGCTTTGCTTCTTCCGCGCCGAAAATCGCGATACTGGCAATGACGATCAACACGTACAGACCGCCAGAAACGAGAATGGCGAAGTAAGAAGCTCGCAAAGCTTTGGCTGGCGTTCGCATGGAAGGAATGATCATCGAAAAGACAAATGATCCTTGAAAAAGGGCTGCAATCGTCAAGGCTCCTCCTAGCCAGTTTCCGTCATGACGAGAAAATACCGGCAGCAGGTTGATCGGATCTGCGTTTTGCAGGGACAAGGCAACGATGAGCAGACCCGGGGCCAAAATAAACGGCAAGTAAAACAGATGAATATACGAAAACGTGTTCAGGTCGTTGCGACATGAGATGGCTGCGAGAGTGAGCATGACGATGACGGTTATCTCGACCGGAGTACTGCGCAGAACAGTCGTGATGACCACCTCGCCAAATTCTCTTGCTGTAAGCGCGCTGAGCATGGCGAAAAACAAAATGATCGCAATACTCCCAAGTCGCCCCAACCAGACGCCCAAAATAGCTTCGCTGTAATGTATGATTGACTTTCGCGGGAAACGCTTGCCCAAAGACGACAGCAAAAACAAAGAGAGAAAGGCAATCGCACAACCGAACAGGGTCAAAAGAGGCGCACCCGAATCGGCCGCCCGCGCCGCAAATAAGGGCAGGGACAGAATCCCGACGCCAATGATGGTACTGATCAAGACAGCGGTGGCTTGCAAGAGAGTGATTTCACGTGGGGTCTCCATCTTCTCGCCTCCTATTACCAACTGCCACGGGGTCTAATGGGTTGTGTGGCTTTTCATTTAATGGCTTGCTACTATCGCCAGACCGAACGGGATCTTGCGGATGCAGGAAGGCCGGTCTCTTTCGGCTGGTCCAAAAAGGAGCGCGTACTACTGTGTCCTTCATCCCTTGCCATTGGCCGGGGACAACAGGACTCATATACGGGACGCCGAAGGAGCGTACGGAAAGCATATGGTTCACAATCAGAATCAATCCGACCATCACCCCGTACAATCCAAAAACACCGCCCAAAATGATCAGGGGAAAACGAAGCAGCCGCAGCGCGAGCGCCATATTGTAAGCGGGAGTGGCAAAGGAGCCAATCGTCGTCAATGCGATCACGACAACGGTGATCGGGCTGGCGAATCCGGCAGAAACAGCAGCTTGTCCGATCACCAGCACGCCTACGATGGACAATGCACCGCCGACCTGCTGCGGGAGCCGAATCGTCGCTTCGCGCAAAACTTCCATGGAGATCTCCATGATCAGCACCTCTACCAGTGCAGGAAAGGGAACCCCTGCTCTTCCTCCCGCTACGGCGACGGCAAACTCCGTCGGGATCAGTTCTGGATTGTACGAGATGACCGATACATACAAGGCGGGAAAGATCAGGGAAAACAGCAGGGCAACCAGCCGTGATAAACGAACAAAGCTGGATAAAAGATAGCGCTCGGAATAATCATCAACGGACTGATAAAATTGGCTGAACACGGCTGGAGCGATCAAGGCAAACGGGGAACCGTCCACGATGATAACCACTCGGCCTTCCAGCAAATTGGCGACCGATTTATCCGGCCTCTCCGTGTTTTGGATTTGGGGAAAGGGCGAGAAATTGTTATCCTCGATATACTGTTCCAAATAGCCCGAATCAACGATACCGTCGATCTCAATGCTGTTTAGCCGATGAAGCACTTCGTGTACCAAAGCGGGATTGCACACATCCCGCAGGTAGCAGACGGCAACCTTTGTTTTTGTCCTCTGCCCGACCTGGATCGTCTTGATAACCAAATCCGCAGTGGGCAGACGATTTCGCAGGAGAGACAGATTGACACTGTAATTTTCAATAAAGCCTTCACGGGGTCCGCGTATGACAGGCTCTGTTTCCGGCTGACTGATCGAACGGTATTCCTTTTTTGAAGCCTCGGCCACGATTGCTTTTGACTGTCCCTCCAAAAAGATCAGCACACGTCCATACAAGATGTGCTCAATCAGACAGGACCAGTCATTTTCAACATAAACATTCCCCGTCAGAAGGGAGTCTTGAGTGATGCGGTTGATGAGATTAGCTTCGACCGGGTGGCTTTCCTTGTCCGCCAAAGCATCTGTCCCCAAAATAGGCCGAAGGATACTGGTCTGCAATTCGCGCTGGTCCGTTAAATGTTCCAAATAAAAAAGCGCTGCCGGGATACGGCCAAACGCGTGAATGCGACGAACAATAAGATCGTCCGTATCGGCAAATACTTCTTTCAGATGGGTGATCGAGTGCTCCAGCTTGTCGGAGATACGCTGCTCTGCGGGCAAGGATGAATCAGACGGCTTACTAAGAGGAGGTGCTGCTCTTCCGTTTTCCTTCCTGTATTTCAGCCATTGCCAAAGAGACAAGAGGTCAACCCCCTTTTCGGTAAGTTACCTATAGTCTGTCAGTTTCTTTCAATTCCATACGATTTTTAGGGTCCTATTTTTCGTGTCGAGAACAATTTGGGTCTGTGGTTCTTTTTTCTTGTGTTCCACTTTTCCATTCGGGTATAATGAGGATAAGTGATTTGGGGCGGTTAATTTGAGTGTGATAGACAACTAAATATAGGAGGTTACACGTTTTGGCAAAATCGAATCACTCTGTTCTCATTTTCGCCTTGGGCGGAGTAGGCGAAATTGGGAAAAACATGTACGTGATCCAATGCGATGATGACATCGTAGTCATTGACGCTGGCTTAAAATTCCCGGAGGAGGAAATGCTGGGAATTGACATGGTGATCCCGGACATCACGTACCTGGAGGAAAATCGCGACAAAGTACGCGGTATTATTGTTACGCACGGACACGAAGACCACATTGGCGGACTGAGCTATGTGCTAAAACGATTGAAAGTACCGGTATATGCGACAAAATTAACTTTGGGTCTGATTGAAGCAAAATTAAAAGAAGCGGGTATCCTAAATGATACCAAGCGCATGTTAATCAACAGCGACTCGGAGCTCGTTCTCGGAGGCATGAAGGCGACATTTTTTCGTGTCAACCACAGCATCCCGGATAGCGTAGGGGTTTGCTTGGAAACGCCGGAAGGGTACATCGTTCACACCGGAGACTTCAAGTTTGATCAGACACCTGTCAACAACCAGCAGGCGGACCTGGCCAAAATGGCGATGATCGGTGACCGTGGTGTATTGTGTCTGCTCTCTGACAGTACGAATTCGGAGCGCCCTGGTTTTACCGGATCGGAGCGTTCCGTCGGGGTTGCGATCAAAGACGTTTTCAGCAAAGCGACGGGAAGAATTATCGTCTCTACCTTTGCCTCGAACGTCCATCGGATTCAACAGGTTGTGGACGCAGCGGCAGAGTATAGCCGGAAAATTGCAGTCGTGGGCAGGAGCATGCAAAACGTCATCAATATCAGTAAAGACCTGGGGTATTTGAACGTACCGGAAGGGCTTTTGATCGAGACGGATGAGGTGAACAAGCTGCCTGCTGAGCAAGTCGTTATTTTATCCACTGGAAGTCAGGGAGAGCCCATGTCAGCGCTCACCCGTATGGCCCGATCCGCCCATCGGAAAATTGACATCCTTCCAGGAGATACTGTAGTAATCGCAGCAACCCCCATCCCAGGCAATGAAAAATACGTTGCACGTACGATTGATCAATTGTCGCGCATCGGCGCAGAAGTGATTTATGGCGGTCACGGACCGAACGGAACCGTCCACGTTTCCGGTCACGGCAGTCAGGAAGACCTTCGACTGATGTTGAACTTGATGAAGCCGCAGTATTTCATTCCCATCCACGGTGAGTTCCGCATGCTGAGGATGCACGGCGTTCTGGCAGAACAAGTGGGTGTTCCCAGTGAAAACATTTTCCTTTTGGATAATGGCGACACAGTGGAAATCTCGGGAGGAAAAGCGCGATTCGGTCCGAAGGTTCACGCGGGCAATGTATTGATTGACGGTCTGGGTGTAGGAGATGTAGGAAATATTGTTCTTCGGGACAGAAAATTACTTTCACAGGATGGAATACTGGTAGTCGTCGTTACACTCAGCAAACAAAATGGTACGATTTTGTCTGGTCCCGACATTATTTCCCGCGGTTTCGTCTATGTACGGGAATCGGAAGAGCTGTTGGAAGAGGCAAATCGCATCGTCACCCAAACACTTGTAAAATGCATGGAAGAAAATGTAAATGAATGGTCGTCGTTGAAAAACAACGTAAAAGAAGCGCTGGGTCGGTTCTTGTATGATCAGACCCGCCGCCGTCCGATGATCTTGCCAATCATTATGGAAGTGTAGGGCAAGACAAACGGAGGCATCGAAAAAACCCCTGAGATTTCAGGGGTTTTTTCTGTGTAAAACGTCAATACATTTTTCATAAAATGGGATGTGCACGCTTGCGGTCAATACTGTTGTCCCTCGATGAGAGGAGAAAATCGTTCAAGGCCGTTTTGCTGGATCATTGTTTCCTTCCATATAGTCATCGCTGACCTGTTCATGCGTAACCGCCAGTCCTTTTTCCGTAAAGGAGCTGCTCTGATAGTCAGAAGGCTGGTAGTTGTTTGTGGCGACTTCATCAGCAGCTTGTGACAAGTCTTCTTCACGTCTGGTTGGCATTTCGGTTTTCCTCCTTCAGTAGATTTCCTTACCTACTAAAATGAGTAAGAAAGCCGAATCTTATCCATACTATCACAGACAGTGAAGGAGGAGGATTCATGCAAAACCGAAACAGGCCAGAATACTTGAATCGACCACCTTTTAGTGGTGCAGAGGAGCCACCGCAAACGACTCCCGTTGAGGACCCGCAGCGTGCACAGCCTCCGGCTGAAAGCCCGGGCAACGATGACTCCAAGAAACGATTGATTGATTCGATTACTACATTGGGGCAAACCAATGTCCCGCAACTGGAAAGCAACATCTACTGCTTGTCGGTAATCGGTCAGGTAGAGGGGCACATCCAGCTTCCGCCGCAAAATAAAACGACCAAATACGAGCATATTATTCCTCAGTTGGTGGCCGCAGAGCAAAACAGCAAGATTGAAGGAGTTATGGTGATTTTAAATACGGTCGGTGGAGATGTAGAGGCAGGTCTGGCGATTGCAGAGATGGTCGCTTCTCTGTCGAAGCCGGTTGTCACTCTGGTTCTTGGCGGCGGTCACAGCATCGGTGTACCGATCGCAGTAGCGGGGGATTATTCCTTTATTGCGGAAACAGCGACCATGACGATCCATCCGATCCGCCTGACCGGACTCGTCATCGGGGTGCCGCAAACCTTTGAATACCTCGACAAAATGCAGGATCGCGTCGTCAGCTTCATTTCCCGCCACTCCAACATCACGGAAGATAAATTCCGCGAGCTGATGCTGAGGACAGGAGAGCTGACGCGAGACATCGGAACAAATGTCGTTGGAACAGACGCCGTCAAATACGGATTGATTGACGAAGTTGGAGGGCTGGGAAAAGCGTTGAAAAAACTGAACGAACTGATAGAAATAGCCCGTAATGGAGAGAAGGTGCTGCAGTGATTTTTTACTCAGTCATGCCTATGGAAGTGGTTTTCGAAGGGATGGATCAAGTGGAAAAGCAGGTCCTGCGAGAGTTGCCAATCGGAGAGGCGACCATGGTCGTTGAACAGACCAGCCCCTACGAAGGAAGAATGGTTCGCCTGATCAGTCCCAACCCGCAGGACTACCTTAATCCGGCCTATATGCCTGGGCAAATCATTCGCTTCCGCCCGGAAGGATTCGGGGAATAAGTCCTGTATTTCTACGATTTTCCTGTGTTATACTAGACGTGAACGAACAGCAGCCGAACAGCATCCCGGCTGCCTTTTTATACGTTGGCGTGCTTTTGCCCACAGGAAAAGAAAGAAAGGAGGCATGCCACCTGAGTAGAAGAGAGAGAAGAAAGTCGCAAACGGCAGTTGCCTCTGTTGTAAAACTGGAGCTGCTGGGTTTAGTCTTGATTGTTCTGTGCCTGATCGGATTATTGGAGAGCGGCTGGCTTGGCAAAAATATACTTGCCTTTCTGTTCCGATTCTTCGCAGGGTCCTGGGATTTTACCATCCCTCTCATCATCATGGGGCTGTCCGTACATATGATGTTTACCCGAAAGCCGCCCCGTCTTTCCCTGCGAGTTTTCGGACTTCTGCTCATACTGCTGGCCGTGTTAACCTGGGATCATCTGTTTTTGTTCAAGCAGGTAACGGCAGGCGGAACCTTTGCGGATCAAAGCATCATCCGTGTGACCTGGGACCGGATCTGGCTGGATCACAGTCAAAAGGTTTCGACGACAGGCGTCGGCGGCGGAATGCTCGGCGCTGTTTTCTTTGCGATCTGCAACAGCCTCGTCGGACTCGTCGGAACCGGTATCATCATCGGCTTTTTGATCCTGGTCGGGATCATGTTTTTATTTAATCTTTCGTATGTAGATATGGCTTTGTTTACGAAAGACAAGCTCTCGATGTTTTATACCAAGCTGAAAGATTCGGTCAAAGATTCTGTGGAGATGCTGCAGTCCGAAAGCGAAAAAAGGAAGCAGAAGGCAGAGGAGAAGCGGGAAGCTGCCAAAGCCAAGCAAGCAGATGATGCAGTCGCCCCAGAGGGTCAATCCAGTGCGGCCTTAAGCGCTGAAACTTCGACGGAAGATCATCCGGAGAACGGAGCGGTAAGCGAACCATCACCTCCAGTTGTAGCACCGCTCATTCGAGATTTTGCTGAAAGACTAGTTGCTGAGGGAGAGAGCGATACAGAGGAAAATCTCCCCCCTGCTGCTGCACGACACAAGGCCGTATCTGCAAAACAGACGCCAGAGAGAGAAATTACCTTCTCGCTAGAGGGGGATGAAGAGATATTTGGCACGCTGGAAAGTGAAGAAGTGCAGCTAAGTATTCCGTATGTCCTTCCCAGTTTGCAAATGCTGCCTCGTCCGAAAAGCTTTACGCCGGGGAAAGATGTTGATCATACTTCCAATGCCAACAAACTGGTGCAGACGCTGAAAAGCTTTGGGGTCAATGCCATTGTTTCCGAAGTCCATCGCGGACCGGCTGTTACGCGGTACGAAGTCCAGCCTGCGACGGGCGTAAAGGTTAGTCGGATCGTCAGTCTGACTGATGACTTGGCCCTTGCGCTGGCTGCCAAGGATATTCGGATTGAAGCCCCGATTCCCGGCAAATCGGCGATCGGGATTGAGATTCCCAATTCCGAAGTAGCCATGGTTTCCCTGCGCGAAGTATTGGAGTCAGCGTCCTACCAGGATGCATCGGCAAAGCTGACAGTGGCGCTGGGGCGCGATATTTCCGGCGAGCCGATCGTAGCCGACCTGACCAAAATGCCTCATCTGTTGGTGGCAGGAGCGACGGGCAGCGGGAAGTCGGTGTGTATCAACGGATTGATCATGAGTATTCTGTTCAAGGCAAGCCCGGATGAAGTAAAACTGATGATGGTCGACCCGAAAATGGTGGAGCTGAACGTCTACAACGGCATTCCGCATCTGCTGGCGCCGGTTGTAACAGATCCGCGCCGCGCTTCGGTCGCCCTGAAAAAGGTCGTCTCAGAGATGGAGCGGCGTTACAACCTGTTTGCCAAAACAGGCAGCCGCAACATCGAAATGTACAATCAGCAGGCGGAAGGCTCCCCGCTGCCCTACATCGTTGTGATCGTCGATGAGCTGGCCGATCTAATGATGGTCGCGCCGGGAGAAGTGGAGGATGCGATTTGTCGCCTGGCTCAGATGGCCCGTGCTGCCGGTATCCACCTGATCATCGCGACACAGCGGCCTTCCGTGGATGTCATTACAGGGTTGATCAAGGCAAACATCCCGTCGCGGATTGCGTTCGGCGTCTCTTCTATGGCTGACTCCCGCACGATTTTGGACATGGGAGGCGCAGAAAAGCTGCTCGGACGCGGAGATATGCTCTATCTGCCGATGGGCGCTTCCAAACCAACCCGTGTGCAGGGGGCGTTTGTCTCTGACAAGGAAGTAGAGGAAGTCGTCAAGTTTGTCAAAGAACAGCAAGAGGCTCGCTACCAGGAAGATATGATCCCCGAAGAAATAAGCGAAGATGCACAACCTGTCGCAGATGACGATATGTACGATCAGGCCGTCCAGGTGGTTGTCGAGGCCCAGCAGGCATCCGCTTCCCTTTTGCAGCGCAGGCTGCGGGTTGGTTATACGAGAGCTGCCCGTTTGATCGACATGATGGAAGCGCAGGGCATTGTTGGACCCTACGAAGGCAGCAAGCCGCGAGAGGTTCGCCTGCCCAGACCTACGCCCGAAAGCAATATTTCCTGATAGAAACAAACCCATAACATACCAGCGGGGCTGGCAAGCAATAAAAAAAATTGGCTTGCATGATATCGGCCCCTAAGGTACAATTTTTAAGGATACAAAGGAAATTGTTGTTATCGTCTTTTGTGTTTAAGAGGTCTGACGTCTTACCTATTGAATAGCAGAGAATGCAGGAGTGAAGGAAGATGAGCATCAAGGGGAGTTTCCGTTCGCTTTGTCTCTTGGTAATGGACAAGATCAAAAGCGACATCGAATCTGGGACACTAAAACCCGGGGTGCGTCTCCCTTCCGAAGCCGATCTGTCCAAACAGTTGGGCGTAAGTCGAGCGACGCTGCGGGAAGCACTCCGTCTTCTCGAAGAGGAGAAAATTGTCATCCGAAAGCATGGAGTAGGGACATTTATTAATGCCCGGCCTGTTTTTTCGGGAGGAATTGGGGAACTCTTTAGTGTGACGGATGCGATCGAACGCCAGGGCTATCAGGCCGGCACAACTATTTTGCGTACTGCCTACGGCGAACCTGCAGAGGAAGAACGGAAACGCCTTTCTCTCAATCCAGGCGAAGGTGTTCTCATGGTAGAACGCATTCGTACGGCGGATGGGGAGCCGGTCGTCTATTGCATGGACCGGATACCTGCTCATCTTGTTCCTGGGGGCTATACCGAGGGTGGAGAGTCTATTTTCAAGTGGCTGGAGTCTGTTACGGGGATACGCATTTCCTATGCGATTGCGGATATCGAACCTTTGGGTTACTCTGAAAAGGCTTCTCCGCTATTGAAATGCAGCAAAACGACTCCTCTTTTACTCTTAAAGCAGATCCATTACGACGAAAATGAAAGACCTGTCCTGTATTCGCATAATTACTTCCGGGCAGACAAATTTCACTTTCATGTCGTACGCAGACGGTTGTAACAGTGAGGGAAACCTCGCTCAACAATTTCATCTTACCAACCGGTCCAGACTGTTTTCCCTCTCTAGCAGCGGGAACAATGTGTGTTGACCAACAAAAATGTTTCACCTACTTTCAGAAAAAGCGCCAATGCGTTTTTTCACACAAAAAAACAGGGGGTATTCTGACATGAAAAAGGTACTTTCCGTCCTATCCGTAGCTACCCTTAGCCTGTCACTCGTTCTGGCTGGCTGTGGTAGCAAACCCGAAGGACAGAACCAAGGTGCTGGCAATCAAGGTGGAGCACAAGGGGGAGAAGCAGCCGCAACCACTCGCATCGGTATGGTTACCGACATTGGTGGGGTAAACGACAACTCGTTTAACCAAAGCGCGTGGGAAGGTCTGCAAAAGCTGCAAAAAGACCTGAATCTGCCGAAAGAAAGCGTAGACTATCTGCAATCTACCTCTGATGCAGATTACATCCCGAACCTGACTCAATTCGTAAAAGACAAATGGGATCTCACTTGGGGTATCGGTTTTGTAATCGGTGACCACGTGAAAAAGGTAGCAACAGAAAACCCTGACAGCAAGCTGGCCATCATCGATGCAGAAGTAGATGCACCAAACGTAGAATCCGTACTCTTCAAAGAGCATGAAGGTTCCTACCTGGCTGGTGTAGTCGCAGCGAAAATGTCCAAGTCCAAAAAGGTTGGTTTCGTGGGTGGTATGGAAATCCCGGTAATCAAACGCTTTGAAGTTGGCTTTGCTGAAGGTGTAAAAGCTGTAGACCCAAGCGTACAAGTTATTACTGTTTACACGGGTGCATTTGACAAACCAGACCTGGGCAAATCTACTGCTTCCCAAATGTACGACCAAGGCGCGGACATCATCTTCCACGCGTCCGGTGCAACTGGCGACGGCGTGTTCAACGAAGCTAAAAACCGCAAATCCAAAGGTCAAGACGTATGGGTAATCGGTGTGGACAAAGACCAATCCCTGACATTTGGTGACGACGTTACCCTGACTTCCATGGTAAAACGCGTAGACGAAGCTGTTTACCGTGTATCCAAAGACGTAATCGACGGCAAGTTCGAAGGCGGAAAAATCGTATGGCTCGGCCTTGCTGAGAACGGTGTTGGCCTCGCTGACACCTCCACCAAGAACGTACCAGCTGATGTCCTGAAGCTGGCGGATGAGTTCAAAGAGAAGATCGTCAAAGGCGAAATCACTGTACCAGAAAAGTAAGAGCGGAAAGCTGAGAGAGACAAGGCTAGTTCGAGCGACTAGCCTTGTTCTTTACCTTCTACAATAGACCCACGAAAACGGGGGGAACATGGTTGAAACCTGTACAGACTGTTGTTGAAATGCGCGGTATTACCAAGCGCTTCCCCGGCATTATTGCCAATGACAACATCAACCTTGTCGTGAAAAAAGGGGAGATCCACGCCCTCCTGGGAGAGAACGGCGCTGGCAAATCCACGTTGATGAACGTGTTGTTCGGATTGTATCAGCCTGAAGAGGGCGACATCCTGATTAATGAAAAGGTCGTTAAAATCACGAGCCCGAATGTAGCAAATGAACTTGGAATTGGCATGGTCCACCAGCATTTTATGCTCGTGGAAAAGTTTACTGTTGCTGAAAACATTGTATTGGGAAATGAACCGAAATCCGGGTTAAAGATAGATATGCAGCGAGCCATTCAGGACGTGGAGAAGCTCTCCAATCAATATGGCCTGAAGGTAGATCCGCGAGCGAAAATCGAAGACATTTCGGTGGGAATGCAGCAGCGCGTAGAGATTTTGAAAACGCTTTACCGCGGTGCGGACATTCTGATTTTTGACGAGCCTACTGCTGTACTGACCCCTCAGGAAATTATGGAACTGATCGAGATCATGCATAATCTGGTCAAAGAGGGAAAAACCATTATCTTGATTACGCACAAGCTAAAAGAAATTATGGCTGTGTGCGATTCCGTCACCATCATCCGCAGAGGAAAGGTTATTGATTCGCTTGCGATCAAAGACACAAACACGGATGAGCTTGCTGCCAAAATGGTGGGCAGAGAAGTAAACTTCCGGGTGGACAAGCAGCCATCCCGCCCCAAAGAAGTGATCTTGTCTGTGGAAGGCGTGACCGCTATGGGAAACCGTGGCGTCAATGCATTAAACAACATCAGCCTGGAGGTCAGAGGGGGCGAAATCCTCGGGATCGCTGGCGTCGATGGAAACGGCCAAAGTGAGTTGATCGAGGTTTTGACCGGCCTTCGAAAAGCTTCCAGCGGCCGGGTTCTTCTGAAAGGGCAAGAGATTACCAATCAGTCACCGCGTCTGATCTCAGAGTCTGGCTTGTCACATATTCCAGAGGATCGTCACAAACACGGTCTTATTCTCGATTTTTCCATGAGCGAAAACATGGTTTTGGAGACGTATTTCCATAAGGAATTTAATAAAAACGGATTCCTGGACTATCCGGCGATTGACAAGCATGCCAGCAAGCTGATCAAGGAGTTTGATGTGCGGACACCCAGTATTTACACGAAAGCCCGTGCACTCTCCGGAGGAAATCAGCAAAAGGCAATTATCGCTCGCGAAGTAAACAAGGACCCTGATCTGTTGATCGCGGCTCAGCCGACGCGCGGCCTCGATGTCGGGGCGATCGAATTTATTCATAAACGGCTGATTGAGCAGCGTGACAAAGGTAAAGCTGTGCTGCTGCTGTCCTTGGAACTGGACGAAATTATCAATGTGTCCGATCGCATTGCTGTTATTTACGAAGGCCAGATTGTCGGCATTGTCGATGCGAAAGAGACGAACGAGCAAGAGCTCGGCTTGATGATGTCCGGAGGAAAACGTATGCAAGGGGGCGGCAACGGTGAATAGAGTCATCGCCATTTTTACCAAGGAATCCTTCCTCGTGCCGGTTGCTGCCATTATCCTCGGCTTGCTGACGGGCGCGATTGCCATGCTGGCGGGGGGCTTTAACCCGGTCAAGGCCTATGCATCCTTGATTGAAAAGGTTTTTGGCAATGCGTATAACTTTGGGGAAACGATTCGACAGATCACTCCGCTGATCTTTACAGGTCTTTCTGTAGCATTTGCCTTCCGTACCGGTTTGTTTAACATCGGAGCGGAGGGGCAGTTTATCATCGGGATGATCGCTTCCACAGCGGTTGGGATCTCCGTTGATCTTCCCTGGTACCTTCATGCGCCGCTGGCTGTACTGGCGGGTGGTCTGGCAGGAGGTTTGTGGGGAGCCATCGCCGGTTGGCTAAAGGCGGCCCGCGGTGTAAACGAGGTCATTACGACGATCATGCTGAACTGGATCGCCCTTTATTTTGCCAACTATATTCTCAAAGCGTTTTACGTGGCGGAAGGCCAACAACGCTCCGATATGATCAAGGACTCGGCATCGATTTCCTTTGCATGGCTCTCGCAAATGTTTGACAGTGCGCGCCTGCACTGGGGAACATTGCTTGCCGTATTGGCGGCTGTCTTCTTCTACGTCCTGTTGTGGAAAACCAAGAGTGGCTTTGAGCTGCGTGCTGTCGGTCTGAATCCGAACGCTTCGGAGTACGCAGGCATGAATGTAAACCGCAACGTTGTCAACGCAATGTTCGTCGGCGGGATGTTCGCCGGAATCGGGGGCGCATGCGAGATTTTGGGCGTCTTCCACTATCAATCCATCATGGCTGCACAGCCGGGCTACGGGTTTGACGGAATTGCCGTTGCCTTGATCGGCGGCAACACTCCGCTTGGCGTTGTATTGGGAGCGATTCTGTTCGGGATATTGACGTTCGGGGCAGCAGGCATGAAGTTTGGTGCAGGTGTTCCGGTGGAATTGATCCGGGTGGTCATCTCTTCCGTCATCTTCTTTGTTGCAGCTCATGGCATCGTGAAGTTTTTCATTAAGCCAATCTGGAAGAAAAAGGAGGGTGGACACTGATGGATTGGGGAGTCGTACTCAGCAACCTTTTGCATGACACCATCGTGTTTTCCACTGCCTTGATATTTGCCGCTTTGGGCGGGATGTACTCGGAGCGATCCGGGGTTGTCAACATTGCGCTGGAGGGCATGATGGTAATTGGCGCCTTTACAGGTGCGGTGGTTACTTATTTTGCACAGGATACGTTTGGCGGACTGGCTCCGTGGATCGGCTTTCTGGGCGCATGTATCGCCGGGGCAATCTTCGCAGCACCGCATGCGGTTGCATCGATTACCTTTCGGGCCGATCAGGTTGTCAGTGGCGTAGCCCTGAACTTTTTGGCTGTCGGTCTTTCGGTTTACCTGACCAAAATCATCTTCCACGGTGCAGGGCAAACAACCACCCTTCAACAGGTCTTTGGAAAGTGGCACATTCCTTTGCTTAGCGATATTCCGATCTTGGGACATGCTATTTTTGAAGGCTATCCCACCAGTTATATTGCGTTTGCACTCGTTGCTTTTTCCTGGTATTTGCTCTTTAAAACATCGTTTGGACTTCGCCTCCGCGCTGTCGGTGAGCATCCGCGCGCAGCCGATACAGTCGGGATCAATGTAAAGCGGATGCGCTATACAGCAGTGCTGATCTCCGGTGCCTTGGCAGCGATGGGCGGAGCGACCATCTCGCTCACAACGACCAGCAACTTCTCTCATAACACCGTTTCCGGGCAAGGCTTTATTGCCCTTGCAGCACTCATTTTCGGGAAATGGCATCCGATGGGAGCGATGGGCGCTGCCCTGTTCTTCGGGGTTGCGCAAGCGATCAAGTCCCTGGTTCAAATTTTTGGCTTGACCAAATATGTACCGACAGAAGTGATCTTTATGCTTCCGTATGTGCTCACCATCCTGGTGCTGGCTGGAGTAGTGGGACGATCCAGTGCCCCGGCAGCACTCGGAAAGGTATACGAGACTGGATCTCGCTGATTAACAATTTTTGCGTCTGGAACCTGTCTTTCTCCCTGTGCGATAATGTGTACGACAAAAATCGCACAGGGGGGATAAGATGAACCGCTGCTTACATAGTAACAGCTCTCGTCTGATCAGCAGGATTCTGGGCGCGTTTTTGCTTGTGACGGTTTTCACGATCTTTCACAGCAAAGCGGCTTTTGCCCAATCACCAGGCCCTGTCATCTCTTTGATAGTAGATGGCATCGGTGTGAAAACGGATGTTCCGCCTCTGCATCAAAACGGGCGAATCCTCGTCCCGATACGCTTTGTTGCAGAGCAGTTGGGAACGAAGGTTTCCTATGATGCGGATTCTCGCCGGGTTACGCTGCGGGATGGCGTGAATCAAGTCGCTGTATTTGCCGACAGCCGGATTGGTTATGTGAATGGAGAACGTGTGACGCTGGATACAGCAACCGTGATTCAAAATCAAAGGACTATGATCCCTGTCCGCTTTGTGAGTGAAACGCTGGGGTATTCGGTCGCCTGGGATAACAGGGCGAAAGTAGTGAAGATTCGGACACGTGATGAAGATCACGAGCAGTCTGCCAAAATAGCAGCTTCTCCGGTCACTGCACAGGTAAAGAATGCAGATCTGCTCTCGGAACGCTATGTGTTCCCTTTTGATAAGCATAGCCACTACGAAGCATACGGTGACAGCTACGGATCAGCGCGAGAGTGGAGCGAAAGCCATTCGGGAAATGCTCGTTCACACGAGGGCATCGACATCATGGCTCCTCAAGGAACACCGGTTTACAGTGTGGGAGACGGCGTGATCAACCGGATTGGTTGGAATACCTATGGCGGCTGGAGGATCAATATTACGGATGATTCAGGCAAGTTTAAAATGTATTACGCACATTTGCAGGCTTATTGTCCCGATTTACAGGTGGGAACGCGAATCCAGGCAGGCCAACTGATTGGATTTGTGGGGACGACAGGCTATGGGGCTCCAGGGACCTCTGGCATGTTTCCGCCCCATTTGCATTTTGGCCTGTACCGAGCGTCCGATGATGTTGCGTTCAATCCTTATTCCTACCTGCAGTTCTGGGAAAACAACAAGGTTGACTAACAGAGAAAGCATCTGGGGTAAACTACATGTATGGAAAGGACTTCAATCAAAGGAGGACACCATATGTGGACATGTCCCTACTGCGGCGGCACGCACGGTTTGCCGTTTCATGACAGTCAACTGGACGGGATGCTTTGCTTGGAGCCCGATTGCGGGCGTTTTGAAGAAAGTCACACGGACCACGATGATCTCAGTCTTTGGGACACCACGGATATCGTATGAGCGACAGGAAAAGGAAAGGAGCAAAAAGGCTCCTTTTTTCTTTTCCTTTTTTTCGGTAAAGTGGAAGGAGAAGGAGGGGTGTACGCGTGGAGTTTTCGTTGTTTGAATTTTTGGATAATATGCCGCATGGTTTTGTTTTTGTGGATCGCGGCGGCATCATCACCCATGTGAATAACGCTTGTGCCCAGTTGCTGGGCTTAAAAAAGGAAGAAATCATCAATCGGCCGATCATCAGCATTGCGCCCGGCTCTGATATGCTGCAGGTCATGAATCAGGGGAAAGCAAGTCTTCGCAGGGAAATCCAGTTTGGCGAAAAGCTGTTTTTGGTTGACCGTTTGCCTCTTTTCTCCGAGGAAAAGGTAGTGGGCGGACTCTCGATTTTTCAGATCATGCCAAACTCATCTGATAAGGGCGGCTTGTGGTCTGAGCAGGAGCGGGAGCTTCATCAATTCAAAGAACTGGTGGAACAGTTGTACGATGGTATCGTCATGTGCGATAAAAACGGAATCATCACGATGATCAACCAGAGCTACTGCGACTTTTTGGGCACGACGATTGAGGAGGCCATCGGGAGACATATAACGGAAGTAATTGAAAATACGAGGATGCATGTCGTCATCCAGACCGGAAAGGCAGAGATCGATCAACTGATGAGAATCGGTGACAGAGAGATCATCGTCAGCCGGATGCCGTTAAAAGAGGGAGAGGAGACGGTTGGCGCTTTGGGAAAAGTGGTGTTCAGCGATTTGCGAGAGCTGAGGAGCATCGTCGAGAGGTACAACATCATGGAGCGGAAGCTGGATTTCTATCGGCAGGAGCTAAAGCGAATGATGGGTGCCAAATATTCCTTTGCCCACATCATGGCGGAGCATCCGTTGATGAAAGAAGCCGTGCAGATGGCCAAGCGGATTGCCAAAACCAGGTCTTCGGTGTTGATTCTGGGGGAAAGCGGGACAGGCAAGGAGTTGTTTGCCCACGCCATCCATGAAGCAAGCAGCCGGGCCGAGGGAGCATTTGTCCGTGTAAATTGTGCTGCCATTCCCAAGGATTTGATGGAAGCGGAGCTGTTTGGGTATGAAGAGGGAGCGTTTACCGGAGCGAAAAAGGGGGGCAAGCCCGGAAAGATTGAGTTGGCCAACCAGGGAACCTTGTTCCTGGATGAAATCGGGGATATGCCACTGGACATGCAAGCCAAGCTGCTTCGGGTTTTGCAGGAAAGAGAGGTGGAGCGGATCGGTGCAACCCGGCCGATCGGTGTGGACATTCGCGTTATCGCTGCCACGCACCGCCCTTTGGAAAAACTGATTCAAGAGGGCAAATTTCGCGAGGACCTGTATTATCGGCTGAACGTCTTCATGATCAATCTGCCGCCGCTGCGTGTGCAAGGGGCGACGATTCTCTCGCTCGCAGGCAAGCTGATCAACAAGCTGAATGCAGAGCTTTATACAAATGTCTCGGGCCTGAGCGAACGGGTTCAGAATATCTTTTTTGCACATAAATGGCCAGGAAATCTCCGCGAGATGAATAACGTCTTGGAGCGGGCTGTGCAGCTGGCGGAAGAGGGCGAGCTCGATCTTGAGCATCTCCCGCCTTATTTGCTGGACAAACAGGTGGTCAGAACAAGTGAAGGTATTTCGCTCGATCTGGAAGCAGAACTGGCCAAGACAGAAAAGAGGGTATTGGAGGCGGCGCTCGCTCACTGTGAAGGAAATAAAGTACAAGCCGCTCAGCTTCTGGGGATCCATCGAGCCAGCTTGTATCGAAAGCTGGAAAAACACCAGATTGCTCAAAAATAATGTCTCAATATCGCTACATGTCGTACATATGCTACAGGAGTAGTGTCGCAAAAAATCAACACGGATGTGTTACCCCTGATGGATTCTGCTTCCTTTCTTTGGCATGAAGTTTGCAAATATTCTGTTTTGTAAACGTTTACAGGCGAGGGAAGGAGGACTTATGCAAACGAATCTACTGCAAAACAAGGTTGCTTTGATTACCGGGGGTGCAAGCGGGATCGGGCTTGCCATCGCTGAAAAAATGTTCGAGGCCGGATGTCATCTTGCCATTGCCGACATTGACCTTGGCAAAGCTGAAGTGGCGATCATGTCCATGGCTGAGAGGGAACAACAGAAGAAAATCGCGATTCAGGCAGATCTGTCGGAAACAGAATCGATCAGGCACATGGTGGCAACATGCGAGCAAAGCATGGGTCCGGTCGACATTCTGGTGAACAATGCTGGCTTTCAATATGTAGCCCCGATTGAAACCTGTGATCCCAGACAATTTCAAAAGCTCATTGAAGTCATGCTGGTAGGGCCTTTTGTGGCTACACAAGCCGTATTTGCCCAAATGAAGGAGCGTGGCTGGGGGCGGATCATCAACATTTCCTCCATCAACGGAAAGATGGGTGCGCCCTTTAAGGCAGGGTACTGCTCAGCCAAACACGGAATTATCGGGCTGACGAGGGTTACTGCCATGGAGGCGGCAGATTCGGGTGTTACCTGCAATGCCATCTGTCCCGGGTATGTGGATACCCCGCTTGTCCGCAACCAGCTTTCCGATCTGGCAAAAAGCTATCAGTTGGCAGAAGGCGAGGTGTTGGAGGAAGTGATACTCAGGCATGTGCCCCAGCATCGATTGCTGGAAGCGGGGGAAATCGGCAATCTCGCGGTTTATCTCGCATCCGATCTGGCGACAGGCATTACTGGGCAAGCAGTGAATATCTCCGGGGGTTATGTCATGCACTAAGGAATTGTTTGGAGAAAAAAGGGGGTAATGACGATGAGCAAGGCAAAATGGTGGGTATCTTTGACGATGGCCTTAACACTTGGGGCAGCGGGATGCGGTCCGCAGCTGGACCAGCAATCCTCCGGCGGCCAAACCGGGGGACAGCCAGCTTCCAGCGGAGCGGCAGCAAATGCAACAAGTGGCGGGGAAGTGTTCAACGTCGGACTGGCGATTTCACTAAGCGGCGGAACAGCCAAGTTCGGTGAAGCGGTGAAACGGGCAGCGCAAATGGCGGTGGACGACTTTAACGAAGCGGGCGGCGCAGATGGCAAAAAAGCCAAGCTGATCGTCTATGATGATGAGGCCAAGCCTGAAAAATCCGTAGAGATTGTCCAGCGTCTGATCCAACAGGATAAGGTCGTCGCTTTTGTCGGGCCAGCCAACTCCGGGAACGCCAAAGCGCAAATCAAGTTCGCCCAGGAAGCGGGAATTCCGGAAATCATCCCGGTCGCGACGGGAACAGCGATTACGGAGACCTACGAAAAAGAAGACAAAAACTATATTTTCCGCGTTGCCCCCTACGACAAAGGCCAGGTCGAAACCATCCTCAAGTGGGTTGTTTCCGATAAGAAACTGACCAAAATTGGTCTTCTGCACGATACGACCGGTTATGGCCAGGGCGGGAGAGCGGACGTCGAGGCCGTTTTAAAAGAGCAGTACAACATGAGTTTGACTGCCGTGGAATCCTTTCAGGTGAACGATACCAATATGGAAGCGCAACTAGCCAAGATGCGTGATGCACAGGTCGAAGTCGTGATTTTTTACGGCCTGGCGCCAGAAGCTGCTCAGTATCTGAAGTCGAGACAGAAGCTGGATTACTATCCTTTGACGGTGGCATCGTGGGCGATGGGCGATCCGACAGTGAAAGAGCTGGTGGGCGATTTGGTCAATAAAGATGTCTACATGGTGCAATCCTTTACCATTGACCAAAGCGAAGAGTCGCGTGCGTTTCATGAAAAGGTGGTGGCCAGATTTGGCGATGACATCTTCCCGATCGCCTCGGCACAAGGCTATGATTGCATGCAACTGATCCTGGAAGCGGTAAAAAAAGCAGGAACAGATCCCAAAGCCATTCGGGACGCAATCGAGAATATGGATTCCTTCAAAGGAGTTACCGCCATCGGCGAGCGGCCTTTTACCAAAGAAAAGCACGAGGGCTTGACCAGCGCAAACATGTTCCTCGCGACGTACAAGGATGGGGCAATCGTCAAGCCCTGAGTCTGATAACTAGTCTGATTTATTAAAAAGGACAAAGGATTGATCTGCTTTGTGCTTACTTAAAAAGTTGTGAAAGGAGGAATTGCTTTTGCTGCAAGCCATCGTAAGCGGATTGATTCTGGGAAGCATCTACGCTATTATCGCCCAGGGCTATTATATTACCTATGTGACAACCCGCACCATGAATTTTGGCCAAGGGGATTTCTTGATGCTGGGGGCATTGCTGGGCTTGACCTCACTTGGGGCAATGACCTCTTCAGGAATGAATCTGATCGTTTCCATTCTGTTCACCTTGATGATTGTGGCGGCAGCGATGGGTCTTCTGGGCTGGGGTCTGGAGAGGGGAGCCATACGCCCTCTCAGCCACCTCCTGTCTGTAGGCTGGATTCTCAGCACGGTGGCGGTCTCTTTGATGATACGAAATATTGCCATGCTGATTTGGGGGAGGAATGTCATCCCCTTTCCTTCCCCTTTCGGCAGCGAGGTATATCGGTTTGGCACCGTGGGCATCACCAAGCATGAGTTGTTTGTAGCCGTCGGTGCGATTATCATCATGGCCTGTCTCTTTTTCTTTTTAAATAAATCGCTGTTGGGAAAGGCGTTGGCTGCAGTGGCCTATAATTCGGAGGCAGCCTCGCTCATGGGGATCAATCCGAAAAGAATGGCGGTACTGGCTTTTGCGCTCTCGTCGGCACTTGCCGGCATCGGCGGCATTCTCGTCGGACCGATTACCAATACAGCGTTTTTCATGGGAGCCAATCTGGGCTTGAAAGCATTTGCTGCAGCGATTATCGGGGGATTGACCAATCCATTAGGCATTTTGATCGGAGGTCTTCTGCTCGGCGTTATCGAACAGGTGTTTTCTTTGTATAGCTCCGCCTACAAGGATGCGAGCGCATTTCTCCTTATTTTGATCGTATTGATCTTTCTGCCTCAAGGATTATTGGGCAAGAAAATAAAGGAGAAATTCTGAAATGAAAAAAGGACTCCTTTACCTGTTGGTTGCCGTCGCCCTTTATTTCTTTCCTTGGCTGTTCCCCAATTCGTATTACGTTCACATGGCCCAGGGCTTTCTCTATACGTACATCGTAGTAGCGGGGCTGAACCTTCTGGTTGGCCTTTCGGGACAACTGTCCTTGGGGCATGCCGGTTTCTATGCGATCGGGGCTTATGTGACCGGGCTTTGTACAGTTGCAGGCATGCCGTTTTTGCTCAGTCTGCTCTTGGGCGTATTGCTCTGTGCCGCTGCCGGAGGGCTGGTAGCGATGCTCTCTCTCCGTGCGAAGGGGCCCTATCTGGCAATGGTGACGATTGCCTTTGGGCTGCTCGTGGAAATCGTCGCGAATCGCTGGGTGGAAGTAACAGGCGGACCGGCTGGTCTGTATCTGCCGGAAGCCCGTTTGTTTGGTGCGCCATTGGGAACAGTCTCTTATTATTGGTTTATCGCGGTAGTCGCTTTGATCGTCACTGTTTTGATCGACAATCTCTTCACCTCGCGTTTTGGCAGAACATTTCGGGCCATGGGCAACAGTGAAGTGGCAGCCGCTACAGTAGGTGTTCATGTAAGGAACTGGAAGATCATGGCTTTTGCTATCAGCGCGTGTACGGCAGGACTCGCCGGAGCTTTATTCGCCTTTCAAAATGCGTATTTCAATAGTGATACTTTCACGTTTGACAAGTCAATCCTGTTCCTCGTCGGAGTCATTGTGGGCGGAGCAGGAACCAGACTGGGCCCCTTGGTTGGTACGGTGGTTATTTTTCTTTTGCCGCAATGGGTGCAAAGCTTGTATGACTACCACCTTCTGATCTTCGGCGGAATCCTGCTGGTGAGTCTGATTGCGCTTCCTGAGGGGATCGTCGGCGGAGTGGAGAGACTGTTGAAAGAGAGGAAGAAGCTCCCTCCGGCAGCGGGAGAAGAATCCAGTCAGGAAGCCGATGCACCCAGCCAGATGGACAACAAGGCTGGCGCGGCCTTGACGGTTGATTCTGTCGTCATGGAGTTTGATGGTTTTCGAGCCGTGGATGATATCAATCTAAGCATTAGCGGCTCAGAAGTAAGGGGATTGATCGGACCCAATGGATCAGGAAAAAGCACGACGGTGAACATGCTCTCCGGTGTCTACGTCCCGACCCAAGGCAAGCTTCGCTGGAAGGGTGTCGATGTGACCAACTATCCGCCGCATCGCATGGCGGCAGCAGGAATTACCCGTACGTTTCAGAATCTTCAACTGTTTCACGAGCTTACCGTTCTGGAAAACGTGATGCTTGGCTTTCATATGCACTATCGCACTGGTTTTACGGCAAATCTCTTGCACACGCCCGGTTTTTGGCGGGAAGAAAAGCGGTATCGTGACGAATCCATTCGACTTCTTCACTTCGTCGGGCTCGCTGACAAAGCGGATGAGCAAGCAGCCAATCTCTCTTACGGACAGCAGAGGTTGGTGGAAATCGCCCGCGCCTTGGCCACCCGGCCTGATCTGCTGATTCTGGATGAACCGGCGGCTGGTGCCAGCATGTTTGAGGTGGACAACATCGTTCGCGTCATTCGAAAGGTAAAGCAATCCGGCATTTCAATATTGCTGGTGGAGCACCATATGGAGATTGTGATGAACGTTTGCGATACGATCACTGTGCTCGACTTCGGAAAAAAGATCGCAGAAGGCGATCCTGCTTATATTCAGTCCCATCCACAGGTCATCGAAGCATATCTGGGCGGGGAGGAGGTGACGCAGCTTGTTGTCGGTAAATAATGTGCGGGTTCATTACGGGATGGCCGAAGCACTGCGCGGCGTTTCTCTGGAAGTGGCGAAAGGGGAGATCGTCGCCATGATCGGCCGGAACGGGGCAGGCAAAACCACGCTGCTAAAAGCGATCACGGGTCTGGTGAAGCTGCGCGAGGGGGACATCATCTATCAAGGAGAGAGGATCACCGGCATGCAGGCACACGCCATCATGCGGCTGGGGATTGGGCATGTTCCGCAGGGCCGGCAGGTATTTGGCGATCAGACGGTTGAGGATAATCTGATCCTCGGAGCTTTCACCAAGATCAAGCAGCAGCCCCGCCAGGTTCGGGACTGGCTGGAGCGGGAGTATACGAGGTTCCCTCGTTTGAAGGAGCGCTCCAAACAGTTGGCGGGCACGCTGTCAGGCGGCGAGCAGCAGATGCTGGCCCTGTCCCGTGCACTGATGTCCGATCCGGAAATGCTCGTTCTGGATGAACCTTCGATGGGCCTGTCACCGCTATTTGTCAAACAGATTCTGGATACGGTGATTCAACTGCGCAAAGAGGGCAAGACGATTCTGCTGGTGGAACAACTGGCCGCCGCCGCACTGTCCATCTCGGATCGCGCCTATGTTCTGTCGTCCGGGCAGATCGAAATGAGCGGGACCGCCTCCGATCTTCTGCATGATGAAAAAGTGGTACGCACGTATCTGGGGGCATAATCTAATAGAGAGAAGGAAAGGACGGTATGAACATGATTGCCGTCCTTTTTTACGTGACCACAACTTTGCTGAACAGCCTTCCAATTGGTTACAATAGAGGGGACTACGATGAAGAAGGGAGATTATGGTCATGAGCGACAGCGTGAAGGATATTTCTTTTCATACGTCCGTGATCGATGGAATCAATGTACATATCATGCCTACCCGCAAATTTAAAACGACTACCATCGTCACTATGATCGAGCAGGAGCTTTCTGAGGAGAACGTGACCAAGACAGCCCTTCTGGCGATGGTGATGAAACGGGCAACGGCTCGTTTTCCCGATGCCAAGCAGCTGCGGGAATACCTCGATTTTCTCTACGGAGCCATTTTTGATGTCGATGTCACCAAAAAAGGGGAGCGGCAAATCCTTCACATTTACATGGAGGTGCCAAACGAAAAGTATCTCTCCCATGAGAACGGACTTTTGGAGGAAGCGATCCGCTTTGTCGGGGATATTCTTTGTCGTCCCTATGTTGAGAATCAGGCGTTCGCAGAAAAGTATGTCTCCCAGGAAAAAGAGACGTTGCGCAAGCGAATTGAAAGCTTGATTGACGACAAGATGAAATATGCCAACCAGCGCGTGACGGCTGAAATGTGCAAAGGAGAACCGTATGCCCTCCTGGTCCAAGGGCGCACCGAAGATTTGCCGGGGATTGACGGGAAAAGCTTGTACGAGCATTACCAACAGATCACCAGCCGATCTCCGATTGACATTTTTGTTGTCGGCGATGTGAAGGAATCGACGGTCGAAAAAGCGGTAGAGAAACATATCCGGCTAAATCGCCAGGATGTACACGCAATGAAACCGACCCCAGCCAAAAAACAGGTGGACGAGGAGCGTGCAGTCATCGAGAAGCTGGATGTCAATCAAGCCAAGCTGAATATCGGCTGCCGCACCCAGATCGGGTATGCTGACGAAGAGTATCCGGCTCTGCTGGTTTACAACGGAGTTCTTGGCGGTTTCCCTCACTCCAAGCTGTTTGTCAACGTGCGTGAAAAGGCTAGTCTGGCCTATTACGCTGTATCCCGGCTGGAGAGCCATAAGGGAATCATGATGATCATGTCGGGCATTGATGTAAAAAACTACGATCGTGCGGTAGAGATTATCAAAGAGCAGCTCGCTTCCATGAGGCAGGGAAACATCTCCGAGGAAGAGCTGTCCCAGACAAAGGCGACGCTGTCCAATCAGTTCCGTGAACTGCTGGATAGTGCCCGGATGATGATTGATTTTGCCTACAACGGTGTCATCAGCGGTCGAAAGCGACGCCTGGAAGCATTGCTCTCGCAGATTGATCGGATCAAGGTGGAGGATCTGAAGCGGGTGGCGGAACACGTCGTGATCGATACGATTTACCTGTTGCGAGACAAGAAAGGAGAGGCCTGATATGCAGACGACCGTATTTGATCAGTTGGGCGAAACTGTTTATCATGAGACGCTGCCAAACGGGTTGGCCGTTTATCTGGTCCCCAAAGAGGGATTCAGCAAAACCTACGCCGTCTTTACGACGCGATACGGCTCGATTGACAGTCATTTTCGCTTGAAAAACGGAGAGGAAATCAATGTGCCGGATGGCATTGCTCATTTTCTCGAGCACAAAATGTTCGAGAAAAAAGAGCTGGACGTGATGCACGAATTCAGCAAAAATGGTGCTTCCTGCAATGCCTTCACCAGCTTTAACCGCACGGCCTATTTGTTTTCCTGCACCGACAAGCTTGATCGCAATATTAACCTCCTTTTGGATTATGTCCAGGAGCCGTATTTCACAGAGGCCAGTGTGGAAAAGGAAAAGGGCATCATCGGTCAGGAAATCACCATGTACGATGACAATCCCGACTGGAAGGTTTACATGAACCTTTTAAAAGCAATGTACCAGAAATTTCCGATCAATATCGAGATTGCCGGTACGATTGAATCCATCTCGCATATCACCAAGGACAATCTGTACCAATGCTACGAAACCTTCTACCATCCCGCAAACATGGTGCTGCTGGTCGTCGGTTCCTTCCAGCCGGAAACAGTGATGAAATGGGTGCGAGACAACCAGTCAGCCAAAGACTTCCCGCCGGCGCCCCGGATCGAACGGATATTTCCGGAGGAACCGGCAGGGGTGGCTAAAAGCCGGGTTGAAGCGAATTTGACGGTGGGCTTGCCGAAATGCTTGATTGGCTTCAAAGAAAAGACAAACGGACTTACAGGCAAGGACTTGTTAAAGCGGGAGCTGACTACTAAACTTGTATTGGACATCGCGTTTGGCAACAGTTCGGCACTCTATCAGAAATGGTATGACTCCGGATTGATTACGGAAAGCTTTGACTTCGATTACAGTGGCGAAACTGATTACGGTTATTCGATTATCGGCGGAGATACACCCGATCCAGACAAACTGGTAACAGAGCTGCAGGCAGGTATTCGCGGTTTGATACAATCGGGTATCCACCAGCAGGATTTTGAGCGGGCCAAGCGAAAGAAAATTGGACTGTTCCTCCGGTCGCTCAATTCCGTCGAATTTATCGCGAACCAGTTTACCAGCTACAAATTTAATGGAAGCGAGCTGTTTTCCGTGGTGCCGACGCTGGAGTCGATCACCCGCGAAGATGTAGAAGCGCGCATGAAGGAGCATTTTGTTTTTGAACAAATGTCTGTCTCGATTGTTCGTTCTGCTTCGCCACAGGAGTAGTGAATCGTTATGTATAATAGGCCGCCGTGGGCTTTGGTAACAGGGGCATCGGGCGAGATCGGGCAGGCGATCAGCCTGGCGCTTGTGGAGATGGGCATCCCGCTTTATCTGCATTATCATCGGTCTGCTGACAAAATCGAGGCCATTTTGCACGTTTGCCGGGAGCGAGGGGTTCCGGCATACGCCATGCAGGCTGATCTGAGAGACACGAAGCAAATCGAGGCGATGTTTGGTGCCATGCTGACGCCCCCGCTGCTGCTCGTCAATAATGCGTCGATTGATCATGTAGGACTGATGACGGATGTGTCGCCGGAACAATTCGACGACCTCATCGCAGCCAACGTCCGCTCGACCTTTTTTGTCACCCAAAAAGCCATTCCGGCAATGCTGCGTGAGCGCTTTGGCCGCATCGTGAACATCTCGTCCCTGTGGGGGCTGACAGGTTCATCCTGTGAAGTGCTGTATTCACTGAGCAAAGGTGCGGTGCACGCTTTTACCAAAGCAGTGTCAAAAGAGCTGGGACCAAATGGAATTACTGTCAATGCTGTTGCTCCTGGCGCGATTCAGGGAGGCATGATGAACCGCTTCAGCCGAGAGGACATTGAGATGATCACCTCCGAGATCCCTCTTGGCAGGTTGGGTGCGCCGCAAGAAGTAGCAGCGGTTGTGCGATTCCTCCTCTCCCCCGAAGCTGGCTATGTCACCGGCCAGATTATCAGCCCGAACGGCGGTTGGTACACGTAGGGATGTGAATAAATTTCTCCTCTTGTTGGCACTCTACCAATGTGACGGTCAGATAGGGGACCGCAATGTACAGGAGGAGGGATATTTTCATGTCAGTTCTCGACAATTTTCGTGATTGGAAAGAGTTTCTCGGAGATCGTGTAGAACAGGCCAAGCAAGCTGGAATGGAAAGCGACACTCTGCAAAATGTCGCCTACCAGATCGGCGGCTACCTGTCTGGGCAGGTCGATCCGAAAAACGATCAGGAGCGCCTGCTGAAGCAGCTGTGGGATGCGGGCGACGAGGAGCAGCAACGCTCGCTTGCCTCGCTGATGGTCAAGCTGGTGCAAGACCCAAACAATATCAACCGTGGCAATTAATAAAGTGATCAAAAATCTCAAATCCCCGACTTTTGGGGATTTTTCTATTCCCTCATTGTCGAATAGTTGGAACGTGTTATACTACTTAGGAAGAGAATATTTTGGTGTCGGAGAGGATCGGAGATGGACGTGCAAAAAGAGTGGTATCTGGAATATGAGATTGCCAAAAATAAACCGGGACTTTTGGGTGATGTTGCGTCCATTTTGGGGATGCTCGGCATCAACATCGTGACCATCAATGGTGTGGACGATATGCGAAGAGGCATGCTGCTGACCACAGATGACGATGGGAAAATTGAAATTGTACGCAATGTTATCCAAAAGATGGACAAGATAACGGTAACGCGGCTGCGTCCGCCGACCATGCTTGACCGTTTGGCAGTTCGCCACGGGCGCTATATCGAACGAGACAGTGAAGAGAAAAAGACATTTTTGTTCGTGAGGGATGAACTGGGGCTTCTCGTCGATTTTATGGCAGAGATTTTGAAGCGGGAAGGACATCAACTGATCGGGATCAGGGGGATGCCGCGCGTCGGTAAAACCGAATCGATGATTGCCGCCAGTGTTTCGGCCAACAAGCGGTGGACATTTCTCTCCTCCACGCTTTTGCGTCAGACTGTTCGCAGCTCCCTTGCCATTGATGAGATGTCCGCTGATCATGTATATTTAATAGATGGGATCGTTTCGACGATGCGTGCAACCGAAAAGCACCACTCTCTTTTGCGTGAAGTCATGAGCTATCCGGCCGCAAAAATTATCGAACATCCTGACATCTTCGTTCGAGAGTCTGAGTATGAACTATCCGACTTTCACTATATCATCGAACTGCGGCATCATCCTGAAGAAGAGATTACATACGAGCTGATCAACAACCGCGGTTTTGATCACTTTGACATGACATAAAAGAAGGAGGGTAAGCTGTGTCAGAGTTAGGTCAAGTGCTACAAACGGCTCGGAAAGAAAAAGGAATCTCGCTCGAGGACATACAGCGGATTACCAAAATTCAACGGAGGTATCTGGAAGCGATCGAGAGGGGTCACTTCCACCAACTTCCCGGCCATTTTTACGCACGTGCTTTTATCAAGAGCTACGCGGAAGCTGTTGGGCTTGATCCCAACCATATCATGAGCCATTTCCAGTCTGACCTGCCAGCCCAACCTCCACAGGAACAGATGGAACGGCTTCGCAGGCGGCGTGTAGCAACTACCAGCAATCCACTCCAGGCAGGCAGGTGGGTAACGAAAACCCTGCTTGTTCTGTTCATCGCATTGATCCTCGGCGTGACCTATGTTGCCTTTGTCAATAGCGACCGTTTCTCCGCTGATCCGGTGCCCGGGAATAACATCAATCCCGGTGCGGAGGTTGTCAACCCAGGCCAGGCTGGGACTCCGAATCCGGTGCCAAATGTACCGCAAGCGCAGACACCCAATCCTCCACCAGTCGTCCCGGATACGACACCCGGTATGGCAGGGCAGGACCCTTTGGTTCCGGATGCGGCCTCGCAGTCAGTCCTTACGTTTGAGTCGCAGCAAGGCTCGCTTTATAGCTACACGTTGACCGGTGCTGAATCCATCAAGGTGAAGATCAAAGCAGTCAATGATAATTGCTGGTATGGTGCAGCGGAAAAGAAAGTCAATAATTTTCCGAAACAAGGCACTTTGAAAAAAGGTGATGAGGTTGAAATCGAGCTGGGGAAAACGGCATATGTGCGCCTCGGCAAACCGATGGCTGTAGAAGTTACGGTAAACGGCGCGACGCTGGATACCTCCACACTCAAGTTCATGCCGTCCAATATCAGCATTGCCACAGGGCAATCAGCAAATCAGTAAGGCAAGCATATTCTGCTTGCCTTTTCTGTGCGCTTCAACTTTGACACCCCATCTTGGCTTATATTATACTGTATAGGTGTAATCTGGGCTGGTGTGACCAATTGGAGGAAATAAGCATGACAGAGAAGGCAGGCTCACGAGAAAAAGTTGCGATCGTAACATTGGGCTGTGAGAAGAATCTCGTTGATTCGGACATGATGGCTCATTTGATAGATGAGAAAGGCTACGAGCTGGTCGACAACCCGGAGGAAGCGACCGTCGTTATTGTCAATACCTGTGGATTTATTGATGCCGCCAAGGAAGAATCCGTAAACAAGATTCTCGATATGGCTGAGCTGAAAGAATCCGGCAAGCTGAAATCGCTTGTAGTCGCAGGCTGTCTCACGCAACGATACAAAGAGGATATCCTGGATGAGATTCCTGAAGTGGACGGCATTGTCGGCACAGGCGATTTTATGTCTATTACCGGCATTATCGAGGAATCACTGGAGGGGAAACGTCCGATTTACGTGGGCAATCCCATTTTTACGTACGAAGAAGTAGTGAAGCGAAAAGTAAAAACAGGCACCTATTCCGCCTATCTGAAGATTGCGGAAGGCTGCGACAACGCCTGTACTTTTTGCAGTATTCCGATCATGCGCGGAGGATTTCGCAGCCGGACAATCGAATCTATCGTAGAAGAAGCGAGGCATTTGGCCGAGCAGGGGATCGTGGAACTCAGTCTGATCGCTCAGGACTCCACCAATTACGGAACAGACATTTACGACGGCAAGCACATGCTGCCGGA
Organism: Brevibacillus ruminantium; assembly: GCF_023746555.1. Classification (NCBI taxonomy): domain Bacteria; kingdom Bacillati; phylum Bacillota; class Bacilli; order Caryophanales; family Paenibacillaceae; genus Brevibacillus; species Brevibacillus ruminantium. The sequence continues at coordinate 2,503,716 of NZ_CP098755.1, forward strand.
GCTTTTGAACCGCTTGGCGGAAGTGGAGGGTATTGAATGGCTTCGCCTTCATTACGCTTATCCGGGCTTCTTCACGGACGAGCTGATTGACGTTTTCGCAAACAACGCGAAAGTATGCAAATACGTGGATATGCCGCTGCAGCACTCGGAAGATCATATCCTCAAAAAAATGCGCCGCCCAGGTCGTCAGCGGGATTCACGTGAATTGGTTGCCAAAATCCGCTCACAAGTGCCGGACGTGGCTCTGCGGACTTCACTGATCGTCGGCTTCCCGGGGGAAACCGAAGAGGATTTTGAGCGTCTCTGCGAATTTGTAAAGGACGTGAAGTTTGACAGGCTAGGAGTCTTCACGTATTCCAACGAGGATGACACGGCTGCAACCCGCCTGCCTGATCACGTCGATGAGGAGACCAAGGAAAAGCGGGCAAACATCCTGATGGAAATCCAGCGGGAAATTGCCGGAGAAAGAAACGGACGCTTTGTCGGCCGCGAGCTTGACGTGTTGATTGAGCGCTATGAAGGGCGCAATGATATTTACGTCGGCCGTACGCAGTATGATGCGCCTGAGATTGACGGTGAGGTATTCGTCTCCGGCTATCAGGGTGAGCTGGGGAAAATTGTGAAAGTAAAGATTACGCACTCCTATGAATACGACTTGGCCGGGGAGGTAGTCTAGGTGAATCTCGCCAACCGCATCACCCTTGCCAGGATATTCCTGGTGCCCGTAGTCATGTTTTTTCTGCTGGTGCGCTACAATATTGGGAGTTTTACCATCGGCAGCTTGACGATTACGTACAACGAGCTGATTGCGGCATTGGTCTTTATCTTAGCGGCAAGTACGGATGGTCTTGACGGCTACATTGCCCGTAAAAAGAAGATTGTCACGAATTTGGGGAAGTTTTTGGATCCCTTGGCTGACAAACTGCTGATCTCGGCAGCTTTGATTTCTTTAGTGGAAATGCAAAGACTGGAAGCGTGGATTGCCATCATAATCATTAGTAGAGAGTTCGCCGTAACAGGGCTGCGCCTGGTAGCGGCTGCCGAGGGACAGGTAATTGCAGCCAGCGCCTTGGGTAAACTAAAAACGTGGATTCAGATCGTAGCGATCACGGCGGTTATCATCCGCAACTTCCCGTTTGAATTTTTCGGGATCCCATTTGATACTGTGGCGATCTGGGCGATGGTAATCATCACGCTGTATTCGGGCTATGACTACTTTGCCAAGAATCGCAATGTGATCCAATACTCGTAGACAATCGGGTATTGGACTCTTTTTTCAATCCTCTAAAGAGAATGGATGAGGGTCATGAGAGCGGAGATTATTGCAGTAGGAACAGAGCTCTTACTGGGGCAGATCGCCAATACCAACGCTCAATTTTTGTCGCAGAAATTGGCGGAAATCGGGATTGGCGTGTACTTTCACACCGTCGTGGGGGATAATACCGAGCGGCTGATGGAAACGATCAAGCTGGCAGCAAGCCGCTCTGATCTGGTTATTTTTTCCGGTGGACTGGGGCCGACCCAGGATGACCTGACCAAGGAAACGGTAGCTTCGTACATAGAGACGGGACTGGTGACAGACAGCGTGGCAATGGAGCGCATTGAAGCCTTCTTTCGCCAGCGCGGTATTGTCATGACCCAGAATAACTGCAAGCAAGCGCTCGTCTTCGACCGCGGTGTGGTTTTCCCGAACGACACGGGGATGGCGCCGGGAATGGCAGCCGAGTACAAAGGCAGTACATTTGTTCTCTTGCCCGGGCCACCCAGTGAATTATATCCGATGGTCGATCGCTACGCGATGCCCTTTTTCATCAGTCTTCTGCCGGAAAGACAGGTGTTTCACTCCCATGTCCTGCGCTTCTACGGCATCGGGGAATCCGCGTTGGAAGAGAGGTTGCTCGATTTGATCGAAGGACAGGACAACCCGACGATCGCGCCCTACGCTAAAGAATTTGAGGTCACACTTCGGGTCACCGCACGGGCGAATACAGTCGAACAGGCGGAGCAGCTGATCGAACCGGTTGAGACGGAGATTCGCAAACGACTGGGGGAGTTCATCTATGCGGAAGGGGAAACCTCCCTGCATGAGGTTCTGGTGGAAGAGCTAAAGAAGAACGGGAAAACCATCGCCTGTGCGGAAAGCTGCACGGGAGGGAAAGTTGCCTCTTTGATTACCTCTGTACCTGGCAGCTCTGCTGTCATGCGCGGGGGTATCGTCTGCTACACCAATGATGCCAAGCATGATCTCGTCGATATCCCGCGTGAGGTTCTGGAAACAGATGGGGCGATCAGTGAACAAACGGCCAAGCTGCTTGCAGAAAATATCAGGCACAAGCTGGGTTCCGATTGCGGCATTTCTGTTACGGGAGTAGCGGGACCTGATCCATCTGAAGAAAAACCGGTCGGACTCGTGTACATCGGTGTGGCTGTCGACGGCCTACCAACCCTTGTCAAAGAGGTTCGACTTGCAGGAAGCAGACACGCCATCGTCGGACGTGCTGCCAAATTTGCTTTATTCTACGCGCTTCAGCGATTAAAGAAAGGTGAACGTATATGACGATTTTTTCTGATTTTCCTTTACATAAAAATATTGTACAGGCCATCTATGACATGGGCTTTGAAGAGCCGTCACCGATTCAGGCCGCATGCATCCCAAAGGTTCTGGAGGGCGGGGATTTGATTGGCCAGGCCCAGACCGGTACGGGAAAAACGGCTGCTTTCGGGATTCCGTTGGTGGAGAAAGTGAATCCGTCCAACCGCGTGCAGGCGATCGTTTTGACTCCTACGCGGGAGTTGGCTATCCAGGTAGCAGGTGAACTGTTGCGCATCGCCAAATACAAAAAAATTCGCACGCTGCCGATTTACGGTGGCCAATCCATCGGGCATCAAATCCGTGCACTTCGCCAGGGCGTACAAGTTATTGTCGGTACTCCTGGCCGCGTTCTCGATCACTTGCGCCGCAAAACGCTCAAGCTGGACCACGTGCACACGCTGGTTTTGGATGAAGCGGATGAAATGCTCGATATGGGCTTTGTCGATGATATCGAAACGATTATCAATCACATTCCGGAAGAGCGCCAAACCCTTCTGTTCTCCGCCACCATGCCGCCGGAAATCAAGCGTCTGGCCAACCGCTACATGAAACAGCCGGAAACGATCGCGGTAAGCCGGGAGGAAGTGACCGCACCGCTGATCGAACAGGTTTACTACAAAGTTTTCGAACGGAACAAAGTGGAGAGTCTCTGCCGCATTCTCGACAGCGAGGATGTGGAGTTGGGCATTATCTTTTGCCGGACCAAGCGCGGTGTCGATGAACTGACCGAAGTGCTGCAGGCTCGTGGTTATCTGGCGGATGGGCTGCACGGCGACCTCTCCCAGGCTCAGCGCGACAAGGTGATGAATGCTTTCCGTGAGGGCTCTATCGAATTTTTGATTGCCACGGACGTGGCCGCCCGCGGGATCGACGTAGGAAACGTGTCACACGTCATCAACTACGATATTCCGCAAGACTCAGAAAGCTACGTGCACCGGATTGGCCGTACGGGCCGTGCCGGACGCAAAGGAATTGCCATGACTTTGGTAACTCCTCGTGAGATGAGACAGATGATGTTTATCCAGAAGCAGACCAAAGCAGAGGTTGTCTCCCGCAACGTTCCTTCCCTGGAGGAAGTGGCCGAGCGCAAACAGGAGCAATTGCGCGAACAACTGGTCGCGCTTCTTGAAAACAATGGGATTTCAGAGATGTACACCAAGGTCGCTGACTCCCTGATCGGTCAGTATCCCGCTGAGAAAGTGGCGGCAGCAGCCCTCCATCTGGCTTTCCACAGCGAGGTGGGCGAGACAGAGGAAACCGACGTGTACAACTTTGGAGAAACCGGCGCAGCCAAAGGCATGGTTCGTTTCTTCCTGAATGTCGGGCGCAACGCGAACGTGCGTCCACAGGATCTGGTGCGCGAGATCTCCGAGACCGTAGGCATCCCAGGAAAGGCCGTGGGCCGCATCGATATCTTCGAAAACTTCACGTTCGTGGAGGTACCGGAGGAAGTGGCACCGTTCGTTTATGAGTCGCTCCGCCAGACGCGGATCAACGGCAAGCGGATCAATCTCGAGCCGGCAAAACCGCGCGGCAAGCGTTCTTGATCGTTTTAGACAGGGAGTGAAAAGCCACCTCGCTCGAGCATTTGGAGCGGGTGGTTTTTTTATGCGAATATTTGTTCGTAAAAAATACTTGGCAAACTCTTCTGTCTCGATGTATGATGAAGACAAGAAGATAATAGTTACGTTTGAAAGGGAGTGTCGTATTTGTCAGATCGTCGCGCCGCTTTGGAAAGTGCACTGCGTCAGATAGAAAAGCAATTTGGTAAGGGTTCCATCATGAAGCTGGGGGAAATGGCTAACGTCCAGGTATCCACGGTATCAACCGGTGCCCTTGCGATTGATATCGCCCTGGGAGTGGGAGGATTCCCACGTGGTCGAATCATTGAAATTTACGGACCCGAGTCATCTGGTAAAACCACGGTCGCTCTCCACGCGATCGCAGAAGTCCAGCGTCAGGGCGGTCAAGCCGCATTTATCGACGCGGAGCATGCACTTGATCCTGTATATGCTGCCAAGCTGGGTGTAAATATTGAGGAACTGCTGCTGTCTCAGCCTGATACGGGTGAGCAGGCACTGGAAATTGCCGAGGCACTGGTACGCTCCGGAGCTGTTGACATCATCGTTGTCGACTCGGTTGCTGCCCTGGTACCTAAAGCGGAAATCGAAGGGGAGATGGGCGACTCGCACGTAGGTTTGCAAGCGCGTTTGATGTCCCAAGCACTTCGCAAACTCTCCGGTGCGATCAACAAATCCAAAACAATTGCCATTTTCATTAACCAGCTCCGTGAAAAAGTAGGAGTCATGTTCGGGAACCCGGAAACGACACCAGGTGGACGAGCTTTGAAATTCTACGCCAGCGTGCGCCTCGACGTACGGAAAGCGGAATCGATCAAAGTTGGCAACGACGTGATCGGAAGCAAAACAAAAGTAAAAGTCGTGAAAAATAAAGTAGCTCCGCCGTTTAAGACAGCAGAAGTGGACATCATGTACGGAGAGGGAATCTCCAAAGAGGGAAGCATTCTGGATATCGGTGCGGAGATTGATGTGGTACAAAAAAGTGGAGCATGGTATTCATTCAATGATGAGCGCCTCGGTCAAGGTCGTGAAAATGCGAAGATCTTCTTGAAAGAGAATCCGGAAATTGCGAATCAGATTGAATCGAAGGTTCGTGAGTACTATAGTCTGAACCCTGGTTCGGTTCCGACGACAGAGCCGGTCAATGATCCTGAACAAGACGAAGAACCAATGTTTGATCTCGATTAATGGGAAAACAGGCAGCCTGTCATGTGACAGGCTGTTCCTGTTTGCAGGTAAAAACTAGGTTGCCTGCAGGTACAGATACTTGGCTAAGCGTAAGTCAGGTTAGCTGAAGAGAGGGGCGAGGCACGATGAAGAGCGGGCGCATTACCGCTGTTCACCGCGATACCAAAAACAAGCATCGCTATCATTTTTATATCGAAGACGAGCTCGTTTTTTCTGTTCATGAGGACATCCTGATCAAATACCAGCTGGTCAAAGGAATGGAAGTAGATGAGCGCCTTACTCAGGAAGTGTTGCTAGCGGAAGAGGAGCATAGAGCGTATTTGCTGGCGCTGCGCTATCTCGGAATCAGGCCCCGCACGTCCAAACAGATTCTCGTCTATTTGCAAGAAAAAGGGTACTCGAGGGAAGTGGCCGAAAACATCGTTGAGCGGTGCAGGCAGATGGGCTATCTGGATGATCAGGCTTTCGCCCAACAATGGGTAAATGAACGGATACGGTTAAAACAGCGAAGTCCTTTGATGCTGCGCATGGAACTGCAGCAGCGGGGAATTGACAAAGAAACGGCCGAAGATGTGATGAGTACGGTAACCCGAGAGGATGAATTAAAAGCAGCTCGGGTACTGGTAGAGAAAAAACTTCGCCGCTACACCGGAGAGCTGGAGCGGGAAGACGAGCAGAAATTACTGGCGATGCTATACAGAAAAGGATTTTCCAGTAGTGTGATTCAGGCGATTCGGCAGGAATTGAGAAAGTAAGAAAAGCAGTGAACGCAGCAGCTTTTGCATGTTCTTGACAATTCTTGTTCACAAATAATAAAATAGATGTGTATTTACTAGCTGTTTCATACCATTTCGCTGATTTGATCGCTCGTACCTGTGAACAACTGAAGACCCGTACGGACATGTACGGATTCAGCGGACCGAGTAAAATCGGTCCTGTTTTTTAGCTTTGAGAAGAGCGACCATACAGCAGTACGCCGTGAAAAACGAATGCTTGGAAAGCGGGGAGATGTCTTACCAAGAGGAGGTGAAACAAGAGAGCCTATGAGTGCTATTTTTTCAAATCCCATAGTCATGATGATTGTGCTTGTTGCCGTGCTGCTTGTCGGACTTGCTATTGGCTATTTCGTACGCAAATCCATTGCGGAGGCGAAAATCTCCAGTGCGGAGGAAGCTGCACTGCAGATCGTAGAAGAAGCCAAACGAGACGCGGAAGCCGTCAAGAAGGAAAAAGTGCTGGAAGCGAAGGATGAAGTATTTAAACTTCGTTCCGAAGCGGAGACGGAACTGCGCGAGCGGCGCAACGAAATCCAGCGTCAGGAACGCCGTATCTTGCAAAAAGAAGAGGCGTTGGATCGCAAAATGGAGCAGCTGGAGCGCAAAGAAGAAGAACTGGCTGAGCGCGACAGAACCATTGCGGACATGCATAGCAAGGTGGAGCACTTATATAAAGAGCAGGTTGCTGAGTTGGAGCGTATCTCCGGTTTGACACAGGAGGAAGCCAAATCGATTATTTTGACCGAGGTAGAACACACGGTTCGTCACGAAATGGCGGTCATGATCAAAGAGATCGAGACACAGGCCAAAGAAGAGGCGGACAAACGTGCTCGGGAAATCATCACTACCTCGATTCAGCGTTGTGCGGCTGACCATGTGGCGGAAACAACAGTTTCTGTAGTCACATTGCCAAACGATGAGATGAAAGGGCGAATCATTGGTCGAGAAGGACGAAACATACGTGCCCTGGAGACGCTTACTGGTATTGATCTTATCATCGACGATACACCTGAGGCCGTTATTCTGTCAGGCTTTGACCCGATTCGCAGGGAGATTGCCAAGACCGCACTGGACAAGCTTGTCGCAGACGGACGCATCCACCCGGCACGAATCGAGGAGATGGTGGAAAAAGCTCGTCGTGAAGTGGATGAGAGAATCCGTGAGTACGGCGAACAGGCTACTTTCGAGACAGGTGTTCATGGTCTCCATCCGGATTTGATCAAGATCCTGGGACGTCTGCGCTACCGCACCAGTTACGGTCAAAACGTGTTGAAGCATTCGATGGAAGTAGCTCACCTTGCCGGTTTGATGGCAGCAGAGTTGAAAGAAGACGTGAAGCTAGCAAAACGTGCGGGTCTTTTGCACGACATCGGAAAAGCGATCGACCACGAAGTGGAAGGTTCACATGTGGAGATTGGTGTCGAACTGGCCAAAAAGTACAACGAACATCCTGTGGTTATCAACAGTATCGCTTCTCACCACGGGGATACAGAGCCCACATCGGTTATTGCGATGCTGGTTGGAGCTGCAGACGCATTGTCTGCTGCACGCCCCGGTGCACGCCGCGAAACACTGGAAACCTATATCAGGCGTCTGGAAAAGCTGGAGGAGATCTCCGAGTCGTTCGATGGAGTGGAGAAGTCTTACGCCATTCAGGCAGGCCGCGAGATTCGCGTTATGGTGCAGCCTGACAAAATCGACGATGCCGAGGCAACCCGTCTGGCACGTGAAATCACGAAGCGAATTGAAAATGAACTCGACTACCCGGGTCATATCAAGGTTACGGTTATCCGTGAAACCAGGGCTGTCGAGTATGCAAAGTAAAGTGGCTGATGCCACTTTACTTTTTTTTGTGCGCTCTATACCTGGATGAGGATGCGAGCGACCGCTGTATTTTGAGAATACGACTACTGTATCTCGAGTATACGACCACTTCATTCCGATTATACAAACGCTGTAATATAAGGATATGCACGCTGCATTTCAGCGAAATAGCGGTTTTCACGAAAACAGCACCTTTCAACTCCTGCCGAATTTCTGTATGAAAACAATTAGTGCTATACTAAAGGATGAGGTGAAAGCCATATGAAGCTGTTGTTTATCGGAGACATCATGGGTTCTCCAGGGAGAGAAATCGTCAAAACCTACTTGCCCATCTTAAAGAGAAAATACCAACCCACGTTCCTGGTTGTAAATGGAGAGAATGCGGCCCACGGTCGCGGCATTACCCAAAAGATGACCAAAGAGTTGCTTGAATCTGGTGTTCATGCGATTACTCTCGGTAACCACACATGGGACAATAAAGAGATCTTTGACTTTATTGACGATGAACCTCGCCTGATTCGGCCGGCCAATTTTCCGCAGGGTGCCCCTGGGAACGGAATTACTTACATAAAACAATCCGAAGGCGAGCTTGCTGTCATTAATCTGCAGGGACGAACTTTTTTGCCGCCGCTCGACTGTCCCTTCCAGGTGGCTGATAAGCTGGTCGAGCAGGCGAGAAAGAGAACCAAATATATCTTTGTCGATTTCCACGCGGAGGCAACTTCGGAGAAACAGGCGCTTGCCTGGTATCTGGATGGACGCGTAAGCGCTGTGGTCGGGACTCATACCCATGTACAGACGGCAGATGAGCGGATTCTCCCGCAGGGCACAGGTTTTCTCTGCGATGTGGGCATGTGCGGCCCGATGAACGGGATTTTGGGCATGGAGCGCGGAGCAGTTATCCAAAAATTTATGACGCAGCTTCCGGTTCGATTTGAGGTGGCGGAAGGCCCTGCACAGTTGAATGCTGTGCTCATCACGCTGGATAAAGCAACCGGCCATGCCAAGAAGCTGGAGCGAATCCGCATTGACGCAGACCACCCGTTTATGGAATAATGAGAGAAGATTTGAATTTTTAGAATATTTACTGCGCTATTGCAGGAATTTTTAGGGGTTATGCGAATATCATTCTAATGATGACAGGATTCCTATCAGACGGGAGGTTCTAAAGGATGGAAGTATTAAAAGTTTCAGCAAAGTCTAACCCCAACTCCGTTGCTGGTGCCCTAGCCGGTGTGCTTCGTGAACGCGGAGCGGCTGAAATTCAAGCCATCGGCGCAGGAGCACTTAACCAAGCTGTAAAAGCAGTAGCTATCGCACGAGGGTTCGTAGCGCCGAGTGGAGTTGACCTCATTTGTATTCCAGCCTTTACCGACATCGTGATTGATGGAGAAGAACGCACAGCCATCAAGCTGATCGTAGAACCCAGATAAATTCCAAACCGAACATGACTTGAGCTGCCTGTTTGTTCGTAGAATAAACAGGTTTTTTTCATGGAAACGAAATAACAAAGGGAAAGAGGGAGATCATGAGAGTTTTTGATGCCCATTGCGATGTGCTGGCCAAGCTTTGGGAGAATCCCAGTCTGGATTTTTATCAGGGGGATGAAGAGCTGCAAGCAGGGTTCCCTGAGCTGCAAAAAGGAAACGTCGATATACAAGTGATGGCCTGCTATGTTCCCCGCAAGGTTCCATTTGGTCGGCGTTTTCAAGCTGTGCTGGAGATGCTGGATCTTTTCCATGAACGTGTGGCAAGTAAGCAGCTGCGCACGATTCTGAGCCGTTCTGATTTGGATGACTGTGTATTAAAGGGCGATAAAGGGGCCATTCTGTTTGTAGAAGGCGCACATGCTTTAGAAGAAAGTCTGGTCCAGTTGAGAACCTGGTATCGACTGGGGGTTCGCGGCATGACGTTGACCTGGAACCATGGCAATGCGGTAGCGGCCGGCTGTCAGGAGCCCACCCCCGGTGGTTTGACCCAGTTTGGCAGAACAGTAATAGAAGAAATGAATCGCTTGGGAATGGTCATCGATCTGTCCCATGTGGCCGAGCCCGGTTTTTGGGATACACTGGAATTGTCCAAAGCTCCCGTGATCGCCTCTCATTCCAATGTCCGCAGATTATGCAATCATCCGCGCAACCTGTCCGATGAGCAAATTACAGCTCTGATGGCCAAAGGAGGAGTCATGGGCCTGACCTTTGTCGACTTCTTTGTCACTGCGGAAGAGCGCACAGTGTGGATTGATGATTTGCTGCGGCATCTGGATCATGTCTGTGCACTCGGCGGAGCCGATCATATTGCGTTTGGCTCTGACTTTGACGGCATTACTACAACTTTCGGAGATCTGGGCAGGGCAGGAGACTACGAGCATTTGGTAAATGCGTTGCTAAAGCATTACAAAGAGGCAGACGTACAGAAATTTATGAGTGAAAACTGGTTGCGTGTTTTTCGAAACGTGCTACAATAGTCAGTGAGAACATTAATGTACCAAGTTCAAAATTTAATTCAGGCCAAAGTTAAGTTGAGTAAAAGCGCTTGCTTTTTTGCATGGCTCAGACTACAATTGGTACAGTCTATGCAGTATTTGTCACATCTTATCGGAACCTGTCGAGTAAGGTGGGGCAGCTTTTTCTCACAGTCACTGAAGGGGTGGAATTTGAATGATTAGTCAACTTTCCTGGAAAGTTGGAGGACAGCAAGGGGAGGGTATCGAGAGCACCGGTGAAATCTTCTCGATGGCAATGAACCGGATGGGATACCATCTGTATAGCTATCGCCACTTCTCTTCCCGGATCAAGGGTGGACATACCAACAACAAAATCCGTGTGAGCACCAAGCCGATGCGCGCAATCTCCGATGATCTGGACATCCTAATCGCTTTTGACCAGGAGACCATTGATTTTAACGCTCATGAGTTGCGTGAAGGCGGTATCATCATCGCGGACGCGAAATTTAACCCAAAACTGCCAGAAGGTCTGAAACCGGTTCGGTTCCTGACTGTTCCGCTGACTGAAATTGCAGACGAGCTGGGTACGTCCCTGATGAAAAACATGGTGTCTATTGGTGCATCCAGCGCGATCCTCGGCATTCCAGCGGAAAGCTATCGCAACATTGTTGAAGACATGTTCCTCCGCAAGGGCGAAAAAGTCGTTGAGAAAAACATGGATGCGATTCGCCGCGGATTTGACTTTGTCAACGATTTGACTGGTGGACAACTCCCTGAATTTCAACTGGAGAAGGCTGAAGGTCAAAAACAGCTGTTCTTGATCGGAAACGATGCCATTGCACTTGGTGCAGTAGCGGCTGGTTGCCGTTTCATGCCAGCTTACCCGATTACCCCAGCTTCTGAGGTTATGGAATATCTGATCAAAAAACTGCCGAAGTTTGGCGGAACAGTTATTCAAACAGAAGACGAAATCGCTGCGATTACGATGGCAATCGGAGCAAACTTCGGTGGCGTTCGTGCCTTGACCGCATCTGCGGGTCCTGGTCTTTCCCTGATGATGGAAGCAATTGGTCTGGCAGGGATTACAGAGACACCGGTTGTAATCGTGGACACCCAACGTGGTGGTCCATCTACTGGTATGCCTACAAAACAAGAACAATCCGATGTCAACGCAATGATCTACGGTACGCATGGTGATATTCCGAAAGTGGTAATCGCACCAAGCACAGTGGAAGAGTGCTTCTATGATACTGTGGAAGCGTTTAACATCGCTGAAGAATATCAGCTTCCTGTAATCGTGATGACCGACCTTACCCTTTCTTTGGGTAAACAAACGGTTGACCCATTTGATTACAGCAAAGTGGAAATCCGCCGCGGAAAACTGCTGGCTGGACAAGAACTGCCGGAGAAAGAGCAGAATGATCTGTTCAAGCGCTATGAAGTAACAGAAGATGGCGTATCTCCGCGCGTTATCCCAGGACAAAAATACGGCTTGCACCATGTAACGGGTGTAGAGCATGACCAAACAGGACGTCCGTCTGAGAACGCTGCAAACCGCGTGGCTCAAATGGATAAGCGTATGCGCAAATTGGAGGGTGTGCTGAAAACCTTCAAAAACCCTGTAACAGTCGATGCCAAGCATGATGAAGCAGATGTATTGATCGTGGGTATCAACTCGACGATCGGTACCATTCAAGAAGCGAAAACCCGCCTTGAGCAAGAAGGCGTGAAAGTAAACCAAGCACAAATCCGTTTGATTCATCCTTTCCCGGCTGAGCAAGTGAAAGCACTGGTGGAGAAAGCAAAACAAGTCATTGTGGTTGAACACAATGCCCAGGCGCAAGTAACCAATCTGCTCAAACAGCATGTTGGACACGCAGAAAAAATCCAATCTGTGCTGAAATACGACGGAAATCCGTTCTTGCCGAAGGAAATCTATAGCGAAGTTAAGGGGCTGATTAAGCATGGCGACTTTGAAAGAATTTCGCAATAACGTTAAGCCAAACTGGTGCCCGGGCTGTGGAGACTTCTCCGTGCAGGCATCGATTCAACGTGCGGCTGCTAACGTAGGTCTGGAGCCTGAGCAGCTGGCAGTTGTATCCGGGATCGGATGCTCCGGTCGTATTTCCGGCTACATCAATTGCTACGGTTTCCATGGTGTGCATGGACGTGCACTTCCTATCGCTCAAGGACTGAAAATGGCAAACCGCGAACTGACCGTAATCGCTGCAGGTGGTGACGGTGACGGTTTTGCGATTGGTATGGGTCATACCGTTCACGCGATTCGTCGCAACATGAACATTACCTATATTGTTATGGACAACCAAATTTACGGTCTGACGAAAGGCCAAACCTCTCCGCGTTCTGCGACTGGTTTTGTGACCAAGTCTACACCGGCTGGTTCCATTGAGTCTGCTATCTCCCCAATTGAATTGGCACTGTCCGTTGGTGCTACGTTTGTAGCGCAATCCTTCTCCAGCGACCTGAAAGGATTGACAGAACTGATTGAAATGGGTATCAAGCATGAGGGCTTCTCTTTGATCAACGTATTCAGCCCTTGTGTTACCTACAACAAAGTAAACACCTACGACTGGTTTAAAGAAAACATCGTGCCGGTAGATACCATCGAAGGTTATGATCCTCACAACCGCATCAAAGCGATGGCTGCATCTATGGAGCACAAAGGTCTCTTGACCGGTCTGATCTACCAAAACAAAGAGCAAAAGCCATATGAACAACTGGTAGCGGGCTTCAAAGAACAAGGTCTGGCTTCCCAAGACATTCGTCTGAGCGACGAAGACTTTGCGAAACTGGTTGCAGAGTTCGCGTAAGTTCCAAAAGAAAAAAGTTGCGTGATCATAAAAATCCTCTCCATTACCGGGAGAGGATTTTTGTTTTTAGTGCGCCCAGCATGGGCGATAGCTATAGGGTGGAAGTCCCGAACGGGGGGTGGCTGTCCCAACCGTTAGCTCAAGGCAAGGGTGTCGACCGTGAGGTCGAATCTGAAGGAAGCCAGCGGCAAAATCCCGACCTGAGGTACACGAACCCAATTTGAGGCTGTTGTATTCGGGCGAGTCTGCTAAACAAGACAAAGCCCCATACAGCCAAGGGATACAGCAGTAAACTTGGGCAGGTACATGGGATGAAAGTTATCGTTCTTACCTGGGGAGGTCTGCATGGAACGCCTTCAACTGTTGGTAACCGCCTCCGTAAGGAGGCGCTGAACATGCAGAAGTCAGCAGAGGCCATAGTACCCGAGTAGAGGACGCTTGAATGGGGAAGGGCTGAACATCAAGTCAGCACGCGATCCATGTCTTTTGTTACGATACGTCGAAGCAGAATTCCAGAAAGGAACTACTTTTGAAGAGCAGGGGTGAAGCCCCGAGGGTACAAAAGAGGGCTGAGTATCGTTCAGCAAACACGGAACCCGCATGTGCGAAGGAAGGAATATCGTTATGGACTTGCTGGAGAAAGTTTTATCACGGGAAAACTTACGGATGGCACTTCAACGAGTAGAAGCAAACAAAGGTGTTGGTGGAGTCGATGGTGTTTCAACCGAACAACTACGCGACTATCTACACGAACACTGGCAAACTATCCGTGAGGAATTGGAAAGAGGAACCTATCGACCTTCACCTGTCCGCAGAGTCGAAATCCCGAAACCTGACGGAGGCGTAAGGTTATTAGGCATTCCCACCGTGGTGGACCGCTTCATCCAGCAAGCCATCCTCCAAGTATTAACACCGATCTTCGATCCCACCTTCTCGGAGTCCAGTTACGGATTTCGCCCGAAACGTAGCGCCCACATGGCAGTAAGGAAAGCGCAAGCGTATATCAGGGAAGGATACAGATTCGTGGTGGACATCGATCTAGAGAAATTCTTTGATCGTGTCAACCATGATATCCTGATGAGCCGCGTGGCTCGTAAAATCCAAGACAAGCGCCTTCTAAAGCTGATTCGATCCTATCTAAACGCAGGTGTCATGATAAAAGGAATCTGTACTACCTCAAGTGAGGGGACACCGCAAGGTGGACCGCTAAGCCCACTATTAGCAAATATCTTGCTTGATGATCTGGATAAGGAATTAGAAAAGAGGGGACATCGCTTTTGCCGCTATGCGGACGATTGCAACGTCTACGTGAAAACAAGACGAGCAGGAGAACGGGTTAAGAAGAGCATGAAAGATTACTTGGAAAAGGTGCTTAGGCTAAAAGTAAATGAGGAGAAAAGTGCGGTGGACCGGCCGTGGAAACGTAAATTCCTTGGCTTTAGTTTTACTTTCGTAAAACAGACAACGGTTCGTATCCACCCAAAATCCCTTCTCAAGTTAAAAGAGAAAATCCGCACGATCACGAATCCAGTGTGGAGTATCTCGCTTGAGGAACGGGTTGAAAGGTTAAACCAGTATCTCATGGGTTGGATTGGATATTTTGCCCTTGCAGACGCAAAGGGAATCTTACAATCCATTGAGGAATGGACAAGGCGTAGGCTCCGTCTTTGCTTGTGGACGCAGTGGAAACGAGTGAGAACCAGATATCGAGAACTCCGTTCTCTTGGTATATCTCACACAAAAGCAATTGAAATTGCAAACACCCGCAAGGGGGCATGGCGTACTACAAAGACTCCGCATATACACAAAGCCCTCGGCATTGCCTACTGGCAACAACAAGGGCTCAAAAGCTTAACACAGCGATATTTTGACATTCGTCAAGCTTGGTGAACCGCCGTATACCGAACGGTACGTACGGTGGTGTGAGAGGACGGGGGTTAGCCACCCCCTCCTACTCGATTCTACAAGATACGTGCTGCCTCAATAATCTCAGGTTGGTTTACGCAAAACCTGTTGCAAAAAAAGCATCAGCAAAAATAGCAGAACCAACTGGCCAAATAACGGATAGAGCAGCCGGAGCAAAGGTCCAAATCCGATAAAGCTGATGAAGTAGCCGATCAGGAGAATGCCTCCGACAATCGTTGGCCTGCGAAGACCAGTTGCCTTTTTTACTTGCTCTGATAGTCCAAACACGTTGGAGACCAGCGTAGAGAATATTTCTGCGTAGACGAGTAGGGAGAAAAAGAAAGGGATGGATGTACCCAATCCCTGCAGCAAGGTGATCATCGGCATTTCAGCTTGACCGAGGACTGGCATGCGCACCGACATGGAGGAATAGGCCAAGATCAATAACAAGCCAATGCCCGATCCCCCAATAATACCACCCAAGATCAGAGGCCGCTCACCCGTGCTGTGACGTCCGATCGGAACCAGAACCGCTTGTGTAAGTGATACATTTAAGGCAACATAGTAGAGAGGGGAACTAAGCCAGGCAAAAGGCTTATTGATCTCGATCAACGGACCTGTTTCCAACCAAGGCTTCGAGTAAAGAAATACAAGTGCGGTGAACGCGATCAAGAGCGGGACGAAGAAACTGTTGACGGAGTGAATGGCGATCAATCCTCGCTGTGCAATGAAAAAGATCAGCAGCATGCTCACTACGATCCCGACTTGCGGATGGAGGCCAAAGGATTCCCAAAAAACGGCACCTGTTGCAGCGAGCATGACGGACGTCGTGCCAAAAAGTACCGTTAACAAAATGAGGTTGAAAATGGTGCCAATGGGTCGTCCAAATAAATACGTGCTCAGATCTTGATAGGAGTCTGCCTGAATGCGATAGGAGAGGAGCATGACACGTACTCCGCCCCAAATAAACAGGCCAGTGGCGAGGAAAATCCCGATCAGCCCTTGAGATCCATATTGAACAAAGAACTCAACAATCTCTTTACCGGAAGCAAAGCCTGCTCCCACTACCGTACCGATATAGGTAAAGGCGATTTGCAATGCGGCTTTCCAAGAATGTTGCATGTCAGACCTCCTGTCCCACTTACTCCATCCTATGAGAGGAAGCGATATGAATATGCACCTAACTATACTTGGCTTCCAGTCCCCATATCCGGGTCCATCTGGAGCTACACCCGGCTATCTCATCCAAACCGATACAACCAATTTGCTGCTGGATTGCGGAAGCGGTGTGTTGGCACAGCTTACCCGGTACCTTCCTGTCTATGACTTGGATGCCCTGCTTCTCAGTCACTATCATCACGATCATGTAGCCGATGTAGGGGTCTTGCAGTATGGACTGATGGTCCACCAATTGTTTGGGCAGCGTGACAAGGACCGTCCACTGCCCATCTATGCTCCGGCAGAGCCGGCTGAGAAAGCAGCAGAACTGGTTTACCGGGAGGCAACCCGGTTTTATCCGATTGAGGAGGGGAGTACACGGGAGATTGGAGACATGAGGCTCTCCTTTCTCCGTACGGATCATGGAGATGGGGACCCTTGTTATGCGATGAAAATAGAGTCACAAGGGAAATCAATCGTGTACGGTGCAGACAGTGGCCCAGGCACCCAGTGGGATGGCTTTGCGAAAGGTACGGATTTATTCATTTGTGAAGGCACCTATCTGGAAAGAAATCGTCCGGCCACGCCCAACGGCCATCTCAGTGTCAAACAGGCTGCGGAATGGGCCGAAAAGCTGCAATGCCGTTCGCTGTTAATTACGCATCTGTTTTACCAGTATGAAGAAGAAGAGGTGCGGAGGGAAGCGAGTGTCTTCAAAAGTGGAGCTTGCCACATCGCAAAAATCGGTTTGCGGCTTGAAGTTTAAAAAGAGGATTCATGCGGAAGGAGAGAAAGAGGTTGTTTCCAAATGTTTTGGAGGTAGCAAGAAATCTGATACGAGAGAGGGTGTCACCAGGGGAGACCGTGATTGATGCCACGATGGGCAACGGCAATGATACACTGTTTCTCGCAACCCTGGTAGGCCAGGAGGGAAAGGTTGTCGCCTACGATATTCAACCCCAAGCGATCGAGAAGACCCGAGAGCGTCTGCAGCGGGAAAGGGTACTGGAGAGGGTGGAGATGAAGCTGGCCAGTCATGAAGAAATGGAGCTGCTATCGGATTCAGCCGGGGCCATCATGTTCAACCTGGGTTATCTGCCGGGGGGCAACAAAGAAATTACCACGCAAGCATCCAGTACCGTACGAGCCATTTCCGCAGGGTTGTCAATTCTAAAGCCCGGAGGCATCATGACCGTGATGATCTACTGGGGTCATGCAGCAGGGAGCACCGAGAAAGAGGCTGTTTTGGCATATTGCTCACAACTGAGTCAGATGGAGTATCTTGTCCTGCACTACCAATACATCAACCAACAGAACCAAGCTCCTTTCCTGATTGCAATCGAGCGCAGAGATACGTGAAGAGTACAACCGTTTTTACGCACGCTGCCTTTCCCGGGCAAGCGCAGGATCTGACAAAAATAGGCACGCTCTTCCAAATGGAGAAACATACCCTGAAGAGAGGAATGAATCAAGGGGGCAAAACTCCGTGGATAGAGTTGGAATTATGCTGGATTGGGCGATTATGCAAAGCGGCATCGATGGCAAAAAGTCGTATGAACATTTGCCTTATTACGCTGAAATCGGAAAAGAAATGGGGCTTGAGCCTGTTTTTTTTCACCCCCGCCATGTACGGTCAAACGGAAAGGTAAAGGGATACTTTTGGAACGGAAAGCGTCTTGTTCCGAGAATTGTTCCGATACCGAGAGTGATTCACAATCGTGTTTTGACTGGAGATCAGCAATCGCGCAAAGTGATTCGGCAATTAAGCAAGAAACAGATTGTGTTTAACGGTCTGGTCGTCAGAGATAAGTGGAGAGTACACCAGATGCTGTGGAAAAACCCGAAAATACGTTCTTACTTGCCCCATACAGTGAAATATTCGGGGGAAAAGATTCGAGACTTTCTCAACCGCTATTCGATTTTGTACGTCAAGCCAGCCGTTGGTTCCGTGGGGATCGGTGTCGTGAGAATTGAGCGGGAGGGGGATCACTACCATTTCATCTCGTCCAAGCAGAGAAAGGTATTGACAAGGCAGCGATTGCTGTCGGAGCTGGCAGAGTGGACCGGAAAGAGGCGTTTTTTGATTCAGCAGGGTGTTCCGTTGAATCGTTATCAGGGCAGAACCTATGATATCCGGGTATCGGTTCAAAAAAACAGAGAGATGAAATGGACAGTAAGCGGCATGGTTGCAAAAGTGGCCAATCCACAAAACAAATTGAGCAATTTGTCTCGTGGTGGAAAGGCAGTCCCACTGAAATCCGTTTGGCAGGATATATTTTCACAGGAGCAGCAGGAACAAATCGTGGAGAGTATCCAAAAAGCAGCGTTGGATTTGGCCAGGCAATATGCAAAGAACTACCCGTCACTAGCCGATCTCGGCATGGATATGGGGATTGACGACAAAGGAAAACCGTACTTGATCGAGATTAATGTAAGAGATCAGCGTTACTCCTTTTACAAAGCCAAAGAAATGACGATGTTCAAACGGACGTATCGTCACCCAATGGAATACGCCCGCTCTCTCCTGAAAGGAATGGTGCCGACCATCAGAGAAATACACCATGAGAACATTCAGGAGTCACCGATCATACTGGCTGATTTGTTATAGTAGGACACGACCAAGGACCAACCATCTGATGGTGAGAAATGCACAATACGGTCATGACCGTTTTTCACAAAAAAAAAAGCAGACCCGGCTGCAGGGGCCAGGTCTGCCTTTAATTTTTGTCGGTTCCGGGCCTATGTAGCCTCGGGAGATGACACTTGATTCTCCGCAGCAGGATAAGGCAATTGCCGAAAATGCCGATAGACAAGCGCCAAGATCGATTTCCGGGTCAGAATCCCCTGAAAAACACCATTTTCATCCTCGATACAGATAAACGGGTGATTGATTGACAGTTCCAATGCTTTCAAAAACTCATCCGAGTCCTTCATTCGGGCAATTTTGGTAGTCATGACCTGATCCACTGTATAGTCAGCCATTTTTTCATATTCAAACCGTTCCAACCCAAGAATTTTGTTCATGATATTGGTTGTGCTGACATGACCGTGAAGTCGGTAAGAGTGATCCAATACCGGGATTGCCGAGTAGCCTGACTTAATCAGAACCAGCAGGGCGTGTTCCAGAGAATTGCCGAGCTGTACATGAGCTACTTTTGTGGAAGCAATCACCAGATCCTTTATCTTTGAGTGAAGCAATTGCGGGTCTAGATTCAAAACAACAGCCACCACCTTTCTTCTCTTTGGTGAAGATTCACCTTATGTGGTTCACCTCTATGATACCGCAAGGAGTAAAGGAAGGATAGGGCTCTGAAGAAAAACAAAGCAAAGATGCCCGGCAGGAACCGGGCAAATGATCGAGGTGTGGAACAAAAAGTCCCTTGCTTGTATTATGCAGGAATCATGCAGAGAATACATTAGGTGATTGTAGGAAAGATGTAACTTTTTTACTGGTTCTAGCGTCTTACCAGTGGATCGCCTTTTTGCAAGGAGCTGTTGCCATGAGAAAAACAATCTGGGCTGCACTTGCCTTGATAATGCTAGTATCGGCGGGGATCGGTTTCGCAGCGGGCAGACAGTATTCACTTTCAAGTTATGGATTTGCCAGCCATGACGGAACGACTCTGTCTACTCCTGCGTGGATTGTGGAAGATATGAGCGGCAGAGTGGCCGAAGATGTTCGTCAGTTGGTTACGCGAGACGGAATCAAGCTCATACCCATCGGAAATCAAAAGGAGACTGCCCAGGCGCAATCCGAGCTCCCACCGGATTTGCTCGCATCAATCAACCTGCCTGACGGACAGGGACTGGTAGTGGTCTACGAACGGAAAGGCAGCCACTACCAAGCGGCCTTCAGCAAAGCAGAGTCTGTTTACAGCTATCAGCTTGTAGCCGATAACCAACTGGTGCTTACGACCAATAGTCCCTCTGCAGATGTAGATGAGCGTACATACCATATCCTGCACAAAACCCCGGAAGGCTACCGGGAAGTGTGGAACGGCCTTGCCCACCGGCAACTACGTCAAAAGCAGCGGGAGAATCATGAAGTACTTGATGCTTCTGTCTTTCTAGATGCAGCACAAAAATCCATGATTTATTTCAGTTTGGAACGCTCGCTGGATTTGACAGGTGTCCCGATAATGGAGAAGAGCTCTTATCAGTTATGGCGTTATAATGAGCGGACACTTCGTTATGAAAAGTAAAAGGCGCCTTAGAATCAGGCGCCATTTGTTTTCATAAAGACAGGACGGCGTTCCTTGTTTCCGGAGCCGCGCTTCCATGAAGAAATCTGCGTATGCTGATACAAAAAAATAGAGAGTGGGGGCGTAATCACAAACATTGCTGTGATTAAGACGGGTACAGACCAATCCAGTCGAAATATAACGTAGCTCTCCAATAAAAACAAAATCAATGGATGAACCATATAGATGGCCATATTATACTTAGCCCCTTGAGACAACCATCCGCTGATCACGGGCAGACTGCCCAGGTAGCGGGAAAGGGGATAAAAGCTGATCAGGAAGCTGGTCGTATACAACAGATAGAGCGGATCGAAGATGTTCAAGCTCTCTTCATAGCTCACTTGGTCACTGATGAAGCGGTATGCAATCCAGAAGGCTATCCCTATGGTTACGAGTGCTGCTGGAATGCGCAGACGTGCCGTCCACAGCCGCCATTTGTCTACGTTGAGACCGGCATAAGCACCGAGTGCAAATGTGAAAAGATACATATAGACATAATTTTGACTGGTGATATACCCGTATTGGATCAGGGAGAGCAATGGATGACCCGACCAGTCAATGGCCCATTGCGGATCTGCAAACAGATAGTGATAGCCCAGATAGACCGCATTTTGGATGACGAACAAAAGGCCTACCATCCAAAAGCGAAGATGCTTTTCCACCCATCCTTTGCAGAAGAAAAAGAGGACATTTAACTGCAAGTACAACGGAATGTAGTACAAATGGTAAAAAGCGCTTCCTGTAAACAAGCTGTGAAGAAATGGTCCCGCCCATTCAACAGGATTGACGGTCTGCAATTTGAACATGGTGTAGATTGCAGTCCAGATGATATATGGCAGAACGATCGTCCACCAACGCTTTCGCCAAAAATTGCCCCAGTCCACGTGGCGTTTTTGGTACCAGTAAAACAGAAGCATACCGGTCGCAAAAATAAACAATGACCGACCAAATCGGAGCAAAATCAAAAGCACGGCTTCCATGTCCGTATTCCAGGGATACTCTCGATTCGTCTGAATAAAGAAGCCCAGAATATGAATGGCCAAAACGGTGGCAGCCCCAAATACAAAAAGGGCATTCAAATCCTGAAACTTTCCCTTTCGATCTCGATTCATATCTCCTCCTAAAATGTTGCCAGCGCTGTCATTACAGCGCTTGTTCTAGTTGTCGAAGCGTATCGGTTCCAAAGCGGCAGACAGTTTCCAGCCGGGGTGACCCAGCTCTTTTGCGGTAAAAGCAAACAGGCCCAGACGATCAGCCAGATGTGCACGACTCATGGTGAGTGTGTGGTCATTGACAGCAAAGGGAACGTGCTGGACTGGCCAATGAGATTGAATAGCTGCATACAAACGCTCCTTCACCTCGGCCACCGTAACAGACGATCCTGTAAGATCAGCAATACTGCCAACAGTACTGCCATCAATAGATGGAATCGGCTTGTTTTTTTCCATGTCGGACAATCCGGCAAGGCTGTAAAATTCCTCCATCCACTCACCACGAGGCTGTTCTTCGACGTTGATGCAGAGTTGCAAGATTGACCCAAACCGCGTGCGACGTTGAGCCATTCCACCTATTTTTTTACCACAAAGGGAGAAATCATACTCTCCGGCACAATAGGAACCCACTACTTCTCCAAACTGAACTTCACCGAAGTCACGCAATCCTACCGACAGTAATTGAGTGACAAATTGAAAAAAAGCATCAATGGATATCGACGTATCCGGTAACAGACAGGCAAGATTCAGTACACCTGCATCCAGAGGCACACAGGCACCACCCGAAGAACGTAAGACACAGCCAAACCCTTTCTGTCCAAAATGATGCAAGGCTTGTTCCAGTCGAGGCAGCTTGGCGTCACGCCTGCCCAAATAAAGAGCTTTGTCATAGACCCACAGATGGATAATCGGCGCGGCGTTTTCCTGCTGCATTTCTGCAGTCAGCGCCTCGTCTCTGGCCAAAGGCTCCAATGGGCTTTCCTGGTACGTACCAGAATCCATCCACAAAAAAGAGCGGTTCACAGAAAAAGACATAGGTAACTCCTTTATGGTCAAGAATCGTTATCATTATAACGCTCTGCGCCAATCATTTCTAGGGCGGAGGGCTCACAATTTTTGCCGCGAAGAAAAAACCGTCTCCGGGAAGGACGATCAAAGCGTGATCGCGCTGCCGAGGGAGACGGTTTATATGAATTTACCGAACCAGCTTAAAGCTGAAATTGTCGAGCGTTGTAATCTTTTTCGGAGCGTCTTTGGTCGCAGCTTTTTGCAGATAAAGACCGAGTTCGGTTCCATCCAGCTTCAGTTTTTGTTGGCCAAACAAATACTGATTGTTGATGTAGATGGAGATGTTGTCTTTATTTACGACGATTTTCAGCTTATTCGTGCTCTTCAGCTTATACGAGCTCGTTGCAATAATGTCGTAGTCTTCATCGTTCACGTCATCCACTTTCGCCAGGATTACGCGATCCTTTGTGAAGAAGACGACGTGTGCTTTTTCATTCTTCCCGTTGAAATAAAGTCCACCTAGTCCATTCGTGCCGTCTGCATTGACGTCCACAGACATCTCGAATCGGTCTGTGTTGGCTTTTTCATTCCAGATCAACGGCAGGAAGAAGTGTTCCAGCTTGCGATCCTTGGTTACGGCTGACACCTGATTGTTGACAACCTCCCATGTGCCGATCGCTTTGTCTGTATCCCATTTTTTCAAATCGTCAGAATTGAAGTTGTCGGTAACACTGGTCGGAAGCTCTTGGTTTGGTTTCTCCGGAGACGGGAAGACCACCTTGGTTTCGTCATCCTTTTGATCCAGCAGAGCACGGAACAGCAAAGACGCTGCTTCAGCTCGCGTAATGGCGTCCTGAGGACGGTAGTAATTGTTGCTGCCCTTCATCAGATCAGTTTGGATCGAAAGCGCCACATAGGGACGGAGAGCAGGGGACACACGGTTGTCGTCATTGAAGCGCTTGAGTACGCTCAGGTCAGCCTGGTATTTTTGGTCATAACCAAGCAAACGAACAAGAGCGACGGCGATATCTTCACGTACAGCGTACTGGTCAGGCTTGTAGGTATAGCGGTTGCCCGTATCCGATTTGTACCCGGTCAAATACGGTTTGGCGTACTCGACATAATAGAAAGCCCAGTGATTCTTCGGAACGTCCTGAAACGTCTGGCTTACCTTTGACTTGTCGATATCTACGCCTGCCGCAGCGATCATGATTTTTGCAAACTCCGCCCGGGTTACAAGGCTGTTGGGACGGAACTTTCCATCCTCATAAC
The DNA here is from genome assembly GCF_023746555.1 of Brevibacillus ruminantium. NCBI lineage: Bacteria > Bacillati > Bacillota > Bacilli > Caryophanales > Paenibacillaceae > Brevibacillus > Brevibacillus ruminantium. The sequence continues at coordinate 2,527,530 of NZ_CP098755.1, forward strand.
CTTTGATGATCCCTTTGGATGCCATAGCCTGGATTTCTTTATACGCCCAGTGATTACGCGGGACGTCAGAGAAGGTGCTTTGGGCACTTACAAAAGGCACGACTGTAATGAACATCATCACAGCGAGAAAGAACGACAGCACTCTTTTCATAGGAACCTCCTGATCTGTTTGGTTTTCGTTTGGCCTGCATTTCTGACGAAGGTGGACAGGAAGAAGTTGCAAGAAAACAAGCCCGAAAGGAAAAATTGTGTAGATAGTCACAGTCGAGTCGCGTATGACCGGATTCTACCTCCGATCAAACCGGGTTATGTATGGAAGGACCAGGTCTAATGGCCGATGCCGGAGCTGGTTCAAGAGCCATTTGCATGGATAGGCTCTTGAAAAATGTATATGGGGCACTTTCGACATTCATGTGTCGAAATGATAAATCTAAGCAGATGCCGACGGGAATCAAATGCTTGGCGCCTCGAATCTTCATAGGAAGTTCTCAATTCCATTCGGGAAACAGCGCTGGATGTGCTATAATCATGAGTTGTAACTACCAACAAACACATCTTGCAGATGAGGTGATAGACAAATGACAGCGAAGAAGGACGCGACTCCGGACTTAAAATCCGGGAAGTCAGCCAAATCAGTGGAAGACTACGCCAAATATTTTCAACCGCCCTCTTTAAAGGAAGCAAAAAAGCGGGGCAAAGAAGAAATTCAAGTGCACTATAATTTTGACATTCCTGAGGATATGAAAGAGATCGGGAAAGGCAAGCATTATCATTTGCGTACCTATGGCTGCCAGATGAATGAGCATGATTCGGAGACCATCTCCGGCATCCTCGAACAAATGGGGTATTCCGCTGTAGAAGAAGTGGAAAAAGCCGATGTGATTCTTTTCAATACCTGTGCGATTCGGGAAAATGCCGAAGACAAGGTATTCGGCGAGTTGGGGCACATGAAACGCTTGAAACACAACAATCCCAACTTAATTCTGGGCGTATGCGGCTGCATGTCTCAGGAAGAAAAAGTGGTCAACAAGATCCTCAAGAGCTATCAGCAGGTCGACCTGATTTTTGGTACCCATAACATTCACCGTCTTCCTTTCTTGCTCCGCGATGCCATGTTTAGCAAGGAAATGGTGATCGAGGTGTGGTCCAAAGAGGGCGACATCATTGAAAATATGCCGAAGCTCCGCGAAGGAAAAACCAAAGCTTGGGTCAACATCATGTATGGTTGCGACAAGTTCTGTACGTACTGTATCGTTCCGTATACACGCGGGAAGGAGCGCAGCCGCCGACCAGAGGATGTTATCGCAGAAGTGCGTGACCTGGCTCGTCAAGGCTTCAAGGAAATCACGCTCCTGGGTCAGAACGTCAACGCCTATGGAAAAGACTTTGAGGATATCGAATACGGATTTGGCGATCTGCTGGACGAAATCCGCAAGGTCGACATTCCGCGCATACGCTTCACGACCAGCCACCCGAGAGATTTTGACGATCACCTGATTGAGGTGCTGGGAAAACGGGGAAATCTGGTGGAACACATTCACTTGCCAGTTCAGTCCGGTTCGACGGAAGTGCTGAAGCGCATGGCCCGCAAGTATTCGCGAGAACACTATCTGGAGCTGGTGCGTAAAATTAAAGCGGTGATTCCTGATGTGGTTCTGACGACCGATATTATCGTCGGCTTCCCGGGAGAAACGGATGAACAGTTCGAAGAAACGCTTTCGCTGGTCGAAGCGGTAGGGTACGATCTGGCTTATACCTTTATCTACTCGCCGCGTGAGGGTACACCGGCAGCCGTGATGGAGGACAATGTACCGACAGAAGTCAAAAAAGAACGCTTGTACCGCCTGAACGAACTGATGGCAAAAATCAGTCTGGAAAGAAATCAGCCTCTGAAAGATCAGGTCGTAGAGGTCCTGGTCGAAGGCGAGTCCAAAAACAATCCAGAAGTACTGGCCGGCCGTACGCGGACGAACAAGCTGGTTCACTTTGTCGGTGATCATTCACTGATTGGCCAATACACACATGTTAAAATAACAGATGTAAAAACATGGACCCTTCACGGGGAAATCGTAAGAAAAATCGAGGTGTAAAGAGAGATGGAACAAACAGAACTGTACACACACAAAGAGATTCTGGAGAAGGCACGCGAACTGGCTGGGATGATCGCCCGCACGAAGGAAGTAGACTTCTACAAACGCGCCGAACTTCAGATCAAGAACAACGAACGCGTCCAGGATTTGATTAGCGACCTGAAAAAGAAGCAAAAACAAATGGTCATGTTCGAATCCATGAACAAGGCAGATCTGGTGAAAAAAGTTGAAAATGAATACAACCAGCTTCACGAAGAGCTGGACAGCATTCCGCTCGTCACCGAGTTCAAGCAGTCCCAAGTGGATGTCAATGATTTGCTCCAAATGATTACAAACGTCATTACCAACACCGTTTCGGAGCGCATCGTTCTCGACACAGGCGGCAATCCGCTGACAGGAGAAACGGGAGGCGGACCGGAGAAAAAACATACAGACGGTTGCTGCTCCTAAAAACATGAATACCGCAAGACTTCTATAATGATCAGGCGACAAGCCTTCCCAAAATGGCGCTGGGTGTTTGCACCCTAGTCGGATGCCCTGCATACAAATGTACAGAAACGTTGTATGGAGGAGGTAACGAAATGTCGGGTATAGACAAAGACCTGCAGTGCCGGGAACTCATCGCCAAAGCCGTCTGCGGTAAAGGTCATAAATTTACACAAACGACCCACACCATCATAACATCGCACACTCCTTCGACGATCCTCGGATGCTGGGTGATAAACACGAATTTCCAGGCAGAGAAGGATGGGGACGCGGTTGAGGTATCTGGTACGTATGACGTCAACCTGTGGTACTCGTTTGCCGATAACACGCAAACCGAAGTTAAGCGGGAGACCGTCGATTTCTCCGTACTCGTTCCGCTTTCGTTCTTCGACAGAAACTGCCGCGGAGACCTGGAAATCGTCGCCCGCGCCGTAGAACAGCCGAAGTGCGTCAAAGCTGAACTGAGCGGCGGCGGAACCGTCACAGTAAGAGTAGAAAGTGAATATGCAGTCGAGGTCATTGGGGAAACCAAGGTATGTGTAGTCGTGTGCAATAGCTGCGACGACAAGGATTTCCATATGATCGGTGACTACGAAGACAACAGCGATGAGTATGATGATTTTGATTCGGCCACGCTGCTGGACGAATTGGATTAAGAGGAGACGAACCATCTCCTCTTTTTCTTTTTCTATGGATATGGAAAGCTGCCCAGGTTCATACCCGGGCAGCTTCACTTTTTCCGGGCTGGTGACATAGGCTATCACATCTGAGTGGAGGTGACGGGTGTGTTTGCATGTAGCGAAGAAGCAAAGGGATCCCGCTCGGAATGGAGTGAGTGCTGGCAGGATCTGGTTCTTCCGCAGAATCACAAAAAGCTGGTGGCCTTTCTAAAAAATCCTGTAAGACTGAAGTATCTGCTGCGCATTAATGGAATCCCTACGACGAGAGAGGAAGCTCCTGAACCAGGCACGCGAACGTACCGCATCCAACTGATTGAGAAACATGTGCTGACGGCAGAACGGTGTCAGCAACAACCTCAGTGGCTCCAGCACACGGTTGATCATAAACGGTTTGAACGCATTGACCCATCCGCAGAGGATTATGAGGTCAGCGCAGTCCTGCGCCTGGCTAGGCGATGTCTCTATGCAGTCGGTCTCTATTCGGGCCAAATCATTCTAGAGGCAGCCTCTCCCTATCGCATAAAAGTGCGAGCGGTCTCTGATACTTGGGAGCTGGCACACGCAGAAGAGCTTAGCAGGGAAGCAGAAAAATGGTGGCGTGCTGAACAGGATCGCTGGGGCACGCATATCCAGCTGAAGCTCGGGGCAGATCCGGAATTTGCCTTGCGTGACGCAGATGGCAAAATGGTTCTGGCCTCCGAATACTTAGGGACAACGGGTGTCGTCGGATGTGACTCGACACGATATCGGGAAGAGCTGGCACTGCACCAGCATCCTTTGGTTGAATTGCGTCCCGCACCTTCTGGCAACCCTGACATTTTGTTCTTGCGCATCGTGAAGGCATTGGGGAAAGCTGCCCAGAAAATAACGGATAAAGAGATCGAATGGCTCGCGGGAGGTATGCCCTTTGAGGGCTATCCGATCGGCGGTCACATCCACTTTAGCGGCATCCGCCCTCATTTTCGACTGCTGCGTCAACTGGATGCTTACCTGGCGCTCCCCTTGGTTTTGATCGAGGATCAGGGCTGCCGACAACGGCGTCCCCGCTATGGATTTCTGGGCGACGTCCGCGAAAAGGAGTACGGAAACAGTGTCTCCGGGTTCGAATACCGTACGTTGCCAAGTTGGCTTGTACATCCCATCGTAACCAGGGGTGTTCTGCATCTCGCTCATTTGGTGGCGGTCTCAAGCGAGCTGCTGAGCCAGGACAGTATCCCTCCTTCACTGATTCGAGCTTATTACAGCAGTGACAAGGAACGCCTTATTCCCTTCGTAGAGGCGATGCGAAAAGAGCTGTCGCAGCTCCCGGACTATGAACGGTCCAGATCAATTCTGGATCAATATTTCTCCTATCTGCTCGCGGTAAAAGTCTGGCCCGCGGATCAAGACCTGCGGAGAGAATGGTGTCTCTATGATTGAAAAGGCTAGACATTCCTTTGGGGATATACGGTACACGGGGGGTGTTTTCCCATGTTATAATTGAACGGATGAGATTTTCGATGCTAGGAGACGTATAGCGATGGCTCAATATACCCCGATGATTCAACAGTATCTGGCGATCAAGCGAGATTATCCGGATACTTTCTTGTTTTTTCGCTTAGGCGACTTTTACGAACTTTTCTTTGATGATGCGATCCAGGCATCTCGTGAACTGGAAATTACACTGACAGGACGGGAAGGCGGGGGAGATGAGAAAATCCCGATGTGCGGGGTACCTCACCACTCCGCCGATAACTATATCGCCGAATTGCTGAAAAAAGGCTACAAGGTTGCCGTCTGTGAACAGGTTGAAGACCCTAAGTCAGCAAAAGGAGTCGTGCGCCGGGAAGTAACCAAAGTGATTACGCCGGGAACGATGATGGAGGGGAAATGGCTTTCGGACAAGGAAAATAATTACCTTGTAGCCGTGGCGGAAGAGAATGGCAGCTTTGGCGTAGCCGCATGTGACATGAGTACCGGTGAGATGTACGCGACCTCCTTGTTAGGGCGAAAAGAGGCAGCATTGGACGAAGCGATGCAATACCGCCCCAAAGAATTGATACTAGCCGGCTGGAACTCGGAGCTTAAAAAGGATGTCCCTACCAGCTACATCGATAAGTCGGATGTAGATGGGCTGGCTGTGGACGGGCAGTACGGAGCGCTTGCTAAAGAGCTGGACCCTGCCATGCGCTTAGGTGTCAATACCTTGCTTCATTACATCGGGGCTACCCAAAAGCGGAGCCTCGCACATATGCGGTTGATCAAGCGCTATGATGCCAAGCAATATCTGCAGATGGACGGCTTTTCAAGGCGCAATCTGGAGTTGACGGAAACCATCCGAGACAAGTCCAAGAAGGGATCGCTGCTTTGGCTGCTGGATCGCACGGAAACAGCGATGGGCGGGCGGATGCTGCGACGTTGGATCGAGCGCCCCTTGGTCAATAAAACAGAGCTGGAAGCACGATTGGATGCCGTATCTCATCTGAAGGCAGACCTTTTGCTACGCACTGATTTGCGAACATGCCTGGATCAGGTATATGATCTGGAACGTTTGGCAGGCAGGATCTCCTACGGAAATGCAAATGCCCGCGACCTGATTCAGCTTCGCCTCTCACTGGAGAGTGTTCCGGAGTTGAAGCGGCTGTTGCTGAGCACGAATGCCCCAGTTTTAAGCGAGCTTGCAACAGGAATGGACGAATGTGCCGACATCGTCGCTTTTTTACAGACGGCATTGGTCGAAGATCCGCCTGTGTCCGTTCGTGAAGGCGGCTTGATCCGTTCCGGCTATGATGATTATCTGGACAAGCTTCATACCGCAAGCCGGGAAGGGAAGACCTGGATCGCACAGTTAGAGCAATCGGAGCGGGAGGCTACCGGGATTCGTTCGTTGAAGGTGGGCTACAATAAAGTCTTTGGCTATTACATAGAAATTTCCCGGGCGAACCTTGGAAACGTGCCTGCAGGAAGGTATGAGCGCAAACAGACACTGGCAAATGCTGAGCGCTTCATTACGCCAGAACTGAAAGAAAAGGAATCGCTCATCCTCGAAGCAGAAGAAAAGCTGATTGAATTGGAATACCAATTGTTTGTCCAGATTCGAAACGAAGTGGCTCGCCACATCCCTCGTTTGCAGGAACTGGCGGAACGAATTGCAGCGATCGATGTATTGCAGTCGTTTGCCACCGTAAGTGATGAGCGGGGCTATGTTCGCCCGGAATTGGTAACATCGGGCGAGTGCATCATCAACGAAGGCAGACACCCCGTAGTGGAGGCGGTTCTGGAGCGGGAAAAATACGTCGCCAATGATGTGGAAATGAACCAGAAGGATCGCCAGATTTTGCTGATTACCGGTCCCAACATGGCAGGTAAAAGTACCTACATGAGGCAGGTTGCCCTCTTGGTGGTGATGGCGCAAATCGGTTGTTTTGTTCCTGCCAAACAAGCACGCCTGTCCCTGGTCGATCAAATTTTTACCCGAATCGGGGCTGCCGATGATCTCGTAGGAGGCCATTCTACGTTTATGGTCGAAATGCTGGAGACCAAGCACGCTTTGCAAAAAGCGACAGCGCAAAGCTTGATTCTGCTTGACGAGATCGGCCGCGGCACATCAACGTATGACGGGATGGCACTGGCTCAGGCTGTGATCGAGTACATCCAACAAAAAATTGGAGCCAAGACATTGTTTTCTACACACTATCATGAACTAACCGGCTTAGAGGACGCTTTGCCGGGTGTTGTCAATGTCAATGCCCGCTGCGAAGAAAGGGCTGGCAAACTGCTCTTTTTGCATAAAATCGAACCGGGTCGAGCTGACAAAAGCTACGGAATTCACGTGGCGGAGCTTGCCGAGATGCCGAATCAGGTGATCGAAAGAGCCCGTGAAATTTTAAGCAGCCTGGAAACAGGAGGACATCCTGCTCATGATCAGCAAATGTCACTGGAGACACTTTGGTCTGCGCCGGTTGCCGCGGTGCGGGAGGAGCCGGCAAATCTGCTATCTCCCGACGAGGAACGGATCATGGTCGAGCTGCGTGAGCTTGATCTGAACCAGACGACGCCGATGGATGCGATGTTAAAGCTATTTCAATGGAAACAACAGTTGAAAAAAGGGTAGTTGCCCAGTTCGAGGAGGTAACCGATGGGGAAAATCCATGTGCTGGAAGAGCACCTGACCAATATGATCGCTGCCGGAGAAGTAGTGGAGCGGCCAGCTTCGGTTGTCAAAGAACTGGTGGAAAATGCTATTGATGCAGGAGCAAGCTCTGTCGAAATACATGTGGAAGAGGGAGGGCTCTCCCTGATTCGCGTGGTTGACAACGGACAAGGCATGGATGAGGAAGATTGTCGCCTCGCTTTTGAACGGCACGCAACCAGCAAGATCCGGCAGACACGGGATTTGTTCCGCATCCGAACGCTGGGCTTTCGCGGGGAGGCCTTGCCCAGTATTGCCGCAGTTTCTCGGGTTGAACTGACCAGCACACAGTCAAGCGGGCAGGTCGGCACCCGGCTGACCATTGAAGGGGGGGCGATCAAGGGCGTCAGTGAAATTGCGACGGTGAAGGGGACAGAAATCGCAGTCCGCGACCTCTTTTTCAACACGCCCGCGCGGCTCAAATACATGAAATCCATTTCTACGGAAATCGGACATATCTCTGACTACGTCAATCGACTGGCTCTAACCTACCCTGCCGTGTCGTTTACGTTGACGCACAACAGCAAAACGCTGCTGCAAACGAGCGGTGACGGGAAGCTGTTGCATGTGATGGCAGCCATATACGGGGTGCAGGTGGCAAAGCTGCTCTTGCCAATTGAAGGAGAGACGCTGGATTTTCGCTGGAGCGGGTTTATTTCCAAGACAGAGGTTACCCGTGCCAATCGTTCATATCTCTCAACATTGGTAAATGGCCGTTATGTTCGTCATTATGGTTTGCATAATGCGATTATGCGCGGTTACCACACGCTGCTGCCCATCGGACGATATCCGATCGTCACACTGCAGATCGAGATGGACCCGACACTGCTCGATGTCAACGTTCACCCAGCCAAGCTGGAGGTGCGTTTCAGCAAAGAAGACGAGCTGTGTACAGCGATTGAAGCATGTGTCAAAAACACCCTGCTCCAGGGACTTGATATCGTCCGTCCGATGGCCGCAGAACGAAAGGCACGGGTAATTGAACAGGTTGTACAGCCCCAGTTCGATTTGACCTGGTCAAAGCCAGGAGTGCAGGACAGATCAGGACCGGAAGTATCGATTCCGTCTGCGGGGGCTGGGGTCCGCCTGGCTAACCTGCCGGGGCAAATCCGGGAAGCGCGTGAAGCAAGAGATGATATGCGCTATACCCTGTCCAGTACGAGCACACAGCCGTTTCTGTCGGAAGGAAAAAAGGGACAGCCCCTGCCCGTACGAACGGATCTTTATCCTGGGGTCATGGAAACAAAAAGAGCCGATCAGGAGGATGACAACCAGGCAGCAACGGACAGTGCCTATGAGAAGAATCCGGAAATCAGGGGAAGAGAAGAGGCTGCCGAACCCAATGCGTGTACAGAACCGGATCGAAAACAACCGGATCAGGCAAAAACTCCGTACATTCCTCTCATTCAGGATGATGTCATGGGTAAAACGGATTCTGAAACGAAGGAAAGTGTACCCCCTCTTTACCCCGTCGGACAGGTACATGGGACCTATATCGTGGCGCAAAATGAAAATGGGATGTATTTGATTGACCAACATGCCGCACAGGAGCGGATTTTTTACGAACACTTCATGCAGAAATTGGCGGAAGAAGGAGTCGCCAGTCAGATGCTGTTGTTTCCCCATACGATTGAACTGACAGCGCAGGAGGCGTTGAAGCTGGAAAAGCGTTTGCCGCTGTTGCACACCTTTGGACTGGAGATCGAGTCCTTCGGTAGCAAGACCTATATCGTACGGGCACATCCGCACTGGTTCCCGGAGGGGAGCGAGATCGAGGTGATCGAAGAGCTCGTTCAATTCGTACTGGAGAGCGGGGAATCAGCGCAAGCAGATATTCGCGCCATGCGGGAAAAAGCAGCGATCTTGATGGCCTGCAAGGCTTCGATCAAAGCGAATCGCTTTTTGACCCACGCCGAAATGGAAAGTCTGTTAAACCAGCTTCGCGATTCCTCCAGCCCGTTTACTTGTCCGCACGGTCGTCCGATCATCATACATTTCACCAGCTACGATCTGGAAAAAATGTTCAAACGCGTGATGTAAAGGGCAGACAGACTTAGACCTGCTACTGATCACAGACCTATCAAAGGCCAAAGGTGTCTTTTTGCATACACCTTTGGCCTCTTTATCAATTGCGCTGCGCGGTATACTCTGTTTTTGTGGTAAGGAACCAGCCGCCCAGTGTATCGACGATTTCAGTTAGTCAATCCGGGTACTTCTGATTTTCACGATCGCAAATTCAGTTGCCGCGAAGAATCCGGTTAATGCGATGAGAATCACAACCAAAATCAAGTTGACTAGTTCCAATGAGTAGCCTTACGTGTGTAAGGCGTACACCTCCCCTATGCATGTATAGGTGCTATTACAACCCATATTCATTTCTACGAATATGTATAGTAGCTGTTTCAAAAAAATGATTGTAGTTTGACAATCCCTACCTGAAAAAGATATAAAGATGAAGGAGAGTTTAAATCGAACAGTTGGATCTGCCTGTGCGGATAAAGGAGTACCAGCCATCATGACTACAATGTTGACAGGTGAGACGAATGATTGTCACCACCTCGCTTGAACCAAGTGCGGAAACAGTCCAGCACGCAGAGGAGCTATCCGAGAGCTTCAGGCTCCCTTTGATCGAGCGCAGGGATTACTCGCTCCACGAGCTGCGCAAAAAATATGCACAAAACGAGATCCTTATCGTGTCCTCCGCTGGGGCGAGACTGGAAGCTGAGGGGAAGAAGCCATTCTTTTTTCACCCAAATACAGCAGCCTTTCGTATAAAGCGTTTGGAGCGCGGCGATACTGATACTATGCTTGCCGTTTGCCAAATTCAACCAGGCGATCAAGTGCTGGACGCAACCATGGGTCTGGGTGCAGATGCGATCATTTTGGCTTACGGTGTTGGTGCAAAAGGACGTGTTATCGGGATTGAATCGGAAAGGATTATCGGCCTTTTGGTAGAAGACGGCCTTCGCCACTGGTCCACTGATTCTGCAGCCCTTCATGATGCGATGCAGCGAGTCGAGGTACGTGTGGCAAACCATTTTGATGTGTTGAAAAGCATGCCTGCCGATTCGATTGATGTGATCTACTTTGATCCGATGTTCGAGGAAACGGTACAAAGCTCCGTAGGAATTGCCGGCATCAGGGAATGGGCAAACAACCACGCTCTGAAAGAGGAGACGATTGCGGAGGCACTTCGAGTTGCCAGAAGGCGTGTCGTATTAAAGGAAGGCAAGGCAGGAGGGCTGTATCGACAGTTTGGCTTTACTCCCTATCGAACCAGAGGAAAACAGGTCGTGTACAGCTATAAAGAGAAAGGCGGAGGGGAGTGACCGTGCAAGCAAAAGAGAGGCTTGTCGTAATCGTCGGCCCTACCTCAGTGGGCAAGACAGAGCTAAGTCTGCAACTGGCTGAGCAGTATCAAGGGGAGATCATTTCCGGGGATTCCATGCAGGTATATCGAGGCATGGATATCGGCACAGCCAAAGCAACACCTGCCGAATTGACCAAAGTTCCCCACCATTTAATCGACATACTTGATCCAGATGAAGAGTATTCGGTGGCCCTTTTCCAGGAATCAGCAACCCGCTTGATCACGGAAATCAACGAACGCGGAAAGCTGCCCATGATCGTAGGGGGAACAGGGCTGTACATAGAGGCAGTAACGCATCGGTTTCAGTTTGCCAATGCGCAGCAGGACCTTGAGCTAAGAGACAGGCTGCAAAAATTGGCCGAAATTGATGGGGTGGAAGAGCTTCATCGACGACTGGCAGATGTAGATCCGCTCACAGCAGAGCGCCTGCATCCCAATGATGTGAAGCGTGTCATTCGGGCCTTGGAGATTTACCAGTTAACCGGGATGAGAATGTCTGATTATCAGCATCGTGCGGAATATTCGCCGTACGACCTTTTGATCATTGGACTGACCATGGAGCGCGAGAAGCTCTATGAACGCATCAATCAGCGCGTTGACTTGATGATCGAGGCTGGTCTGGTAGAGGAGGTGAGGCGTCTACTTGACCTCGGCTACGGTTCAGCTCACACCTCCATGCAGGGACTCGGTTACAAAGAATTGATCCCGTATCTCTACGGGGAGATCCCGTTGGAGAAAGCGGTGAACGACATCAAACAACGGACTCGTCATTTTGCCAAAAGGCAGCTTTCGTGGTTCCGCAGAATGTCCGAGATCCAATGGTTTGACGTAACCGAGCCTGATGACCGGCCAAAGGTCGTGCAAACAATCAAACAGATAATGGCAGGAAAGTTTCCTCAATTGCCGAATATATAACATACAAGTCCTTTTAGGGGGTATTTGACCATGAAACAGTCGATCAACATTCAAGATACGTTCCTGAACCACTTACGGAAGGAAAACATCGCGGTCACCATCTACCTTGTAAATGGTTTTCAATTGCGCGGTTATATCAGAGCATTTGACAATTTTACGATCGTTATTGACAGTGAAGGAAAACAGCAATTGGTATACAAGCATGCCATTTCAACCTTCACTCCGCAGCGCCCTGTGTCGCTTATGTCCCAGGATCAAAACAATCAACAAGGATAAGCAGCGCCACACCACGAAGCCGGGATCTAGCCATCCGGGCTTTTTTACTATCTTTTGGTACGAATATACAGCGGACACTTCCTGAAATAGGATTGTGCAAGTTAGAAAGCAAGGTCTTTGTATACATAATAAATATTATGGTAACTGGAGAAGAAAAAATGCCGTTCACGTTTGCACATCCCGCCATCGTTTTGCCGTTTTATCGCGTACGGTGGCTCTCGTTTTCCGCCTTGATATTTGGCAGCATGGCACCCGACTTTGAATATTTTCTGCGTTTGCGACCATACAGTACCATCAGCCATACGGTCGCAGGGCTGTTTTTGTTTGATTTGCCAATGGTCTTTTTGTTGGCATTTCTTTTTCACTTTATCGTAAAGCGGAGCCTTGTCGCCCATCTGCCGGCACCGTTGGACCGGGGGTTACACAGCCTGGCCAACCGGCCCTGGCAGCTGGGGTCATTCCGCTCCTTTGTGGTCTTTGCCTATTCGGCACTCATCGGCAGTTTCAGCCATGTGGCCTGGGATGCTTTTACGCATGACGGAGCATTTTTCGTCCAACGCATCTCGCTGCTCCAGCAAAAGGTTGTCATGGCTGGATGGGAGATACCCGTGTACAAGCTGTTGCAGCATGGCAGCACACTAGGCGGGCTGTTACTGATTGCTCTGTTTACCTGGGCAGCGGCTCGCAGAAAAAATTCATCCCGCTTGCCAACAGATACATGTGAAGCGTCAGCGATCCTTACAGGGTACGCTGGAAGCTCCCCGCACTTTTTCCCTGAGAAGCTTCTATACTGGTCTGGGGTAGGTTTTTGCGGGATCCTGACAGCCGCAGGCTACTTATGGTTGACCCAGGACGGAAATCTGTTGCTACGTCCGCTGGCTGGTGTGGTCCCCTTTTTGTCTGGCTGCATACTGGGCCTCGTGCTGCTTTCCTTGCTCGATCAGCGGCACTGGCTCAGGAAAAGACAAGCTGAAGATAAGCACCTTTGACTCTTTCTGAAAGAGGATAGCAACAAAAAATGGGCAGGTTTTCCGGACGGGTGAGTATACTAAGGTATGACCAAGAGGCAGGTGATCGCTTGTGAAACCGTCGGGCAATCAACCGCCGGCTGATTCGATGACTGTGAAATCTCCACACCGGATTCAGGTGGTATTTCGCCAGCCGGATCGGGTCAAATTACCGGAAACTCTGTCCGAAAAAGTACGCACGACTGCACCGGGCAATGTAGCTGCAGCGTTTGATGAGCTGGAAAAGCTGATTGGCCTGCAAGAAGCCAAAAAATTAATGTACGAAATTCATGCCTTGCTGCGGATCAACAAGGAACGGGAAAAATACAGCCTGAAGCTGGAAAAGCAAGTTTTTCATATGGTGTTTAAAGGGAATCCGGGTACAGGGAAAACGACTGTGGCCCGGTTGTTTGGGAAACTCTTCCGAGAAATGGGAATCTTGAGCAAGGGCCATCTGATCGAGGTAGAACGTGCTGACCTGGTCGGAGAATTTATCGGCCATACTGCCCAAAAAACCAGAGAGCTGGTCAAAAAAGCACTCGGTGGCATCCTGTTTATTGACGAAGCGTACTCCCTTGCAAGGGGGGGCGAAAAGGATTTTGGCAAAGAGGCGATCGACTGTCTGACAAAGGCCCTTGAGGATTACAGCAATGATTTTATCTGCATTTTGGCGGGTTATACAGACGAGATGGATGCTTTCCTGGAGCTGAATCCCGGTCTTCCGTCCCGATTTCCCATTCAGCTTCAATTTGTCGATTATTCCGTAGATGATTTGATCAAGATCGCGGAGACCATGGTCGATAGCAAAGAGTATCGACTCTCCCTGGGAGCCAGGGATCGATTGCGCCTTCATTTAAGCCGGATGCGCCATGAGATGTTTGAAGGCAATTTCAGCAATGCCCGCTACGTGCGCAATGCAATCGAACAGGCGATTCGGAAGCAGGCTGTTCGATTGTTGGGAATCGCTGAGCCGACCAAAGACGATGTGATGACGCTTCTGCCTGATGACTTCATTTGGGAGAGCGCCAAAGGGGCAGGTAACGACTAGGGCAAACTATGGTATGATAAGGGAAGAAAGGACGTGGTTCTGTGGCCGATGAAATCAAGAGAAGAGAAACAGCCATCCTCGTTGGCTGTTTTTTGGATAATCGTGATATGGAACGCTCCCGCTTGTCGATGGAAGAACTGCATGAGCTGGCACGCACAGCAGATGTAGAAGTCGTGGATGTGATCACGCAAAATCGGGAGCGTATTGATAATGCCTGGTATTTGGGCAGTGGAAAAATCCAAGAGATTGCGCACAGGGCGGAAGAATTGGACGTTGACGTGATCATCGTCAATGATGAGCTCTCGCCCAGCCAGACGCGCAACCTGGATATCGCTTTTGACTGCAAAGTGATCGACAGGACACAGTTGATCTTGGATATCTTCGCGGGGCGCGCTCATACCCGCGAAGGGAAAATACAGGTGGAGCTTGCCCAGTACAACTATCTGTTGCCGCGACTGGCGGGACAAGGCAAGCAGCTTTCCCGTCTGGGCGGGGGGATCGGAACCAGAGGTCCCGGGGAGACCAAACTGGAGAGCGACCGCCGTCATATCCGGCGCCGGATCAGTGAGCTCAAACAGCAGTTGTCTGAGCTTGTTCGCACACGCCAATTGCACCGCGAGCGACGCAAAAAGAACAAGGTGTTCCAAATTGCTTTGGTTGGTTATACCAACGCAGGGAAATCGACGTTGTTAAATGAACTGACGGTTGCCAATACCCTGCAGGAAGACAAGTTGTTTGCCACACTGGACCCTATGACCCGGCAATTGACACTCCCCAGCGGGCTGGAGGTTTTGCTGACGGATACAGTAGGGTTTATTCAGGATTTGCCAACGACGCTGGTTGCTGCCTTTCGTTCGACGCTGGAGGGCGTAAAGGAGGCTGATCTGATCCTGCACGTGGTTGACGGCCATCATCCTGATCTGGAGATACACATGGAAGTGGTCGACCGGATTCTTCGCGAACTAAAAGCCGACGACATCCCTCAGCTTGTCGTATTCAACAAAGCTGACCTGATTCTGCCGGGAACGTATTTGCCTCCGGTGGAGGACTCCATTGTAATTTCGGCCATTCGCGAAGAGGATCGTGCCGGGCTGCTGAAACGGATCGAATCTTATGTGTATGCATCGTTTGACCGATACACGCTGATTGTTCCAGCGGAGCGGGGAGATATTTTGTCCCTTCTGCATCGAGAAGGCGTGGAGATGGAGCAGGAGTTCGACGAGTCTGAAGCCACCTATCGGATATCGGTTCGTGTGAACAAAGACCATCCCATTTACGGGAGAATCGCTCCGTTCCTTTTGGATAAACCAGAGACTGTAGAAGAGAGTTGGTAAGAGAGATGTTTTCGTTATTTGCACACGGGGAGCGGTTGCGCCCCATCGTACAAGAAGTAGAACGGATGATCGCAGGGCGGCATCAGGAGATCGCTTCCCTTGTTGATTTCAATCAGTTAAAAGTGCTTCGTTCTTTTCAAAAGCACCAGGTGAACGAGTTTCATTTTGCCCCCTCGACAGGGTACGGCTATGACGACGCAGGACGTTCCACGCTGGAATCGATCTATGCAGACGTATTCGGTGGGGAGGACGCTCTGGTTCGTCCCCATATCATTTCCGGAACACATGCCATCGCGATATCGCTGTTTGGTCTGCTTCGTCCGGGAGACGACTTGCTCTATATTACCGGCAAGCCTTATGACACGCTGGAAGAAGTGGTGGGCGTACGCGGAGAAGGGCAGGGCTCTTTAAAGGAATACGGCATCGGGTACCAGTTTGTCCCCCTGACTCCATCCGGAGAGATTGATTTCCCGGCGGTGGCTGCGGCGATAACACCGAAAACCAAGGTGATCGGCATTCAGCGTTCGCGAGGCTACGCGGATCGCCCGTCCTTTACGATTGCCAAGCTTCAGGAAATGATTCAGTTTGTGAAAGAAATCAATCCCGAACTGATCGTTTTTGTAGACAACTGCTATGGGGAATTTACAGAAGAACGGGAACCGCTTCAGGTCGGAGCTGACATCATGGCAGGCTCCTTGATTAAAAATCCAGGCGGCGGACTGGTCAAAACCGGCGGGTATATCGTCGGTAAAAAGGAATGGGTCAAGCGTGCGTCGTATCGCATGGCAGCCCCGGGCATCGGTGCTGAGGGCGGCGCTTCTCTTTACTCTTTGCTGGAGATGTATCAGGGCTTTTTTCTGGCGCCTCATGTGGTGGGTGAAGCCTTGAAAGGGGCGGTTTTTTCGTCTGCGCTCCTGGAGCGGCTTGGTTTTCGCACCGACCCGCTGTGGAATGATCCCCGCACTGACTTGATCCAATCCGTTGAGTTTGGCACGGCAGAGAGGTTGATTGCCTTTTGCCAGGGGATTCAAAAAAGTGCTCCAGTCGATTCACACGTCACACCTCATCCAAGTGAGATGCCAGGTTATGCCGATCCCGTGATTATGGCGGCAGGAACCTTCATCCAAGGCGCCAGCATCGAGTTTTCAGCAGACGGACCGATTCGGCCCCCCTACCTCGGGTTTGTCCAAGGCGGCTTGACCTATTCCCATGTAAAGGTGGGCATCCTTACCGCACTGGATGGATTGCTTGAAAAAGGGCTGCTTGATCTGGATGCAGCGCAAGCATAAAGGCTAGCTTCAACAAAGTGAAAAATGGTGCGAATTTGGAAGTGTAGGACACAAAACACAGGAATGGCGAAAGGTTCCGATGAGGGGCCAATCGCCTATTTTTAATTTTTTTGTGTGAACTTTTCTGACATGCGTTGACAGATAAGTTTTTGAATCATACAATAGCAAACGAGGATGATTTCAAAGGAGGGACAAGTCGTGAGTGATGACCTTCGTCGGAACATGGCGCTGTTTCCCATTGGTATTGTGATGAAGCTGACTGACCTGACGGCACGGCAGATTCGCTACTATGAACAGAATGGATTGATTCAGCCAGCACGAACAGAAGGGAAGCAGCGACTCTTTTCCTTTAATGATGTTGATCGCTTGCTTGAAGTGAAGACGTTGATCGAAAAAGGATTGAACATCGCTGGAATCAAGCAAGTCCTGCAGTTACAGGAACCGGCCCCGGAAATAACAGAAATCACTGTGAAGTCGGAGGCCAAGCGCAAAGAATTGACTGAACAAGATCTGCACCAGCTCCTCAAGCAACAAATCCTTTTCAATAACGCAAATCGCCCTGGCGAAGATGCGTTAATACGTGGAGAGCTATCCCGCTTCTTCCACTGATAGAGCTTGCTCAAAACGGAGGATGCTTGTAAGTGAGTCCACTCGCTTTCCGGCATCCTGGCTTTTTGAACAACCTCAGACCCAAGAGCATATAGGAGGAGAGAATCGTGAGCAAGTACACCAAAGAAGACATCTTTCGTTTAGCCCAGGAAGAGAATGTAAACTACATTCGCTTGCAATTCACAGACCTGCTTGGAATCATCAAAAACGTCGAGATTCCGGTATCCCAGCTGCCAAAAGCACTGGACAACAAAATGATGTTCGACGGCTCCTCCATCGAGGGCTTCGTCCGCATCGAAGAATCCGACATGTACCTGGTGCCAGATCTGGACACATGGGTCATTTTCCCTTGGGGCAATGAGCATGGCAACGTGGCGCGTCTCATCTGTGACATCTACAATCCGGATGGCACACCTTTTGAAGGAGATCCACGCTACATTTTGAAGCGGGCTCTGAAAGAAGCAGAAGAAATGGGCTTTACGAATTTCAACGTGGGACCGGAGCCGGAATTTTTCCTGTTCAAAATGGATGACAAGGGAGAACCGACACTGGATTTGAACGACCAGGGTGGTTACTTTGACTTTGCTCCGCTTGATCTGGGCGAAAACTGCCGACGCGATATTGTCCTGACGTTGGAGCGGATGGGCTTCGAGGTGGAAGCTTCTCATCACGAAACAGCTCCTGGTCAACATGAAGTGGACTTCAAATACGCAGACGCCATCCAGGCGGCTGATCAGATTCTGACGTTTAAGCTGGTCGTTAAAACCATTGCCCGCAAGCATGGTCTTCACGCAACCTTTATGCCGAAACCACTGTTCGGCGTCGCCGGTTCTGGCATGCATACGCACCAATCGCTGTTTATGGGCGAGAAAAATGCTTTCTACGATGAGAAGGATCCACTTGGCCTGAGTGACATCGCCAAACACTATCTGGCAGGTATCCTCAAACACGCTCGCGGCTTTACAGCGATTACCAACCCGCTGGTTAACTCCTACAAGCGTCTCGTGCCTGGCTATGAAGCACCCTGCTATGTAGCATGGTCCGCGAAAAACCGCTCGCCGCTTGTCCGCATTCCGGCATCCCGCGGTTTGAGTACGAGGATTGAAGCGCGCAATCCAGACCCGGCAGCTAACCCGTATCTGGCGCTTGCTGTCATGCTGCGTGCAGGTCTGGATGGCATTAAAAACAAGCTGCAAGTACCGCCTGCAGTTGATCGCAATATCTACATTATGAACGAGGCGGAGCGTGAGGAAGCAGGCATCTCCAGCTTGCCTGCCACACTGAAAGAAGCAATCGAATGCCTCAAAGCGAACCCTGTGATGTGCGAAGCGCTGGGAGAACATGCGTTAATGCATTTCGTCAGCGCAAAAGAGATCGAATGGGATATGTTCCGCACCCGTGTACATGAGTGGGAGCGTACACAGTATATGAATACGTATTAACAGGAAAGAGCCCTTGCACCTATTGGTGTAAGGGTTTTTCTATAGGTGTGGGTGAAGTGGTTTTGGTGCTTATTCTGTAAAGGGCCCCCACAAAACACCCACGATCACTTCTTTGATTGGTGCGAATACACGATTGTAATGATTCTAGTCATTTCGAATAACCAGATAAACGATCAAACCAATAATGGGAAAAAATAAAAGGGCAATGAGTACGACAACGGAAAATTCCTTGCTGTTTCCTCTCCGGCGAGAATCGCGATAGGCCCAAACACTGATGAGGATGTTGATTACGTTTAAAAAGAGGATGAAGAGCAACGGAATAATCGATAGGAAGCCGATATCCATAGGACTTTGCACCTGCTTTCGTTTGATGGTTTATGTGCGATGCCAATCTGATTCAATTTTTGCCTGTTTTGTCGGCTGGTTATGCTTCGCTGTTTTGACCAGCTTCCGCAGTTCCGTTTCCGAGTATGCCTCCAGCTCAAGCAATGCCTGGTATGGGTCCTCACCGGAAATGCCGAAGAAATGCGCAAAGGCGGGTTCGGTTTTCAATCCACTGTGTTTGAGTGAACGGATTTCAGCTGCGACTTGATCTCCGGCAAGTTGCAGTAATCGGGCTTCGATGATCATGTGACGAAAAGCATTTTGTTGCGAGACGGGAACAGGCTGCGCAAAGCATTCCAGCCAGAAGCCACGGTGCCAAAACGATGTAATGCTGGTAGGGACGCCGGCAACCTCCGTACGATACGACTTGTAATGATCCAAGCTGCCGTATCTCTCTTTCAAAATGGTATCAAAGTGATCCAAATCCTCAGCGAAAAAAATGACATCTAGGTCACTTTCAGCCAGATCGATAGACAGCGGTATCGTACCCGTCAGGATGGGCTGAAATTGTTGTAACGAGGACGGAATCCCGAGGCTGTCCAAGGCGAGCCAGGCTGCTTGCTGACGAGGGGTGCCGGTTTTGAGATAATCCAAGTTGGCCCAATCACGGGAATGGTAATGAGCATGTGCCGAGAACATTTCCTTCGAATCCCCTTTCTCTCAGAACGATCCGTATTTTTGACTCAAACCATCTGACTGTGGGAATACTGTGGGACAAAAAACTGGGGCAGAAAGAAACAAAAGGCGCCCTTTATCCGTATACCCTATACAGGAGGGAGTGTCAACCATATGGACATTGTGCTTTGGATCATTATATCGCTTTTATTCGTGATCAGTATCGTCGGTATCTTTTTTCCTGTGCTGCCAGATACGCTGCTCTTGTGGGGCGGTTTCCTGATCTATCACTTTTTTATTGCCGAGCCTGGTGCAGGACTTCCAGCTTCGTTCTGGTGGGGCATGGTTGCTATGAGCATTTTGCTCTACGGGGCAGATTTGCTCACCAACATGTACTTCGTAAAAAAATACGGGGGCTCAAAGGCATCGTCTTGGGCAGCAGTGCTCGGAATTTTTTTGGGGATTTTTCTCTTTCCCCCATTTGGCATGCTGATCATGCCATTTGTATTGGTGGTGCTGGTCGAGCTGCTGTTTCAAAATCAGCCGATTGAACGAGCAGTCAAGGCGGGAGTGGGCTCATTGATCGGATTTTTGAGCAGTGCACTCGTAAAAGTAATGCTGCAGATTGTCATGATTATCTGGTTTTTTGTGGCCCTGTAGGAAATGAGCATTTGATCATCGTGGATAGGAAAAGAAGAAAAAGGCGTTCGCAGTGTTTATCCTGCGAACGCCTTTTACTGTACAGTCCTAGTGAATCAAACGGTAGACACCAATCACTTTCCCCAGAATGGTCACAGAATCCAGAATAATCGGTTCCATCGTGGAGTTCTCAGGCTGCAGGCGGAAGTGGTGCTTCTCTTTAAAGAACCGCTTCACGGTTGCTTCGTCCTCTTCTGTCATGGCTACGACAATATCGCCGTTGGTTGCAACATTTTGCTGACGAACAATGACATAGTCGCCGTCGAGAATACCTGCTTCAATCATACTGTCACCAGAGACACGGAGCATGTACACCTTGTCCGATGTAACAATACTGTCCGGGAGAGGGAAGTAGTCCTCTACTTGTTCCACGGCGGTGATGGGCTGTCCGGCGGTTACTTTGCCGATGACCGGTACCCGTACAACTGACACATCAAAATCGTCTTGCTGAAAACGCTCATCTTCTTTTAAAAGTTCAATCGCACGCGGCTTTGTCGGATCGCGACGAATTAATCCCTTTTTCTCCAGTCTGGCCAAATGGCCATGGACGGTTGAGCTAGACGCAAGCCCTACAGCTTCGCCAATTTCGCGTACGGAAGGGGGATAACCCTTGTCCCGTACTTCCTTGCGAATAAAGTCGATAATGGCTTGCTGTCTATTTGATAGTTTGGACATAAACCACACCTCAATCTTCTCGAACATGTTTTCTATATTATACCATGGGATCTTGCGTTCGACAAACATAAGTTCGACTTTTTTCTTGACATGAACACATGTTCGCATTATGATGAGGACAAGAACATACAGAACGTTTGTTTGCAGGGGGATGATGATGATGAGTTCGATGACGATGACGAACCGATTTGCCAAAAAGCCAGAGCGAAAAGTGCGGTTTGGAATAACCCGCGGTCACGCGATTCTGTTTTTTGCTGCTTTCACTCTCTTTTTTTATACATTGACCGAACTAGTGTTTGCTTCCGGAGAAAAGCCTGTTCCATCCGTGCAGCACATCCAGGCGGTTAAGGAAGTAACTGTACAGCCGGGGGACAGTCTCTGGAAGCTGGCTGTTGATCACCGCAGCGATGAGGGGATGGATGTTCGAGATCTGGTCAATGAGATCAAGTCATGGAACAAACTGGATGGAGCAATCATTTATCCGGGCCAGACACTTCAGATACCCATAAAGCCCTGATTCACAAAGCTTTTTACTTGCTTCAAAGCGGCGATATGATATAATAGAGCGGCATTCATTGAAAGCGAGGGGAAACAGTTTTGGTATCAGACGCGGAAATCAAACGGATCAATGAACTGTCCAAGAAATCGCGAGAAGCCGGTTTGACCGACGAGGAAAAGCAGGAGCAAAAAGAGCTGCGGCAAAAGTACATCGACGCCGTAAAAGCGTCGCTGCGGTCCAATTTGGACTCGATCCGCTATGTAGAGGATCTTGAAGATAACAGCACGAAACACTAATTGAACGAGAATTGACATAAAAAAATGGCATCCAACGCTTTTGCTTGGGTGTCTTTTTGTTCCAAATCACTTCAGAAGGGGAAAGGAATAAGATGCTGTCGTGGGTAGCTGTTGCCGTCGGCGGAGCCATTGGCTCCATGCTCCGCTATGGTCTCGGGTTCGTACTGAATCAGCCAGGAATTCCTGCAGGTACCTGGCTTGCGAATGTACTCGGTTCCTTTGTGATTGGCTTGTTTTCGATTTGGGGAAAAGAAAAAGGATTGTTACCAGCAGAGATGTACCTCCTTCTGACGACTGGTCTGCTCGGGGGATTCACAACATTTTCCACATTTTCTCTCGAAGTGGTCACCTTTTTGAGTGAGGGGCAAATTTCCCGGGGTATTGTATATGCGGGTTCCAGCATTCTTCTTGGACTCTGTGCCTGTGCTCTAGGGATTTGGGTCGGGAGACAGCTTCTTACATAAGTAGAATTCGAACAAATTGAGATTGAGAAAGGAGGAAACATATGTCGATCCGTCACCCTGATTACGAACATGAACAAAAGCGACTGGATGAAACACGTTCGATTATTAAAAGGGAAGTGGACACCCTGCGAAAAGAGGTGAAGGAGTTCACCGATGACTATGTCAAGCAGGTGGTAAATTATAAAAAGGGAAAAGAGCTTCGTTATCTCGAGGATCAAGGACTGGAAAAACCCTACTTTGGACGTGTTGATTTTTTGAAAGACGAAACATATGAGCTGGATCGTGTATACATAGGAAAACGCGGCATCGTCAGAAACGATACCTTTGATTCCGTCGTCGTTGATTGGCGGGCACCGATAGCAGGTTTATATTACAGCGGAGAGAGTAAAGATGCCTTTTTTCGCAATGGCCGGGAGATTGTCCGCGGTGAGGTCAGGCTGAAGCGAAACTTCGCCATGCAGGATGGGAAGATCACCGGTATCTATGATGGTGCCTTAAAAGAAACGATTCAAAGAGAAGTGGGCCATCCGGATGAATTTTTGGAGGAAGGCTACATCGATGAATTTTTGGCTGCCAACCTGAACCAGACGAACGACAGCAGGCTGAAGGATATTGTGGCGACCATCCAATCCGAACAAAATGATATCATCCGCGCGGACAAAGATCGCCCCGTCGTGGTGCAGGGGGTAGCCGGGAGCGGGAAGACGACGATAGCTCTCCATCGGCTCTCGTACCTTATCTACAATTATCAAGACTCGATGATGTCGAAGAAATTTATGGTTTTTGCTCCCAACCGTCTCTTTCTTACCTATATTTCCGAGGTGCTTCCCGAGTTAGGAGTAGAGGATGTACAGCAATCCACTTTCCTTGACTGGGCGGCCAAACTGGTCAAACCCATGTTGCCCAAAGGCTGGCGCATATTAGACCCGCAGAAGCCGCTTCAGCTGTTTTTTGAAGAAACATATAGCGACAAGGAACGCCAGGTGGCTCTGCACCGCCTCCGTTTTAAAGGATCGCTTGCCTTTCGTGAAGTATTGCACCGCTATCTTTCGTATGTGGCACAAAACCGGATCTCCTTTAAAAAACTAGGCTTTGTCTACAAGCGAACCCAGCAGGTCTTTACCATCCCAGGAGAAGAGATCCGTCAACTGTTCACGGAACTATACGGACAACTCCCGTACCGTCGTCGTTTGGAAGCTCTGCGCAAGCATCTTAAGCAGGAGATCAATAAACAATTGTTTGCCCATCTGCGTGAAGTGAAAATCGATCTGGACAAACAGAGCTTGCATAAGTTTGAAACGATGATTGAGCAAGTTTTGGACCATTATTTCTCCATTTTTCCAGAACTCCAGGTATGGGAAGCGTACAGGGAGCTTATTACCGACCCAGATTTACTGGGCGAACTGATTCAAAGCAATGATGACACATCAAAAGAGTTAATCATCCAGGATGTCTGCGCCTCCAGCAAGGACATTTTTGCCAATGAACGGATCGAACCTGAAGACGCGGCACCCCTGTTGTATTTACGCCATTTAATCGAAGGACTGGAACAGGCCGACCACTTTGATCACAGTGTCGTCGACGAAGCCCAGGATCTCAGTGCCATGGAAATATCCGTCATCGGGCTGGTGACGAATCGGCAGTCCCTTACAGTCGTCGGAGATATTGCGCAAGGGATTCACGCGTACAGAGGGCTGCAAACCTGGGAAGAGCTGATGGAAGGGGTATTTCTGCAGCCAAGGGCTGTTTACTACACGCTCGCGCAAAGCTATCGCTCTACAATCGAGATCATGAAGTGTGCGAACGAAGTGTTGCGAAAAATTGAGTTGCCGGAGACCATCATGGCCAAACCGGTTCTGCGTCACGGTGCGAAACCGGATTGCCTCTCCTGGGAGGGGAAGGACCTCCCCGTGCAAAAAATAGTGAAGCGCATTAAATCATACCTCCAAGAAGGGTTCCAGTCGATTGCTATCGTCACAAAAACGGCAGAAGCCAGCAAACAGGCTTATAAAAAATTGCGAGGGCACATAGAGGATGTAAAGCTGCTGAGCATCAAAGATACACAGTTTCCAGGTGGAGTCGTGGTAATGCCGTCTTATCTGACGAAAGGCTTGCAGTTCGACGTGGTCTTTACTCTTGATACAGAAGCGTATACCGATAGCGAATGGGACACGAAGCTCCTTTATGTGGTTATGACGCGCCCGGTCCATCGTCTGGTCTTGCTCCACCCGGTCGATCAGGTAAGCCCGCTCATTCGGGATATCGACTCAGCGCTGTGCGAACAGGACAGTTTGTAAAAAATAAACCCCCGCTGCGCAATGCATAGCGGGGGCAGGGAGACGATTAATGATCGCCGTGATTTCCTTTGGAAGGGTTTGTAATCACATAACCTTCCTGTGGCGTATATAGATAGTCGATCACGATGCCATCGAGGAGCGGCTCGTCTTTTTTCACGATCACGTCAATTTCTTTATCTGTAGAAATGACGACATCCTCTTCGGTCGGCTTGTCCAGAGCCAAGCCATAGTGGGCGTGGTCACCATGGGCATGCGTTATGTATGCACGAAGCTTCAGCTCTTTATCTTCTTCCTGTTCCAGAACGGCGTTCAATTGTTTTGCAGCATTGCGGGTAATTTTTACCTTCATGGGTCAGTCTCCCTTGTTTTGGTATGGTTCTCTCTCCATATTAGCAAACTGGGAAATCGTGTTGCAACGTAGAAAGTGTTACGATAGACAAAAGAGAAAAGGGAGAGATGAGCAGTGGCGATCGATTTGCGCAGTGATACGGTGACCAAACCGACGGAAGAGATGAAGCGAGCGATGGTGGAAGCCGAAGTGGGAGACGATGTGTACGGAGAAGATCCAACGGTAAACCGGTTGGAAAAGCTGGCGGCGGAGATTTTGGGAAAAGAAGACGCATTGTTCGTAACCAGTGGCACACAGGGCAACCAGGTTGCGGTTTTGACGCACTGTGTCAATGGGGATGAAGTGATTTTGGAGGAGGACTCTCATATTTTTAACTATGAGGGCGGTGCTGTAGCAGCTCTGGCTGGCGTACAGACCCGGACGCTCGCAAGTGATCGCGGTACCATGGCCCCTGATGCAGTGGCGCGTGCGATTCGAGGTGTCAATATCCATAACGCCCGAACACGGTTAATCTGCATGGAAAATACTCATAACCGGGCGGGCGGGGCAGTGATTTCTCCGGAACAGATGGAAGCCGTATACAAAGTCGCGACCAGCAAGGGTGTAGGTGTCCATCTGGATGGTGCGCGATTGTTCAACGCAGCCGTTGCTCTGAAGCGTGAAATCACCGACTTTACACGCTATGCGTGTACAGTGCAGGTTTGTCTGTCCAAAGGATTGAGCGCACCGATCGGTTCTGTGCTGGCCGGGAGTCGTGAATTTATCCAGGAGGCCCGCTGGTGGCGCAAAAAACTGGGCGGGGGCATGCGGCAGGCTGGTTATATGGCTGCACCGGGCATTCTTGCATTGACGCAGATGGTTGACAGGCTGGAAGAGGACCATCAGCTGGCGGCACTTCTTGCTGAGGGGCTTCGTCAGCTTTCCTTTGAGGTAAAGCCCGTCGAGACGAATATTGTGCTGGTACATACGGAACGAGCAGGGATGAACGCACTAGACTTTTTATCACGATTGGCGGAAAAGGGAGTCCTCGCCGTGGATTTCGACGAGAACGTCGTACGCTTTACCACTCATAGGCACATCTCCGAGCAAGATATCCGAACTGCTCTACAAGCCATTGAGGCGATATTACACGCATAACAGCAGCGGGAGAAACCGTGCAGGTTGGATAAACGATCTGCGCGTTTTTTTTCGTCTATTTCTTTTTTCCTTTCAAAGAAAAATCAGCCGTCTTTACGCTTACCGCCACTTTCACAGGAACTTGACTGAATTGCTCATCCCAATTATCTTTTACCTTCCTCCATGTTTCCGGATATTGGATGTGCAGTCTTTTTCCAAAACCGGCCACATCGGCACGATACCCTTTTTGCGTCTTATCGAGACTATCCAGCACGAGCCTTTTTACCTCCTTGGCGACAGCTTGGTTTACTTTCTGCACATAGGCCTCGCTAAAGGAATTTTCATGCATGTTCCAATCTTCACCGATCCGACCTTCGACCTTAATTTGCACGGTAAAGCTGATTCGGCCATTTTTTAGGCTGGGGATAATTTTGCTGTGCACCTTACCGATTTCAAAAGAAAACGGCGCGTTGTCTCCATCGATAGAGGATTCAATAATTCCGCCGGGACGCGTTTCCGCCGTCTTGCCTGCTCCCAGAATCAGATTGATTCCAGCCGTTTCCTCCTCTCCGAGCCACCCGAGCATCTTGCCTGTTTTTCCGCTAATGACAGCAGCACCTGCCAGCTTGATTTCCTGTTTATGAACGACTACGCGCGGAATAAGAAAACTGGTGTCTGTTGCAATTTTTTCGGATACCTCGCCGACAGTAATGGGTCTGCAGATATGAATCGTCTTCGCCATATTATTGACCAACTGCATAAATTCAAAGGAGGGGAGGTCCTCATTTTTGGTTTTTGCCTCCAGGACATCTCTTCCACTCCCTTTGATGATGGCCAGGTTTACCGTTCGCCGCATTTCTGTATCGCGCAGATACAGGTTGAGAAGTTGGGACAAGTCCATTTTTCGGCTCACATCGTCCCCCAGGACAATCATTTTCAAGTGCATGAAGAACGGAGGGCGTCCGGCTCGGGTTGAGGTTTCGCGCAAGACTTGAAAAGCGGTTTCACCTGTGCTGGTAATATTGATATAGGGCTTTTGTTTGGACGAGCTTGATCGCCTGGTTCCCCCGATCACCTTGGGATTGACGATCTGATAAGTCAGGGACAGCGGGATCAATTTCTTATGATGATGCGGGATTTGCTTCTCTTCCTTGCTCGGTGCATGTTTCGCCGTGTCGATCGACATCCCGATTGTAATCCCCAAATCTTCAATTTCACGCCGGTCCCAGCAGCCGGTTGTCAAGAAGCTCCACGCGAGCAACAAAAGAACAAACAAATAGGGTACCCGTTTTTTTTTCATCCTTCTTTCCCTGCCTTCGCCATGCGAGAATTGTCATTTCGTTTTCCCAAAAGAACGGAGAGGAACAACAATACCCCAGGGATGACCAACGAAGCGAAAACCGAAGTAGTGCCGAGGAGATTCGATAATCGCATGACTTCATTCAAGTCTTTAGGTAACGAGGCGATCACATACAGGACAGGCACGAGCCCGAGCATGACAGGTCTGATGTTCCAACCAAAGAGGAGGGAAATGCCAAACGAGGCCAGATAAAGATCCACGAAAAAGGTTGTGAACATGTTGAGCAGCCAAATGCTGATAAAAAAGATTTCAAAATGCTCAAAGAATGCTCCGGGAAACTCAATTTGCTTGACAAACTCCATCGTGGGCCAAGTCAGGGTCTTGGTTTCTTCCAGCGTTAGTGAACCGATTACCATCATGACGGTAATCATGTAGATCAGGGTGACGAGTGCTGTCCCAAGCAGAAGTGGTCGCAATGCCTTTCTTGCCTCCTTGGTATAGGCTAGAAAAAAGAGGACGACTTCAACGCCGGAGAATGCCTGTGAAGTAGAGAGAAGACTGCTGGCTAAAGGAAGGGGGCCAAATTCCATGACTGGCCGCAAATTATCCAGCTTGAAGTTCTGCCAATTCAATAGGACAATCGAAAAAATGATGACCAAGGTGATGGGGAAATAGAAGACAGATATCCGGACAATGGCAGGTAATCCGCCAGTCGTAAGGTACACGCCGACGAGCAGAAAAGCTAGAATCGTCACCTCTATGGGCGTTTGATCCAAGAGATAGTGGCGAACTGCTTCCGCTTGCACCCTTGCCTCATAAGCGCTATAGAAAAGATAGTGCACGATGTAAAGGAGACTGATAACGGCGCCCAGGATTTTTCCCACAATCCGTTTGTTGTAATGATATAGGGTTTCTTGCGGGAATCTGTTGCTCAGGTAGAGACAAATACAGACAGCCAAAAACGAGATAATCCCGCTCAGAATTACTTCAATCCAGACATCCGGGGTACCCAGCTTTTCACCAGCCACACGGGGAAGTGTGAGTATCCCCACGCCTATGATGGTAGAGACAAAGGTAATTGTGAGATGGTAGGTGGAAATGAAGGGAATCGGCAAGGAACCCAAGGCTGCTTAGTCTCCTTTTTTCTTAGATAAACCGGAGCGGGTCCGGTCAAGCGATTTGAGCATGGCAGGACGATGTTTTAACAAAAGATGAAGAGGGGCCCGAATAAACAAGTCCTTCCAGGAAAAATGCTGAGTGGATGCATAGGGAGCCGCATAATTCACCCCGAAACTGTACAGCTTTACCATGTGCGAAGTAATCAGTACAAAAATCAGGATGATGCCGTAAAGACCCAAAACGGAAGCCGCAAACATCATCACGAAACGAAGCAGACGGATCGAGATCGCAACAGCGTATTGGGGAAAGGCAAAGGATGAAATAGCGGTCAGAGAAACGACGATGACCATAATCGGACTGACGATTCCCGCTTCTACAGCCGATTGTCCAATCACGAGACCGCCAACGATTCCGACAGCCTGACCAACCGGTTTTGGCAAGCGCACTCCTGCCTCTCGCAAGAGCTCGATGGTCACCTCCATGATCAACGCTTCAAAAAGGGTGGGAAACGGAACGCCCTCACGAGATCCGGCGATCGAGATGGCCAGCTTGGTCGGGAGCAGTCCTTGATGGTAGGAGACCAGTGCGATGTATAAAGAGGGCAAAAAGAGTGCAAAAAACAGCGCCAGATAACGCAGCACCCTGATCAGGGTAGTCGGAATCCAACGCTCGTAGTAATCCTCAGGCGACTGCATCAGCATGGGGAAGGTTACTGGGACGATCAGCGAGAAAGGGGTTCCTTCCATAAGGATCGCCACGCGCCCCTCCAAAAGTGCGCCTTCGACCCTGTCTGGACGCTCAGTGTTCTGGATCTGGGGGAAAGGAGAGTATTTGTGGTCCTGGATGTAGTTTTCGATATATCCGGATTCGATCGGGTCATCGATATCGATCGCCTTCAATCTCCTCCGTACTTCCTCTACCAAATCAGGATTCACCACTCCGCGCAAGTAACAGATAACCACTTCTTTGCGACCCCTTCTGCCAATGATCAAGGAGTCAAACGTCAGATGGGGGTCTTTTATGCGACGTCGCATAAGTGCTGTATTTTCGGTGAGATCTTCGACGAAACCAATTCGCGGGCCGCGGACGAGAGCTTCGCTTTGTGGTTCTTCTGGCGAGCGAGATTTTTCTTTGCTCGTTCCGAAAACCATAGCCCCCGCATGCTCCTCGATCAGAATACAGGTATTCCCGTGCAAAAGCTCTGAGATTATTTGCTCTACATTGGTCGTATGAAAGGCTTGGGCAAATGTGCTGGCATATTGCACAAACCAGTTCACACGCTCCAGATAGGGTCTTTGATTCTCTCCCGCGTCATTGAGCAGTTGGCTTGAGATCACTTCATAAACACGATTGAACAGAAATTTTTGGTCAACCAGACCTTTTAGGTAAACAGCGATCGCCTTTCGATTCGATGCGGCAAGAGGCAATTCTTGAAAAACGAGATCGGAACTGTTGCCCAGAAGCTCTGCCAGCAGTTGCTGATTGTGACCGACGGAGGTGGTGAGTTCCTTTGACGGGGATTGGCTTGATCGCATCATTCAAAAGGTCCTTTCCCGAGAATGTCGCTTGCAGGTGTTGGTTTTGACAATTCGAGAAAAGTTTGCCCAAAATGTGCCATTTGCATCCCTGGACTGGTGCAGGAGGAAGGCGGGAGAAGAGAAGCAATCTGGGAAGGGGGAGTATTTCATAAATAGCAATGGAATACTACTTGTATCCAACAAAAGGGAAAGAGGGATGTAGATGATTTCCGCGAGACAGAGGAAGCAGATACAAAACCAGATGCAACGCGATGAGAGCAAAATTGTCAACATCGTCTTGAACGATGCGAGACAAGTGGCTGGTGAAATCGATAGAGCCACCCATCAAGGTGTTTTCCTGACGGATGGCAGCTATTATCAGTATTCCGATATCAGCGAAATCAACGGGTTATAAAACAGATCGTCCTTACCATTCCGTTGGGGGAAAGAAAAAGCGCAACGCATCTGGCAGCTCTTTTTGCCACAGACCCCAGACATGATCGCCAGGCTTCTCCCGATAAGAGAGCCGGCAGCCTTTTTGTTCCAGCAGGTCTTTTGTCTTCCGGTTCCAGTCGACGAAGTCAAAGGTGCCTATATGCGTTTCCACCGCTGTTTCATCCAGGCCGACGACCAGCCAAGCTGTAAGCCAGGACAAATCTTCAGATTTGTCCAGATGATCCAGCGTGGGCTGGAAAAACGCACCGGACAGCGAGATCAGATTGGGAAAGAGGGAAGGCTGATCCATGGCGATGTGCAAAGAAGCAGTTCCACCCAGGGAGTCACCGGCCAATACCCTGGCCTCCGGACTTTTGCGAACTGGATATTTCTCCTCAATGTAGGGCAATAATTCTTCTATAAAAAAACGTTTGTATCCCTCGTTCCGCGAGCCGACCGGGGAATATTCGCTTGTCCGTTTATTTCTGTCCACGGACACGCCCACCACGAGGAAGGGAGGGACGCCTTCATCCAAAATCAGCTGGTTGGCAATCGTGGCGATCCGGCCCATTGTGAAAAAATCGTTTCCATCCTGACAATAGACGACAGGGTAGGACAAGAGCTCGTTGTATCCAGGCGGCAGGTATACCTTTACAGAGCGGGGAGCATCAAGGTATTGACTGGGTATTTCTTCCTTCATAATCGTTCTCTTTACATATTCTGACACGGGATTTCACCTCAACATGAACGAAATTCCAAAAGTAAGCCTTGAAAAAAACTGATACAGATTTTATAGTAAATGATAACAGGAAGGAAATAAACCCTGTAATATCAATACTATAACACAATAAACAGTTATTTTGTCTGAGGTATAACAGGGCGTGCGGAAGTAGCTGTAAGCACTTTCACTATTGAGAGTCGAAATACAGCTCCAGCACGATTGCCTTTCCGCTTTTAAATTCAGTGACGAGGTGAATGTGATGAGCGTTACCACTGCTGTTGAACAAACAGGCAACAACACGCCGCTGCAAATTCTTGCTCCGGACGGTACAGTTGTTCGTCCTGATCTCATGCCTAACCTTTCCGATGATGAATTGCGCGAACTGATGCGCAAAATGGTCTTTACCCGTGTGTGGGACCAACGTGCAATCAGCTTGAACCGCCAAGGTCGTCTCGGTTTCTATGCGCCGGTTGCCGGACAGGAAGCGGCGATGATCGGTTCCGAGTCCGCACTTTCCAAAGAGGACTTCATCCTGCCAAGCTATCGCGATATCCCGCAAATGGTATGGCACGGCTTCCCGATGCATAAAGCATTCCTCTACTCCCGTGGACACATCGAGGGTGGACGCATTCCTGAGGGTGTCAATGTTCTGATGCCGCAAATTATTATCGCTGCACAATGTACGCAAGCGACAGGTGTAGCAATGGGTTACAAGCTTCGCGGTGAAAAACGTGTAGCCATCAACTACTTTGGTGACGGTGCGACCTCCCAGGGTGATTTCTACGAAGGCATGAACTTCGCAGGTGTATACAAGCTGCCTGTAATCTTCTTCTCGCAGAACAACGGTTACGCTATCTCTGTTCCATTTGAAAAGCAAACAGCAGCAGATAACGTCGCAGTAAAAGCAAAAGCGGCTGGTATCGCCAATGCGCGTGTAGACGGCATGGACATTCTCGCTGTATACCATGTGGTGCAAGAAGCAAAACAACGCGGTATCAACGGCGAGGGCGCTACCCTGATCGAAGCAATGACCTATCGCTATGGTCCGCACACCATGGCTGGTGACGACCCGACTCGTTATCGTACGGGTGAAGAGCAAAGCGAATGGGAACAAAAAGACCCGCTGATCCGCTTCCGCAAATTCCTGGAAAACAAAGGTCTGTGGAGCGAAAAAGACGAAGAAGCCGTCATCGAAGAAGCAAAACAAGCGGTTGCAGATGCGATCAAAAAAGCAGACGAAGCACCGAAAATGAAAGTAAGCGAACTGATCGATGTTATGTTCGAAACACTGCCGCCTGAACTGGAAGAGCAAAAGGCGGAATTTCTGGCAAAGGAGTCGAAGTAACCCATGGCACAAATGACAATGGTTCAAGCCATTACGGATGCAATGCGCGTTGAAATGAAACGCGACGAAACCGTTCTCGTCTTCGGGGAAGACGTGGGTAAAAACGGCGGGGTTTTCCGTGCGACGGAAGGTTTGCAAGCCGAATTCGGTGAGCAGCGCGTATTCGATACGCCGCTCGCCGAGTCTGGAATCGGCGGTCTGGCTGTGGGCCTCTCCATTAACGGGTTCCGTCCAGTAGCTGAAATTCAATTCTTTGGTTTTGTATTTGAAACATTTGATGCCATTGCTTCTCAGGCATCCCGCATGCGCTATCGTTCCGGTGGCCGCTATACCAGTCCGGTTACATTCCGCTCTCCTTTTGGCGGCGGGGTAAAAACGCCTGAGCTGCACGCGGATTCTCTGGAAGGCTTGATTCTCCAAACACCCGGTGTGAAGGTTGTCATTCCTTCTAACCCATACGATGCAAAAGGACTCCTGATCTCCGCGATCCGCGACAACGATCCGGTTGTATTCCTGGAGCATATGAAGCTTTACCGCTCTTTCCGTCAAGAAGTTCCGGAAGGCGAGTACTCCATCCCGCTCGGCAAGGCAAACGTAGTGAAAGAGGGTAGCGACGTTACCATCATCACCTACGGCGCGATGGTTCATACCAGCCTGAAAGCGGCGGAAGAGCTGGAAAAAGCACGTGGTGCGAAAGTAGAAGTCATTGACCTGCGCACGATCAATCCGATCGACATCGAGACAATCGTCGAGTCTGTGAAGAAAACCAACCGCGCCATCGTGGTACAGGAAGCACAAAAAACTTCTGGCGTCGCTGCCGAAATCATCGCTCAAATCAATGAACGTGCAATCCTGCACCTGGAAGCACCTGTGCTCCGCGTGACTGCTCCGGACACCGTGTATCCATTTGCGCAAGCAGAAGATATCTGGCTCCCGGATGTCAAGCGCGTCGTAGACGGTTTGACCCGCGTGCTCGATTTTTAAGGACACCACCGGCGGAAAGCAGAACACTTTCCGCCTTCTTTTGGCAAATACAAACAACCTCATCGAGGAGGAGATTACGTGAGTCGTTTTACATTCAGACTCCCGGAGCTTGGCGAGGGCATCCATGAAGGCGAAATCGTCAAATGGCATGTAAAGCCGGGGGATACCGTAGAAGAAGACCAAGTCATCATGGAAGTGCAAAATGACAAGGCTGTTGTGGAAGTTCCGTCTCCAGTAAAAGGGAAAGTGCTGGAACTGAAAGTAACAGAAGGCACCGTATCGGTCGTGGGCGATCCGCTCATCGAATTCGATGTAGAAGGTGAAATCCCGAACCTGCCTGACCATGGTCATGGTGATAGTGCGGCTCCTGCTCCCGCTGCAGAAGAAAAAATGGAACCAGGCTGCGATATCGGCTCCCAGGTGAGTGCCAATGCCAACCAAGCTTTGGACACACCACTGGCACAGACAGCAACCGCAACAGCAGCAGCGCCGATTGAGCGCAAGCATGTACTGGCTACCCCTTCCGTTCGTAAATACGCTCGCGAAAAAGGCGTACAGCTGGTAAATGTACCAGGTACAGGAAAACTGGGCCGGATCACTCGCGAAGATATCGACCGCTTCCTGGCTGGTGGCGCAGTAGCGGCTCCAGCAGCACAAACAGCGGCCCCAGCAGCGGTAGCACCTGTCGCTGCCGAAGCTCAAGAGGCTAACAACGTAGCGCAGGCAGCAGCTACGCCGACTGTTCACTACGCGGCGCAAGCAGGCGAAGTGGAAGAGCGCGTACCGCTCAAGGGCATCCGCAAAGCGATTGCCAAAGCGATGGTAAAATCTGCTTATACAGCTCCGCACGTAACGATCTTTGACGAGGTGGACGTAACCGAGCTGGTTGCTATGCGCAAAGAAGCTAAACCGCTGGCGGAAGAGCGCGGCGTGAAGCTGACCTATCTGCCGTTTATCGTGAAGGCCGTCGTTGCCGGACTGAAGAAATTCCCAGAGCTGAACGCTTCCATCGACGACGAAAAACAAGAAATTGTTTACAAAAAATACTATAACATCGGAATCGCAACCTCTACGGATCAAGGTCTCGTGGTGCCAGTAGTGAAGGCTGCTGAGCGCAAGTCGATTTTCGAAATCGCTGGCGAAATCACAGAGCTTGCCGGAAAAGCACGCGATCGCAAAGCAACCGCAGATGAGCTGAAAGGCTCTACCTTCAGCATCACCAATATCGGTTCGGCAGGCGGAATGCTCTTTACGCCGATCATCAACTATCCTGACGCTGCCATCCTCGGTGTAGGTCGCATCAGTGAAAAACCAGTGGTGAAAAATGGTGAGATCGTGGTAGGCCAAGTGCTGCATCTTTCGCTCAGCTTTGACCATCGACTGATTGACGGCGAGCCGGGACAGCGATTCATCAACTACGTGAAGCAGCTTCTGGAAAACCCGACGCTGCTCGTCATGGAGGGATAAGAAGCGATGGTAGTAGGTGAATTTACTACAGAAGTAGACGTTCTCGTCATCGGAGCGGGTCCTGGCGGATACGTGGCAGCCATTCGTGCTGCCCAAATGGGCAAAACCGTTGCCGTCGTGGAAAAAGGCAATGTAGGTGGCGTATGTCTCAATGTAGGATGCATTCCGTCCAAAGCGTTGGTTCATGCGGCTCATACCTATGAACAAAGCCAGCATACCGCGGACATGGGGATTACCATGGAAAACGTCAAAGTGGACTTTGCCAAGGTTCAGGAATGGAAAAATGGCATTGTGAACCAGTTGACGGGTGGGGTTGGCAAGCTGTTCAAAGGGAACAAAATCCAAGTTATCCCTGGTGAGGCCCTGTTCGTAAATGAAAACGAGGTACGCGTGTTTCACGGATACGATGTAAACCGCTATCGTTTTAATCACTGCATCATCGCAACCGGTTCCCGTCCGATTGAGTTGCCTGCTTTCCCTTACGGCAAGCGTGTGCTCTCGTCCACAGAAGCGCTGTCTTTGACAGAGATTCCAAAGAGTCTGGTAGTCATCGGCGGCGGATACATCGGCGTAGAGCTGGGTACCGTTTTCGCGAAGTTCGGCACCAAAGTAACCATCCTGGAAGGTTCTGACCAGATTCTCCCTGGCTTTGAGGCAGAAATGACGCGTCTCGTCGAGCGCAAGTTGAAAAAGCTGAACGTCGAGATCAACACCAAGGCACTGGCTCAAGGCATGGAAGAAAGAGAAGACGGCGTCGTGGTTACTGCTGAAGTGAAAGGCGAGCAGAAACAGGTAGAAGCAGAATATGTGCTGGTTACCGTGGGCCGTCGTCCCAACACAGACGAGCTTGGTCTTGCTGATATCGGCATGAAACTGACAGAGCGCGGGTACGTGGTGGTCGACAAGCAAGGCCAGACCAGCATTCCCAATGTTTACGCCATCGGTGACATCGTCGCTGGTCCAGCTCTCGCTCACAAAGCTTCCTACGAAGGAAAGGTTGCTGCCGAAGCAATCGCCGGGCATCCTGCTGAAGTGGATTACAAGGCAATCCCGGCCGTGGTCTTCTGCGATCCTGAGATTGCCAGCGTAGGTATCAGCGAACGCGAAGCGAAGGAGCAAGGTATTGATTATATAGCGGGACGCTTCCCGTTTGCAGCCAATGGCCGTGCCCTTTCGGTAAACGCCCGAGAAGGCTTTGTCAAAGTGATTGCTGAAAAGGAAACCAATCTGGTACTGGGCGCGCAAATCGTCGGTCCGGAAGCCTCCAACATTATTGCCGAGATCGGCCTGGCCATTGAAATGGGCGCAACACTCGAAGATATCGAGCTGACCATTCATGCGCATCCGACTTTGGGTGAAGTAACGATGGAAGCAGCCGAGCTTGCCCTCGGACGTCCCATCCATGTGATGAAATAAGGAAGTATAACCCCTGCATCTGCTTTCAAGATGCAGGGGTTATTTTCGTCTTTCCCTCTTTCCACCCATAATCAATTATTGTAAAATAGTGGTAGCATGAGTCGGGTGGGGGTTGACACCATGGAAATTACGCAAAAGATGATTGATGATGTGCGTCAGCAGTTAGAACAGGCTGTCAAGAATTCAGGTTACAATTTTCTCGACCCGGAAATCGTCAAGATTAGTCAACATCTGGATAAACTCATTGTTGCCCATATGACACAAGATGCAAAACGCCCATAGCCGGGCGTTTTTTCATGTCTCGATCGGATAGATCAAGTGGATAGACTGTTCTCTTTTGAGCAGTGTGGTTGATGGAAAGAAATAACTGGGATGCAGGATGAGCTGTTCCGTAATGATTTCTTCCGGGAAGCGGTCATCCCACTGCAACTCTTGCCGCTCTTGATCGTAGGAAAAAGGAGGAGCAATCTTCTGAAGAAAGGAGATACATGCTTCGGGAGAATGCAGCGAAGCGAAGATCTGCTCTGCTTCCCGGACAAAGAGAGGAGCGATTTTTTCCCAGGTTTCTGCAAAAAAAAGCTGCCAATAGCTGGAGAGAAATAAGGAAAAGCGTCCCTTCACAAAGTCTGCATCCTGGATCGCATCCAGCGCCAACATATTACCAGGTTCACGGTCTGGTTTGTTTATCAAGGTCTGCAGGCTGGCTTGAAAGGTCGCGGTGGGCATTTCGACAAAGTATGAAAATTGTTCTTCAACTGACATGACACCACTCGTCCGGATGGGGTCAAGCATAGCAGGGATGGCATCTTCAAAGAGGGGGAGAAAATATTTCCACTCCTCCATTATCCGTTCTGTCTGGAAGTCTTGCAGCATTTGCTCTGCCCAGCCTGCTGAGGTCCCAGAAGCGGGGGCTTGGGTCAACAGATGAAGACTGGAAGCTAATTCAAACAACGGAGAAACGCTGTAAGAGATGGTATGATGAAATGGGGCAGTGCCCAATAGGCGAACGGTAATCATGAGTGTAGACCTCCATCTAGGATACTTCTACCATCATAGTTCATCCTAATGGGACAATTCAATCTACAGAATGTAAAAAACAGGAAGGGGATGTTACCCTTCCCGCGTTTTGATTTGGCGGCTGTGATTTTTTTGCTTTACCTTTTTGGAGCCGGGCATCGGCTCGCCTGTCTGCTCCATGGGTTCATAGGAGTTGTTATAGGTTTCATGAGGGTTTTCGTCCAAGATATGATCCTTTTTCATCTGATCAGCTCCTTCACATTTATCATGCCGTAATCTAGTAGTGACGAACCATAGGAATTGCTGGTATTCTATAAGGTAGTGTTTCTTCAGCCGTTTCGTACCAGGGGCCTTGAAAGGAGATGATCGTATGCCTATATTGATTGCTCCAATCTTTAACACCACGACGACCCAAGCAATCAACATTGAACTTCGAAAACCGTTTCATCTTGTTTCGGGCGTGGAAAAACCTTATAATGTTGCCTCTCGCTATCTTCGCAACCAGATGGATGAGAGCCGGCATTTGTTTGACCGCAAAGTAGACAAAACCAGTCTCTTTCTCATGGCTGATTATCCTGAAATGATGATCAATGAAGAAAAAGACTGGATTGAAGAAATTGAGAACAAGCTTAATCTGGCTTCGACCAGTGGCATTTGCTCCATTCCTTACGTCATCACCGCGCATCCGCCCGTTTTCGGGATCACCTACCTAAAACGGTCATACGATGGCCCAAAGTACCTGTTTGGTGAGGAGGAACAAAGGATTTTCATGGCATTGATGGAGGAAGGGCGGACGCTCCCTTCACTGGCTCTGCGCCGTTACTCCCTGTCACTGGAGAAGAAGAGATTGGAAGACCAATTACTCGATTTGTGGATCTCTCTGGAGTCGCTGTTTGCACCTGACGGGAAAAAAGGAGAGATTACCTACAAGCTCCGTTTTCGCATGGCTTACTACTTTGGCGAAACGCCAGAGAAACGGGAACAGATCGCCGATTTCGTCAGACAGTCTTACAACCACCGCTCGGAAATTGTACACAGCGGCAAGGAACTGGGTAAAGCTCTTTCCAATGAGGTCATGCTGTTGAGACAAATGGCCCGTGCTGTCATTTTGAATACGGCGATGGAAAAAATATCACTAAACGAATTGCGCAAGCGCTTGGATGAGCAGATATTGGTCGGTACAAGCTATGTGCTTCGCTATAAACCCACTTTTTTTGAGAACATCAGCTTCGACGTAGGATAGGCAGGAGGACCAGGATCAGTATGAGTGTATTAATCGTTGAGAATTTGTCACACGGCTTCGCGGATCGCGTATTGTTCCGTGACGTATCGTTTCGTCTGCAGCCCAACGACCGGGTAGGTTTGGTGGGAGCAAATGGAACGGGAAAATCTACGATGATGGGCATTTTGACAAAGCAATTGATTCCGGATAACGGAAAAATCGAGTGGATGCCAAAAGTCCAATACGGCTATTTGGATCAGCACACAAAGCTTCAAGCGGGCAAAACCATTCGTGACGTGCTGAAGGATGCATTTCTGCCTTTGCTGCAAGAAGAAGCCGAAATGCTGGCCATCGGTGAAAAGATGGCAGAAGCTTCTCCTGAAGAGCTGGAGGAGCTTTTGGAACGGATGGGTGAAATTCAGGACCGTCTGGAAAATAGCGGTTTTTACCTGATTGATGCCAAAGTCGATGAGATTGCCAATGCCCTTGGACTGAGCGCGATTGGTCTGGACCGCGATGTAGCCGCTCTGTCAGGGGGGCAGCGGACCAAAGTGCTGCTCGCGAAGCTTTTGTTGGAAAAGCCGAGCGTCCTGCTCCTTGACGAGCCGACCAACTACCTGGACGAGGAGCACATTACGTGGCTCAAGGGCTACCTGAGAGAATATCCGTACGCCTTTATGTTGATTTCCCATGACACTTCCTTTATGAATGAAGTGGTCAATGTGATCTACCATTTGGAGTTCACCAAATTGAACCGCTATACCGGAAACTATGAGTCATTTTTGGCACAGTCCGAAACGAAGCGGTCCCAGCATTTTGACGCATATGAAAGGCAGCAGGAGGAAATCTCCAAAATGGAGGATTTCATCGCTCGCAACAAAGCACGGGCTTCGACGACTGGCCGCGCCAAAAGCCGCCAAAAGCAACTGGATCGGATGGAGCGGATCGATAAGCCGGAAACGGCAGCAAAACCAACCTTTATTTTCAAGGAATCGCGGGCCAGCAGCCGCTTCGTTTTCCAGGCAGAGGATTTGGCGATTGGCTATACCCATCCGCTGTTGCCCAAGCTGACAGTGAGCTTGGAGCGGGGGGAAAAGGTGGCTGTCGTGGGGATGAACGGTGTGGGTAAATCAACCTTGCTCAAGACCGTTCTGGGCATGATTCCGCCGCTGGGCGGCAAGCTGGAGCAAGGTGACTTTTTGCACCCGGCTTATTTTGAGCAGGAAGTCAAAGCAAAGCCGATTACAGCACTGGACGATGTATGGAATGAGTTTCCGCATCTGAACAACCATGAGGTTCGCGGGGCACTGGCCCGATGCGGTCTGAAGAATGAGCATATCAACCGTTCCTTGACCGCGCTGTCCGGGGGAGAGCAGGCGAAGGTGCGTCTATGCAAACTGCTGCAGCGCGAAGCGAACTGGCTCGTGTTTGACGAGCCGACCAACCACTTGGACGTCGTCGCCAAAGAAGAGCTGAAGCGGGCATTGCGTGAATTCAAGGGAACCGTCCTGCTGGTGTGCCACGAACCGGAATTCTACGAGGATTGGGTCACTCAGGTTTGGAACGTGGAAGAGTGGAGCTTGGATCAAGCGAAGACCGCGATCAAGCTCTAGAGCAATAAAAAGAGGCAGCCGAGAGTTGGCTGCCTTTTTGTTGTATAAGAAAACCCCCAGTTAGACTGGGGGTTCGGGAAAGCTTATAGCTATGAGTAGTCATCCTTTGAACTCGGTGATAAGATGAGAGCCGGTCTGCCAACCGCTTACACTTATCACAGGAGGACAAAGGATGGACAAGAGCAGTCTAGCACATACCAAATGGAACTGTAAATATCATATCGTATTTGCTCCGAAATACCGAAGACAAGTGATATATGGGAAATTGAGGAGAGAGATAGGGAAAATTTTACGGGAGTTATGCGAACGAAAAGGAGTGGAGATCATTGAAGCGGAAGCTTGCGTGGATCATATTCACATGTTAGTGAGTATTCCGCCTAAGTTAAGCGTGTCCGAGTTCATGGGTTACTTAAAAGGAAAAAGTTCATTGATGATCTTTGATAAGTTTGCAAATATGAAATACCGATATGGAAATCGTCAATTTTGGTGCAGAGGGTACTACGTAGATACAGTAGGAAGAAACAAAAAGGTAATTGAGGAATATATTCGGAACCAATTAGTGGAGGACAAGAACTATGAACAATTAACGATGAAAGAGCTGATCGACCCGTTTACGGGTGAGTCGGTGAAAAAGGGCAGGTAAGGAGCCCCTTTTCAGGGGCTGCCCGAGGCAACACGCGGTTGGCAGACTTTCAGGGCGCCTTTGAGGCGCTTGCTTGTAACATGCCCTTATAGGGCTAATGGAAGCCACCGGCTAAGCCGGTGGTTATGACTATATCGCAACTTTCTTGCAAGCGTTTGACTTAAAGCTTGGCATTTCGCAAACGTATCATGGAAAAGCACATGGTGGAGTCCAGGAGTGCGTCACGCAGGGGCTTCAGGGAGGGTGTCAGCCTCAACTCTACATTCGCTTTAACCAGTGCCGTTATGAGATCCCCCATAGGCTCCACGGATAAGGG
The DNA here is from genome assembly GCF_023746555.1 of Brevibacillus ruminantium. NCBI lineage: Bacteria > Bacillati > Bacillota > Bacilli > Caryophanales > Paenibacillaceae > Brevibacillus > Brevibacillus ruminantium. Next base: position 2,568,756 of record NZ_CP098755.1, read on the forward strand.
AGTGACGGTATTGTAGGATACGTAGTAACCCGAGTTTTCATCTACAGGGACAAAGGGAGCAGGGGCAAAAGAATACGCGTATAATTTTGCCGCTTGTATTCTCTCGTACCAGGCTGCTTCCACGGTAATAATGAGGGAAGCCTTTGAGATGCCCGCAAATTTTGTCTGATCCTCCTCAGTAGTAGAAGGGCCGGCATAAAAGCCGATACGTGGGCAGTCCCGCGGGAAAAAATACAAGGGGGATTTCTCACCGCTGATCGCCCAAACCATATTACCGCGACTTGGATCACTGGGATGGAGCCGAGGATGAAAGACAGATATTGATTTATCTTCACTAAAGTGGAAGTACATGACTTCCCCCCTATAAAACCGCCCAAGCATTGGGCAGATAACGACCGCGGTAATACGGGCAGGATGTCTTTGTAATGGCTTCATTATTATACAGCATCATGGAGCTGGAGCCGCCGTCCATCGCCATTGCGGTTACGACTCCGCGTTCTTCCAAAATATCTGCCACATCGTTCATGCTGGCACCAATCGAGTGCCCCGGCTGACGGCCATCGATGACCAAAAAGACGATGGTGCCGTCTGCTTTCTGTCCGATAGCAGTTCGCGGCTGGATGCCCCAGCTTTTTGCCGGTTTGTCAGCAAACAGGTTTTTTCCGCCGACGATCAGTTGCGGACGGAAGCTCATGGCGTCTTTCACTCCCATATCGACAAGCTGCTGAGCCGTGTAATTACCCGTGATCAGCTTCCCGTCAAAGGTGATGCCGAGCGCCGTTTCGCTCCCCTTTGCATTGTAGCCCTGCAGGATTTTCCCGTCCTTGATCACAAGGCCGTTTGCAACCGCCCCTTTGCCGTATCCGTCCGGATCGTAGAAGCCGCTTGCATTGACAATCCCCAATGCTCCGGATTTATTGACAAATTCATCGAGCAGGTCACCCCGCTCCTTGCGGTTGGTGACAAGCAGTTGGACGCGTTTCGGGTCACTGATATACATGATTTTGCCTTTAAAATAGTAGTTGCTTCGTTTTTCATCAATTTCTTCAATTTCAATCAATTCTCGCTTCACTTCAGGTTCTTCCGCTACTTCGGGTTCTTCGGTTTTTTGCTCCGTTTCACTGACAGAGTTAATGACGACCGGATTGCGAATCTGTTGTTTTAGCTCTTCAAGCTTTTCATCCGACAGAAACATGTACGGAGCCCAGTAGTCATGCTGCGTGGTCAGCAGCGTGCCAGCACCCCACTCCCGCAGTTCTTCACCCTTTTCCGTAAAGAAGAGAAACGTAAACCCGAGCAGGAGACATGTGACGAAGGTCATCATACTCGTGAGCAGAATGCGCCTCAACACTCTTCCACGACGAGTGCGGCGTTGTTTTTTCTTTCTGGTATGAGTGCGTGATAATGTTTGCATAATGACCCCTATCTTTCGAAAAAAGTTCTCTCTCTTACATTGACGATTGGCGCAAGAAAAAGTTTCGTGCATGAGGGACTAAAGATAACGGACAAAATAAACAGCAGGAGGTGATGGGGATGCGCGGATTTGATAAGGAGTTTCAAAAAGAAGTGGAGGCGTATCAAAAGAACCCTCCGGGAACACATAACCAGCGAACCGAAAAAGATCGACATGACAAGATGGAGAAACGGGAAACTCGTTTGGATTCTAATAATCGCTGAACGCGCTGCGAAATCCTTGAAGGGTTTCGCTCTTTTTTTAAAATGGGGAACCGCTGGTTGTGGAGTGGCAGCTTCCCGTTGTTTCACGTTTGTGGAAAGTATGGTAAGCTTACCCCAGCAACATTATCCATGCCAGGAGGGTTTTTGTGAGCACCACGTTTACTGATTATTCACTGAGCGCACCCCTGTTGGAAGCATTGCGCGAACTAAAAATAGAACGGCCCACTCCCGTTCAGGAAGAGGCAATCCCGCTGATTCAGAGCGGCCGTAATGCATTTGTCGAATCACCGACGGGGACTGGGAAGACACTCGCTTACCTGCTTCCCTTACTCAATCATCTTGATAGGGAGTCCAAAGAGATCCAGTTGCTTGTACTTGCTCCTACTCATGAGCTTGTGATGCAAATCACAAAAGTGGCAGACTTATTGTTAGTGAAAAGCAATCAGACAGCACAGGCAATCATCGGAGGGGTGGATGTCAAACGACAATTGGAAAGGCTGAAATCACGTCCCACTGTCGTTGTGGCTACGCCAGGGCGTTTGCTTGAATTGTTGGAGAGCCGGAAGCTAAAGGTCCATCAGGTCAAGGCGATTGTCGTCGATGAAGCAGATCGACTGCTTGATGCAGGCTTTCTCCGACCGGTTCAGGAAGTAGTCAAGAGATTGATGCGTGATACGCAGCGGGTCTTTTTCTCCGCCACCATGTCAGAAGAAGTCATCCAGCTAGCCTCCAGCATGGCGAGCGAAGCGGCGGTGATCAGAGCGGTTGCTCCAGGGAATGGGATGGGAGTTGCCCATATGTACCTGGTGAGCGAACCTCGTAAAAAGGTAGATACGCTGCGCCGCTTGCTTCGATTGGTAAACGTAAAAAAATCAATGGTGTTTGTCAATCAGATTGACAAAGTGGAGGAGATTGTTTCCAAGCTGGAATATCACCATCTGCCATGCCGGCTCTTGCACCGGGATACCAGCAAAGAAGAACGGGCACGGTCATTGCAGTTGTTCCGGGAAGGCAGGATCTCTGTATTGATTACAACGGACGTAGCAGCACGCGGCATCGATGTGGCGGATGTCGAATGTGTCGTTCATTTTGATCCGGCATCCGATGCAGATTCGTATGTGCATCGCAGTGGACGTACGGGACGAATGGGAAAAGCGGGCTTGGTCTTTTCCATCGTCGCTGCGCAGGAGTTGTTTATCTTGCGCAAGTTTTCCAAGCAGACCGGCATTTCGTTGGCTGAAAAGATCATGACTCACGGACAATTGCTTGATCCGCAGGAACGGAAGGATAAATCAGCCCCGGCAAAACGTCCGGTACATAAGAAACGGAGATTTGAAACAAAGTAGTGGTAGGCACACCAATCTAATTCCACAGGAGGTTCCCATGCGTAACGATCGTTTGGATGATGAGTCATTATTGGTCAACGGCCCTGTTGGAGGAGAGGTGCTTTCCAAGCAAGAGCGCCAGGTATTGCGGCGTTCGGCAGGAGAACTGAAACAAGCGATGGAGCGTGCAAAAAAGGAACCCATTCGCGAGTAAAGAAAAAGAAGCAGCCTCTTGGCATCCGAGGGGCTGCTTCTTTTTCATCAAAGACTGTTTTTCCATCATTCTTTCGTGAAAAGCCTGACCGTTTCCTCTGGCATTTGCTATAATCAGTTCTGTTACTTGTCAGACAGGAGCGGAAAACTATGAATTTTATCATCGATTGGTTGTCGTTTTCGTTAATCGATCAGCAGGAGGAAGAGAGTGGGACCAAGCGGGTACGTATGACACGTCATCTTTCTGCCGATGAATATGTAAAAAGCGAGCTGCGCGATTTTTTGGACGGGGAATTCGCCCGTATCGCCAAGCGGAAGACCGAACTGAATCCGAAGAGTGAGGCCAGTCCGACAAAGCTGGGTCAGTTTGTGATCGAAGCGGGTCATCCGCTCGATGCCAATCCGAACTATGCCCTGCTTCAACGACTGCTTCGTGCAGAAACTGTAGGTGAGAGTCACGAACCGACGCAGGAGATTATCCATTCCTATTTGCGCACTTCTCAAGTGAGAGGCGGGGTCTTGATTATCGTCCGCACTCGTTTGGAGACGTTGAATGAGCCCTATGTTTTCATTTTGAAATGCGACTTCGAACAAAAAACAGCGGTGATTACCGACGAGCAAAGCCTGATTGCCAACGTGCAGATGGCGATCAATGCGAAGAATATGAAATCCTTGATGTATCCCCATATGATCGAAATGGGAATGAATGACCCGTACCATGTGAAAATCCATCAGTTTTCTCACGCTCGCTATTTCGAGGAATTCCTCCGCTTTGTGGAGTATCCGCAAACGCTGACACAGATCGTGTCCGAGGAAGTGCTCACGTTGGCCAGACAGCATATTGATCTGACCTACCCTGAAGCTTCGGAGGAACGTATGCGGGCGGAAGAAGAGATTGAACTGATCGCAGCCAGTCCCAAACGTGAGCTGACGGAAAGATGGGATCATGAGACGGTAATGGAGGCTGCACAGATTATCACCGATAAGCAGCCGGAAATTGAGTTGAAATGCAAGCTGGATCATATGCAAGTAAAGGCGTTATTGGCTGATTACGGAAAAAATTTCTACATCGCCAAGGTAAATGGCAGATATGTGCTTCTCCTGGACGGGGATTTCCTTCAATTTGAACGAGGTGTGTCACCTGTAGAATTTCTGAAGCCCCAGGATATCCACGAAATTATTCGGGAGCTTGAAACACGACAACCGGGAATGGGAGGCCCTCAGCATGCACCCGCTGCCCCAACAGAAAGACCACCATGGGAAGATCACGAGACCAGCGGAGGGCAAACAGGCACAAATGATGCTCCGCCGCCGTGGGAGTAAAGCGATGAGGAAGGAAAGGGGGATCTTGAGTGGAGACAAGCAGGCAATCACTGATGAATAAGGTTGTGGAATCGGTAAAAAAACAGCTTCCGTCAGGACTCTCATGTGTTGGGGAAGGGGAGCGTATCCTGATCGGGCGGACTGATGCCGGAGAGAGGAAGGATCGTGCGCTGCTCGAAATTCCCCTGGCGCCACTTTTTAGCCGTGCAGAAAAATCTCCGCAGGATGCGGCATTGTTCACCACTGCTTTTGTAGAACGTGTCCTCGTAATTGTGCGTGGACAGCTTAGAGAACATCGGTTGGAAGGAGCAGAGGAACAGATCTATCCAGTCTTGCGGCATCTTTCCTTTATCAAAAGAGCGCCTGAGCGTTGGGCGTACCAGCCGCATACTGCGGAAACGGCCATCCTCTACGCTATCGATGACCGCGAAGGCTATCAGCTGATTGAAAAGAACATGCTGGAGGAGACGGGATGGACAATCGAAAAGCTCCATCAGCAGGCCTTGGACAATTTGCAACGACTGCCGGTTCCGAAAAAAAAGCAACAGGTAGGGCCTCATCTTATCACCTTTATTGCACCGACAGACGGCTATGCAGCAAGCAGAGTCCTGCATCCGACTTTGTTGCAAGAAATGGAGCAAAACAGGACGGGGGATGCGCTTGGAGTCGCTATCCCTCATCCAGATGTATTGATCATCGGTGATCTGCACGGAAAGACTGGCGCAGATTTATTGACAAGGCTTGCTTACGACTTTTCCTCGAAAAGCTCGCTGCCGATTTCACCGCTGCCGTTTTTCTGGGAAAAGGGGGAATTGATTCCGTTCCTTGCCGTTTCTCATGAAAAAAAGCACATGGAAGCAGAGGATGGATAGGTGGTTTGCACGGAAAAAGCAGACTTCAGTCTTCTACTGTGAACGATGGGTCAGGGACGGAATGCTTGTACAAATTTGACGCCCCACTCAATCATCCGCAGGGAGCGGATATACTGATCCTCATCGAGGGTAGGCAGGTCAGCGCGTGCTTCTAAGGCTGTCTGCCAGTTTTCTCCCTGATACCAGTCAGTCCCATCTGCTGGAGGATGCTCCTGATCAGGCCATACGCTGCTTACCTGTGGACTGTAGAGTTTGGGCGCTCCAGCAATCAGCTCCTTCCCCTCGAACCGAGGAAGATACCTGCCGTCTGTTTCACTCGCTGGCTTTCGCGGAGTGAAAAGATGTGGCCAATAGTCAGCACGGGAGCCCGTGTGAGGAATCCGCCTCGCCCATTCATAGATGCTTTGCAGCCGTACGGGGTTGTCAAAAAGCAATTGATACAGCGTTTTGCCGATATCGATTCGCTGGGTGACGGAAGGGAAGCGATGGACACTAATCCCGCATGCATGCAGTCTGCGGTCTGTCGGGTGTTCTTTATAAGGAAAGATGACTTGATTTAATGAGAGAATGGATTGTGTAAAGAAAGCCAGACTAAAGAAAATTTGTTGCTCGGCAAAGGGCTTGTCCACCACTCTTTGCTCGATGTACTGTTGTTCATTGATGATCAGGGCTCTGGTTAAACGAACGCTATCTTTCGTATGTAAAAAGCTTTGCCAGATGGGCTGCATAAAGACAGAAACACCTAAATCGACCAGCAGGGCAGTCAAATCCTGGCCCGTCCGTTTCATTTTTTCATACAGCAGCAACTGAGCGTAAGCATCATGAAAGATGAGCCAGTTGCACCGTTCCAGAAACCAGAAATAGTTTTTAATCTCCGCAGCGGTCATCAGACGGGGTAGCCACTCGCCGTGCAGGTCGGTCATATTCCATCCGCCGTTTCGTGAGACGAGGTGGGCAAGCAATGCCCAGTGCACTTCGGAGTGATTCTGAAAAAATGCGAGGTAAGCCTGTGTACGTGTTATGTTATTGCGATTTGCCCGATGGGTTAGCCGGCGAATATCTGCGATGATATCACGATCTTCGGTCTGGATGGGTTTCAATACAATCGGCCTCTCTTTCAGCGGCAGTAGTCTTTCGTTTTTACCGGGACGAATAAAAAAGCAGGCCTCGCTTGCGCCGCCTCGTTAGCCAATCATTTCCAGAACGAGAAGGCGGACCAACAACCTTTCCTTTGCTTCCTCTTGGGTTTTCCCGAATTTCATGATGCGCTCCGATTGATATTCCATTTCCGCAATATAGATACCGTCTTGTTCATAGATAAGCATAAAAAATCGTCCTTTCCGCAAAGCCTTTCAACCATTGTATGCGAACTTGGGAAAGATGATGCATCCAAATACATCTAAGCAGGAGAAAAGAGAGGGAACAAAAATGAAAATTAGCGTGTCAGAAGCAGCACTCGAAAGGCTGCGCGAAGAGGCTGCGAAGCGGACTCAACCGCTTCGGATCAACGGAGAATTGGTAGGGGGATGCGGGATGACTGTGGAGTACGGGTTGTTTTGGGACGACAAGGCACCTGGGGATCTAACCGCAGAGGAGGGGGGAGTTACCTTCTTGCTAGACCGAGAAACGACGGATTACATAGGGGCCAATGCACTTTTGATCGATTATCGTGAGCAGCAAGGCTTTCGACTGGTGACTCCCGAGCAGATTCTTGCCTACGGGCTGCGTCCCAAAGGAAGATGGGAATAACTATTTCGGCAGGAATTGCAACACGAAGGCGAGCATTCCCGCGGCAATGAGCGGACCGACTGGCACTCCCCTAAAAAAGGTCACACCGATAATGGTGCCAAGTAAAATACCTGTGACGACAAGGGGGCTGGCTGTCATCAGTCCGACTCCCTTGCCTCCGAGATAGGCGACGAAAATGCCGATCATGACAGCGACAATCGACTGCCAATTTGTAAAAATGGAGAGAATCGTCTGCGGACTGATTTTGCCGCTTGCCAGTGGCGACAGCACACCGATGGTAAGCACGATGATCCCAATTTGCAAGCCGTGCTGCTCCAGGAAGGGAAAAGCCTTGTCAAAATGAAGCAGCCTCAGCATTAACAAAACGGTAACAGCGATGGAGACAGAAGGGTTGTTTCCCAAGATCCCCATTGCCAAAAGAGCTAAAAGCATGAGATTAATGATGTCCATGATGTTTGATCTCTCTTTCTGTGTAAAATGGTGTTCCAGCCAGAAAAAATTTGGACTGTCGATGGCTTGATATGTAAAGCAAAGCCGGTCTTCTGAGAAACCAGGACCGGCTTTTTTCGTTAGTCTCTCTACACCCACAAATCCAGCATGCCGACGGGGAAACCGAGGGATTCTGGAGAACCGGGAAAACACCCCCAGGCAAACACTCCGTTAAAATATTCAATGGTAAATGGCTGATCGTGGTCAACGACGCGATAGGTTCCGCCGATTCGAAATTCGCTCGTCCCGATGTAATACGACTTTGCCATGTAGAATTTTTGCTGGTGAATCGCTAGTTGGGATGAATCACCGCGCTCTCGTAGTTCTTCGATTAAAACGCGCAGCCGTTCCATCTCCTCCTGCAGCTCTGCCAAGGTCATCTGACTATATAAACGCAATCCGATATCCTCCTTTCCATGCCCTCCATTGTAACAGGAAAAGCAAAAAATGACCATGAAGGGAAAAATGCAAAAAAAAACTACGACTGACCAATTAACATACAGTAAGCATTTTCGGCCTGTTCCAGGTACACACTTGGATTCGTTCGGAATCGTCTGCGTTTGGTAGCTTCACTCAAACGAGCAGACCAACGCAGGCGTTCATTTTTAAAATCAAGGTAGTTTACAGACTGAAGTCTACTTAACACATTACTCTGGTGAAGTGCGTCATCGACAAATACGACCATTTCACCACTTCGGAGGATATATTCGTTCCAACTTCTCAGACCCGTCATCCGTCGATGCCGGGTCTTCGTCTGGCGGAAGAAACGCTCATGGTCGTTGTTCGTTCGTGGGACATGCGGATGGTCGTAACACGTAAACAGGCCTTTCCAAAACCCTCGGGAGTAGCTTTTCAGATTTGCAACCATTGGCAAGTCGTCTTTGCTGGTGTACGTCTGTTCAACCCAATCTAACAGATGCTGCATATGAAATCGAACCGTTTCACTTCGTTTATCTATGCTTGGATTCAAGATCCCGGCAACGTGGTGAATCGGTTTGGACCAGCGCATCACGGTAGCATATTGCTCTTCAAAATCATCCAATTTATCGAAAATTCTGATTAGGTTTTTGAGCAGAGAGGGCCCCTTTTTTACTCAGGCATCGTTCGAGGGAAGCCTGAATGGCTCTAGCATTTTCATAAACACGTATGCCCGGTAGATCGAGTGGGGGATTGCCGTCTTCGAGGAGCACAGAACGAATGGCCGCCACGTAATCTTTTGCCACCTCTGCTTCTGTAGAGGCATCGTTTTCGATTCGCTTCTCGACTTCGCGAATACCACGGAGGCTCTTCTTGATTCCTGTCTTGAGCTTGCGGTCTAAATCGACAACAGGCTTTGCAATGTCCTTTAGATAGTGGTATTGGCAGTATTGGTACGGCACGTCCGGCAGTAACGATTCCATGGCCATTCGGATGGATTGTTGACCATCCGTAACGATCCCGATGATGGGAAATCCCAGTTCGATAACAGGCAGGATGAGTTTCTTAAGTTCTTCTGCGGAGCTACTCTTTAGATTTTGTGCAGACAGGATCGTTCCGCTGAATACTTCTCGTATGACATAGAGCGTCTCATTGCCTTTCTCGGGCTGAACACCGTCCATGGAAATCATGATACCGCCACGGTCCTGAACAACTTGCTTGAGTGCTTGCTTGACGTGATCCGTCACGCTAGCGCGGAGCAAGGTAAGATAACGTTCGTACAACCGCTGAGAATTGCGTTCTGACGTGGTTACCCCGCGCTGATTCAACGTTTCCGTAATTTCGCCGATTGTCATATGTTGCTTAAACCGAAGCTGACCAACCAACGCTAGCACGTCAAAACCGTAGGAAGTGTGTTTCATGCTGAGAAGCTCAGCTTCAGCGGATTTGTAATAGGTTCTGGGGTATGAGCAATCTGCGTTGCTGCAAGCATAAGCCATACTCCAAGCTTGGATAACACCGGCAAGTGTGATGACATTCTTTTTCCATGCGGTATGATGTCGCCTGAGTTTCGTGCCACAGTGCGGGCAATGCTGTATCTCTGGCCGAAAGTATATTTTCTTTTCAGGAATGACACGATTCTTGGGTAAAGGCATGAGAAGACCTCCGTCAAATAGGCTAATGACTAACTTCGACAGAGGTCTTGGAAATCCTTGTTAGTTAATTGGTCAGTCGTAGAAAAAAAAAGCACTCCACAAGGGAATGCAAAGGTTTGGGGGCAATTGAGAAAAATGCCGATTGGCACTAGAGAAGATGCTTTGCTCTCACCCAAAGCACATCAGTAGCGGGCCAGCATTTTCGCAGTAAGCATAACTAGATGGTGATCAACCAATCATGCTTACTGCGACAAAAGAATATTCCGAAGAACATCCGGAACTTTTCTCAATGCGTTGAAAAGTGCTTACGAAGTAACTTTATCAAAAAAAAGTTAACAGTCGATAAAATAAAAATAAAGCAATATTAAATTTATTTAACAAATCTTTATTTTAGATTAACGAGCAAATACATGGTTCGCGATGCGTACAGTTTGTTTTCTTGACCAGATCCATCTTGAGGTGGCCGTCTCAGGATTGAAAAAGTAAAGAGCTCCTTGCGAAGGATCTGCACCATGAATGGCATCCAATACAGCTCTGCGGGCTGTTTCATTGGTTGCCGATGAAAGTCTCCCGCTGTGGACGGGCGAAAACGCATTTTCCGCAAAAATCACCCCGGGGATCGTGTTTGGAAATTGCGAAGATTCTACTCGATTCAGGACCACAGCCGCAACGGCGACCTGACCCTCATAGGGTTCTCCCCGGCCTTCCGCGTAAACCAACCGGGCTAATAGCTCCCTATCCCTATTTGATACACTTATCCTTCCATCGCGAGCGGAGATTCGCTCCACTGCGCGACTTGACCGAACAGCCGTCTTTTGTGCTGCTTTCATGGGTTTCATGGGTGCGAGTGAATGATTGTCTGTATGTGGCACGGAAGCGGCACTAACACTAGTCTGCTTCGGTAGGGGAGGACCCCACAAGACGAGGTCAGGAGCCGTTGCCTTGGTCGGTGTGACAGACAAGCAAAACATCATCAGGAAAAAACTATTCCATAAGAAGAAAAAGCGCGGTTGCGCTCTTTTTGTCAGCATGCGTAAACCACTCCTTTTCGCTTTTTGCATCTGTTCCGCGGAAGCGAATCGGTCATGTGCCAGTTTACCCTGCAATTTGGAAGCCGATCAATAGGAGATTGGTTCCATAGAACTATTTACTAATAGAAAAAAGCCGCCGGATATTCCGACGGCTAGTCCATTACTTCTCTTCAATTGTGATCGTTTTGATAGTCACAGGTTCTTCCGGGACGCTCTCTTCATTGAATAGTGGATTTTTCTTCACTTTGACAGAGGAAATTTTTTCAACCACGTCCATGCCACTTACGACTTTACCGAAGATGGTGTAGTCAGGCGAATTATTCAGCCCTTCCACGTCTTTGCCCGATCCGATGAAGAACTGGCTTCCATTTGTGTTATGTCCGACGTTTGCCATCGCCACGACACCGACTTCATATTTATGGCCGTTGTCCAGCTCATCTTCAAAATTGTAGCCTGGTCCTCCGGTTCCATCTCCTTTGGGATCACCCGTTTGGATCATGAAGCCTTTGATAACACGGTGAAAGGAGAGGTTGTCATAGAACTTGTCCTTCGCGAGAAAAACGAAGTTGTTCACAGTTTTGGGTGCATCCTTGGCAAAAAGCTCAATCGAAAAATCTCCGAGAGACGTTGATACCTTGGCCGTATATTTCTTGCTGGTATCAATCGACATCGCCGGGTATTCCTTGTACTTGCCCGGAGGCGCGGGTTGAGCAGGCGTGGTATCCTTCTCCTTCGGGTGCTGATTCACCGGCTGGTTGGCTGGATTTTCTGGAGAAGAATCAAGGTTACTTGAACTGCATCCGACGAGCAGTCCAATGGTTAGCACAATAGTGAAGAGCGACAACAAGGATTTCTTCATGATTGTCATCAATCCTTTCTTTCTTGTTCTAAGAAATCACATCACACATTATAATACATTCTTCGTTCACGTCAAAATTCGGCAGAAACATGTAAAAGTTGAGGAAGCACAGTATTTGTGACAGTGTATCAAGAACATTTCCATCAAAATTAGGGAAATTGTACTAAAATTTCTCATGTTTTTGTCCGATTACAAATATGTGGAGGTGATGCCAGGTAACTGTCATTTTCTCTTTTTCAGTGATTGCCAACTACATGTAGGGAGTGAAGTGGAATGTCAAACACGTTAGTAGTCGAAAGAATCTCATCGATCATTTCAGAAGAACTGGCAAAAACCAAAGCAACGAATTCTTTCTTCACTGAATTCCCGGAAAGCGCGAAAGCAGAAGACTTCAAATGGTGCGTTCACCTTTACCACCTGTCCAAGCATTTTGGCGACCTGCTCAAGCTGCGGTGGGAGCGATTCCCTGATGTTTCTCACGATGTGTTCGAGACTCATTACCTGGAAGAGAAGGATCATGCGGAAATGCTCCGCAAGTGGATGATCAGCATCGGTCTGGAAGATCCGGAACTGAGCCATCCCAACTATGAAACGGAACATTTCATTTCTCTTCAATATCGGGCAGTGGCGTCCATGGATGAAAATATGTCTTTGCTGATTATTAACAGCACGTCGGAAGGTTTTGCGCATGCTGTTTATTGCCATGCCTACGATAAATTGAAAAAGGCTGGTTTCACTGATTTGGAGTATTGGGAAGTACACACAGAAGCGGATGAAGAGCATAGTGATGTTTACGACTATGTGTCGGAAATGACAGAGGCTGAATTGAAAGAAGCGGAACATCAAGTTCGCTATACCATCCATGTGCTGAATGAAATGCTATCGTCCTGGTTTTAAAGACCAGGCAAATTTTTTCACTGGGGTGTGAATATCGTGTCTTTTGATCAAAAGTTTGTTTTCAATGTGGATCAGACGAAAAAGGTTGTTTCTTGGAAAGTCAATGCTGACCTGACGATCGAAGACTCCAAGAAGGCAAGAGACCTGATCGTTGGTGCAATATCAAAGTTTCAAAACGGTGAAGTAAATCTGCTCATCGATAATCGCAACATGATTCAAAACGGGAAGCCAATCGTGTTTAAGCCGGAAGTGAATGAAATTTGGGAGCAGACGCAAAAGGATATTTTTCCAAAGGTTTCGAAATGCGCCGTATTATGCTGCAGCGTCATCATGAAAATGCAAATGGATCGTATCGCGCGTTCTTCGGGAATTTCTGAGGTACAGAAGAGCTTCTGGAATGACGACCCATCTGTAATGAAAAAAGAAGCATATGATTTTCTCGGCATCTCCTCCAACGCTTTGGTTGATGCCGTATAGACAAGGAAAGTAAGGTAAAGGCGAACCGTCTTTGCAACGATCAGCAGTTCTCCGTACATACGAGAGGAAAAAGATGAGTTGCCGTCGCCGAGTCCCCTTCGAGTTGACTGTGTCCAAGTCCATCTGAAGATGGAATCTGCACGCTCTCAAAGGGGATTTTTTTATGGGTAGGTGGACGACAGATTTTTCCCCGGTTCCTTGGCAAAATCACGAAAATGCGTGTTATAATGTAAGGAAATGTGACATTGGAGGGGTACATGTGGCAGACAGCTTTGAGACGAAAACCGTTCATATCGGACAAGAACCGCTAAGACAGGTAAAGAGCAAAGCATCGCCGATTTATCAGACCTCGGTTTTCGCTTTCTCAAGTCTGGAGGATGTAGAAAGGTACTACGAAGGCGAAGGTGAATTTCTTTATACCCGAAACGGGAATCCCAATCAGCATGAGCTGGCAGATGCTGTAGCTGCTCTGGAGGAGGCTGAGGCAGGTGTCAGCGCAGCTTCCGGAATGGGAGCCATTATGGCGGGGTTGCTCGCAGTGCTGGGGCCTGGCGACCATATCCTCGTCTCCCATGAGATTTACGGCGGTACCTACAGTCTTTTGTTTAACGAACTCTCCAAGCTGGGAATCACTGCGGAGTGTATCGATCTCAATCGTCTCGATTCTCTGGACCAACACATCCGCTCCAATACCAAGATGTTCTTTATGGAAACGATCACGAATCCGCTGCTCACGGTAGCCGATATGCCGTACTGGATCATGCAGGCAAAAAACTACGGTCTCACCGTCATGGTCGACAACACGTTTGCCACCCCGTATCTCGTGCAGCCTGCACACTACGGCGCAGATCTGATCGCCCATTCAGCGACCAAGTATATCGGGGGACACAGTGATGTAACAGCCGGCGTGCTGGTTGGAAAGCAAGAGCTGATCGAACGTGCCAGACAGGTGGTCGTCAATTATGGAGCCTCGCTCAGTCCGTTTGAAGCTTGGCTTACTGCCAGAGGCTTGAAAACACTGGCGCTGCGCATGGAAAAGCAATGTGATAACGCGAAGCAGATTGCCCAGTTTCTGAAAAGTCACCCTGCTGTTAAAAAGACCTATTATCCTGATGCTGCTTCCACCCCCTTTTTTGCGCGACAAAAACAGGGAGCGATGGTTTCGTTTACGCTGGCGGACGAGAGCCGGATATATGATTTTTTCCGTAGCTTTCGTTGGATCAAGCTGGCTCCCTCGTTGGCAGGCGTAGAAACCAGTCTGTCTCATCCGGTCACTACCTCTCATCGGGCTCTGTCTCCGGAACAGCGGGAAGCAAGCGGGATAACCAAAGGAATGGTAAGACTTTCTGTCGGTATTGAGGCAGCAGCCGACATTCAAGAGGAATTGGAACGGGCATTATTTGTCTAAAAACCTCAGCACTTTACCTTTTTTTACAAAAATTTTTCGACAAAACTGTAACATTTTACCCATCTCAATCGTAGTAAATTGATGTAGTACAAAAGGGGGAAAGCCCCTGTGGAACCAATTTTTCCTGTCAGGCGCTGTTTTCATCTGCTTTGCAAGACAAATTGGTCCGGACAGAGGGTGATGATACATTGATGGAGATGGCCATACAGCAATCGACAAAACCGTCTTCCGAGTCATCGAACCAATATTACGAGGCGCGTGATTTTAGCGAGCTTTACGATGAGTACTTCGATCGCGTAAATCGCTATCTTCGCTGCCGTGTGCGTAATTCGTGGGATGCCGATGACCTGACCACGACGGTCTTTTTAAAAGCGCTAGAAAAGTTTGAACAATATAGCAGGACCAGTCCTTTTGCATCCTGGATTTTTCGTATCGCCCACAATACCTATGTGGACTTTATGAGAAAGAACCGGGAATTTCCTGTTGATCAGGAGATTTTTCTCAGTGGCGAATCTGACGAGACCTGGCAGCCGGAGCTGCAGGCCCTCATGAATGAAGATATCCGAATTTTGCAGGAGCGACTTGAATTATTGACACAAGATCAGCGAGACGTCTTGACCCTGCGGTATTTTGGTGATCTAAAAATTCTACAGGTCGCAGAAGTGTTGGGGAAAACCGAATCGAGCGTAAAAATGATCTCCTACCGTGCTTTGCATCAGCTCAAGAAGATGTACGAAAGGGGAGACGACAAATGAGAGACCAAGAGCGCTTCCCCATTCCTGGAAATGACGAGGGCACGATAGCGCAGTTGCTATCTCATTTGCAGCAGCTAAGACGTGCCGTTCCGGTGAACTACATACTGAAAGAAAAGTTGAAAAAGCAGTTGATGCAGCGAATAGCGGAGATGGAGCAGGAAAGAAAACGACTGCAGCAAAAAGAAAAGGGTAGCAAGCTGAAGCGGCTCTGGTTGACTGCAGGAGGCGGGGTGATCCTGCTCGCGCTTTCGCTCTACTTTGGGGTCTGGTCAAGCGATGTTCCATCTGTTCAACAGTATGAGCTGTTGACACTTGCCAGTGATGCAGACGGCGCTATAGTCGGTCTAAATCCCGACGGAAGCAAGATAGCCTATATCGCTGATAAAACGAAGGTAAGAATGATTTCACTTCAAGAAGAAAAGTCCAAAGAGGCGCTTGTACTGCCTGCCACCAGCGGGACCTATACAGCTGTTTCCTGGTCGAACGGAGGGAAGCAATTAGCCGTCACAGAGCTGGTTGATGGTTTTTCGCGGTTGTGGATTGTTGATCTGGCCGACAAGGACCGTCCAGTCAGCAAAAGGCTTCTTAAGGAAGAGCGTGGTGTCACGTATACGTCCCCGAGCTGGTCGCAGTACGATGAGAGTATCGCGTATACCCGACGGACAAGCGACGGAGTCGAAGAAATCTGGGTAAGCAGTACGATCGCAATGCGGGATTGGAAGTTGGTAGAAGGTACGCAGCCGGAATGGTCACCAGACGGCAGGCTGTTGGCATTCGTAAAAAAAGAGCAGGTCCATGTATTGGAAGTGCGCTCTGGGGAAGTCAAGCAGCTGGAGGCAGGGACATGGCCTTCATGGAACGAGACGAACAGCGTTACGTTCACGACACCGAATGGGAAAATCAATCAGGTTCAGCTAGGAGATGCCTCGTCTGAATCAAAAGTGATTCCTGTTCGCAGGTTGAGCGAAGGAGAGCTGCTCAAGGCGAAATGGTCCCTGGATCGCAAACATCTGTTATTAGCTCAGAAAAGAAAAGGTGAATCGACCGTCACGATTTCGATTGCGTCCAGGTAACGAGCGGAGGAGAAAGCATGAGATGGAAATGGCTGTTCGTTTTGGCAGTATTTTGCCTGGGGGTTTCAACCCCCTCTGCGACTGCTGAAGGGATTTACGATTTCAATATTGATCAGCCGCTGGATGGAATCACCAAATACGAGTCATGGATGCGGCTGGAAGTTACGGTCACAAGTCGGGATCAACCGTTTTCCGGTGAGATCGAGCTGGGGACGGAACCTGAGCAAATGTCATCACGGAAGGCCAGGTTTACACAGCCTTTGACGTTGCAAGACGGAGAACAGAAGCGGGTGTTTTTTGACCTTCCGGCTGAAATGATTATGAATAACTTGCAGCTTCGTTTGATCGAAGACGGCAGGACAGTAAAAAGCGAAAAATTGCGCATGTCCTACCCGAAAGACGGAGTGTTAGTCGGGGTCCTGCATTCGGGTGATAATGCCTTCCATTTTCTGGCAACGAACCAGACTGGGACGAGGTTACGGATGCCATACCTGGTTCAGAATGTAAACCCCGAATCCATGCCGACACAGCCTTGGCTTTATCAAAATTTGAGCATGCTGGCGATCGGCGGAAATGACATCGTGAAATTGTCCGACGAACAGATGGAGGCCATCAAGTTATGGGTGAAAAGCGGAGGAATCGTCATTCTTTCTGCAGGTCCCGGACAGCAAAAAGGGGTGGAACGATTTTCAGACATCCTCTCCATTGACCGGCCGTCTGGGGGCAAGATTGCAGCCGAACATGGGTTGCGTCCCTATCTTTCTGAAAAGAATATCCCTCAGTTGGATATTCCGGTTTACTCCCATGAACTGCCTCTTTTTGTTTCAAAAAAATCAGGCGAGGGCATCGTCCTGTTTGTCAATTATGATGTAACCGAGGAGCCTCTCGCTTCTTCTCAGTACAATGCACAACTGTGGCAAAGTGTTTTTCAAAAGCATGGCATTCAAGAACGAATCACTGATGGAGTGTACTTCGACCAACTGGGTCGTCCGATGCTGGAACTCAGCAAAATGATCCCGAAAGTAAAGACGCCCAATCCCCTGATCATGACTGGGGTATGGGTCGCCTATGTGCTCGCAGTTGCTCCCGTGCTGTATTTTCTGTTAAGGCGCAAAGAGCGAAGACAATGGGCTTGGGGAATCATCCCTGTCTCTGCCATTTTGCTCGGGTCTGGGATGTTCCTTTTGGTCAAACCGACTGTAGCCGCTGATAATTACAGTCACTCGGTGACCCGCGTTCAGCTGTTGGACAAAGATTTGGCATATGCCATGACGGCATCGTCGTTCTTGCCGATTAGCGGTGGGGATTTCCACATCGAAGTCAAGCCGGATATGACGGCGATACCGCTGTCAATCGGACGAAATGATTACGAACTGGATGGACGCCTGGAAAATGACCGGCGGGATGATGGCTCAAAGCTTTCATTTGAGCGCGTTCCCTATTTAACCCCACGCCATACGGTAGGCTTTGGATTTTTGCGCAATGTCGGGAACCTGGATGTTCAGCTATATGTCCAGGGCGATCGCTTGTTAGGCAGAATCAAAAATAATTCAATCTATTCGCTTGATCAAACTTTTATTGAAATCGGGTTGCAGCGCATCCCGATAGGCCTTCTCGGGAAGGGGCGGGAAAAGAGCATTGACGTAAAGCTGGAGTCTCTCTACCTGCCCCGGCAGCCGTACGCCGACGGGGAAGAAACTCCGGAACAACGGCTCAGCAGGATGCAGGATGCCGTCATTTCCTACGGCAATTCCAATAAAGTGAGGGTCGTTGGAATCAATCAGGCCCCGCTGCCGATCTTTTCGCTGAATATGTTTCATGAGGCCAGTTACTACAATGTCATCACGCAAAATGTTGAGCTCCAAGCAAATCAAAACGGTGATATTACCTACCCGTTTGGCATGCTGAGCGTGAATTTTCACGAAGCAAAAGGGGATATTGATTCCAATCGGTATGGGCTTTGGGAGATTTCCAAGGGCAGTGTTACGTTTGCATTGCAAATGGGCAGGGCGATCAATTTTGCGGACCGTGTTATCGTCCCGCTTGATCACAGTATGTTTCGCCCGTTCCAAAAAGAGGTCTTCCACCAGAAGAGCGGAAAGTGGAAGCCGATTAAAAGGGAGCAGCGACTCATTCTCGGAAGTGAGTTTCACGAATACCTCACACCAGAAGGAGCCATCTTAATCCGTTTTTCAAATCCCGCAGAACAGCGACTGTCATTTTCAATGCCGTTCTTCCAGGTGGAGGGAAAGGAGCGCGGACTGTATGATTAATACCGTTCATCTGAGCAAGAACTATGGGAAGGTTCAAGCCCTCATTGATCTCCAGCTTTCCATCGAACAGGGCAAGGTATTCGGTTTTATTGGCCCCAATGGAGCAGGCAAATCGACCACCATGATGATTCTGTCCACCCTGCTGGAACCCACGGAGGGAGAGGCGTTCGTTTGTGGCTATGATGTGCGCAAGGAACCAGCAGCCGTTCGTCAGTCGCTCGGGTACATGCCAGACTTTTTTGGCGTGTATGACAACCTGACGGCACTTGAGTATCTGGATTTTTACGCAGGTGCCTTTAAAATTCCGGCCGGAAAGCGGAAGCGGCTGCTCGCTGATTTGTTAGAGCTGGTGAATCTCTCCGACAAAGCAGAAGCATACGTAGACTCTCTTTCTCGGGGGATGCAGCAGCGACTCAGCCTCGCCCGTTGTTTGATTCATGATCCGCAGGTACTGATCCTGGATGAACCGGCATCGGGGTTGGACCCTCGCGCCAGGATTGAGCTGAGGGAAATTTTGAAGCAGCTGCGCGGCATGAAAAAAACGATTTTGATCAGCTCGCATATTTTGCCAGAGCTTGCCGAGCTTTGTGATGAGATCGGAATTATCGAAAAGGGCCGACTGATTGCTTGTGGCGCTTTGGACGAGGTGAGTATCCGGGCGAGCGGAGTCACCCTGATGATGGTCAAAACGCTGTCCAATCATCATCGAGCTGCCTTGCTCCTGTCAGAAAACGTATTTGTCGAGGATCTGGATGAACAGATGGACGGTTTTCGCTTTCGATTCGTCGGCAGTGATACCGAGAAGGCCGCTCTGCTCCACGACCTGGTTTCGGCAGGCGTTGCCGTCTCCTACTTCGGGGAGTCCAGTGAAAACCTGGAAGCCGTATTCCTCGCTATTACGGAAGGAGTGGGCAAGGGATGAGAGGAGCCTTATCCAATCCGATCATAGTCAAAGAATTGCGTGAACGATTCCGGTCTAAAAGGACCTTTTGGACGCTTGCTTTGTTTCTACTGATCATGGGGGGAATTCCCCTCGGATTCTTGATCGTCAATCCAATCAAGGCTGATACACTGGGACAAAACAAGGATTTGTTTGTAATTTCTGCTGTCATCCACTATGCGATGATCTGCTTTGTTGCACCGGCGCTGACAGCAGGGGCAGTGAGCGGCGAAAGAGAACGACAGACACTGAATGTCCTGTTGACGACGCAGTTGTCACCACGAACAATTATCTGGAGCAAGCTGTTCACGTCTCTTGCCTTTACGTCACTGCTTGTGATTGCTTCGATGCCGCTGTACAGCATCGTCATGCTCTACGGTAGCGTTTCCCCCGAACAACTGCTCAAGCTGTCGCTGTTTTTTGTCGTCAACATTCTGTTTCTCGGTTCGCTGGGGTTGTTTTGCTCGACTCTGATCAAGCGGACGGCTGTGAGTACCATTATTGCCTATGGAGTTGCCTTTTTTTTCGTTGTGGCAACAGGACTGATCTTTTATTTTCTGGGAGAAATTCTGATTCAGCTCTCGCCTGAACGCGCCCTTGCTCGAGATGTGTGGAATCTGCCGCAGCTTCAATATTTGGCCGGGATCAATCCGCTTCTCGTCCTCTCCGCTATTTTAGAGGATGGCACACTCCCGGCAGTTCGCTTTGATTTTACGCCCTGGTTGTTCTTCTCCTGTGTCTATCTCGTACTCAGTATGCTGCTTGTCTCCTGGAGCGCCTATTTGCTGGCGCCAATCAAACGAAGATGGAGATGGAGTTGGAAGAAATGAGTTCATCATGTACAATAGGGAACAGAGACAAAAGGAGGAGTACGTCGTGAGTGACCAAGACATTCAAATCATTGATTTTGAAGAAATGCTGCGCTTCGTGGAACGTCGTCTGGCAGAAGCCGGAAAATACGTGCAGCGAGATGCGATTATCATGATCCTTGAGTCTGAAGAAGCATTCCTGCGTGAGAAAGGCATTATCCAGGATATGGAATGAAAGGCCGGACAAGTACATAATCCCTGACAGCCAGTTTGTTTGCTTCTGAAGGAAAAAACCGGTATGATGGGAAAGAAACAGCCAATTTCATCAAAGGGACGTGAACACATTGACTGCTGAAGAAAAAGATCTGGAACTGGGCGATATTATTACGCTGGACGACGAGAACGGCGAACCATTGGGTGATTTTGAGGTCATCGCAATGTTTGAACAGGACGGCAAACAGTATGTAGCCCTGACAGAAGCAGTGGAAGACGAAGATAGCGACGAGGATTTGGAAGAAGAAGTGGATATCTTCGTATTTCAGATAGACGGGGGCGAAATGGTGCCGTTGGAAGAGGACGAGGAAAGCACCGTTTATGCCAAGCTGAACGAGGTTCTGGAAGGTATTGAACTGATCGAAAAGGAATAGTCAGACTGACAAGAGAAGACCGCTGCCGAGACGCGCAGCGGTCTTTTTTTAGTCGTTCATCTTGATAATATTGTCTTTCAGATCACGGACGACCAATAGGCAGGTATAATCCGATTCCAGCAGCTCGCGAACCAGAGCAGATGCTTCATCTTTGGTCAGCCCCAGTTTTTCCAGACGCGTGCGCATTTCCTCTCCGCCATTGTCAAAAAAGTGGGCTTTGCTATCAATATGACCGACAGCACTTTCAAAATGGGTGCTGTACTTGTAGTAATTATCCCGCTGATTGGAATGATTTTTGTCAGGGTTCCATTTGAGCACCCAAATATCGTCTTTGTGATAGCCCGATGAGTTCAGAGCCTGAATATCGGAGACCAGCTCCTGGTCATACCGGTGAAATTTGACGAACGGTTTCGTTGCGCTGATCAAGGAAACTCCCCCTTTTTGGCCTATTCACTCGATTGTAGGTTGCCCAGATCAAAGAGGATCATGAAAGCGGCGGGAGAGGGGAACAATGGAAAAGCAAGTAACAAAAATGGGGCGCTGTTTGTGTTTTTCTTTGACCTTCCTTCCTCTCTAGTGCTAGACTAGAAAGTGGTATTTCCGCAGTGATGAGGAGAGTTTCTGATGCCAAAGTTTAAATTGTTTGCAGCCAAGAAGGGCGCAGCAGACCAGAAAAAGAACAATCAATTCGTCAAATTTGCCAGACAGATCTACGTAGAAGCCAAAAAAGGCGGAGCCGATCCGAATGCAAATTTGAAGCTGAAAGCCATTATTGCCAATGCGCGCGCGATTAGCATGCCGATGGATAATGTCGAGCGTGCCATCAAAAAAGCGACGGATGCAGGCAATGCTGATGACTACGATGAAATCCGCTACGAGGGCTATGGGCCGGGTGGCGTTGCTGTCATCGTCGAATGCTTGACGGACAACCGTAATCGGACTGCAGCCGACGTGCGGGCGATTTTTAACAAACGAGGCGGTAATCTGGGAGAAACCGGCTCGGTGAGCTTCATGTTTGATCGCAAAGGCGTGATCACGATTGATCGTGAGGAATTCGATGTCGATGAGGATACCCTGCTGATGCAAGCATTGGAAGCAGGGGCGGAAGATCTGGTGACTCATGAGGACAGCTATGAGATTTTCACGCATCCACATGAGCTTGATCAAGTGAAGCATGGGCTGGAGGCAGAAGGCTATACCTTTGTAAACGCGTCTTTGCAATGGATTCCGCAAAACAGCGTGAAGATTACAGGCGATGATGCAGCCAAAATGCTGAAGATGATGGAAGCATTTGAGGACAATGATGATGTCCAAAACGTTTACGCCAACTATGAAATTGACGACGAAGAAATGGAGCAGCTGCTTCAGTAATACAATGCGGAACCACCAGCCATCTCGCAGTGAAGTGAGGTGGCTTTTCCATGAAAACAGGACGAAATGCCTACTTTTCTATACGAAACAGAGCGAAAGATTGAATACAATGGTTTCCATACGGTACAATAGCGATTAAGTGTTCGCTTTTTTGGATCATCAACCGTTAATGCTCGGTCACGCCTTATCACTGCAACAGAAAGTGACTGACAAACGCGAGGGAAAGAAGTAGAGGGGAGAAAGCGATTGAAGGAAACAGATACGCTCCGTTATACCGAGGATGATATTCAAGTACTAGAAGGGTTGATCGCCGTACGAAAACGGCCGGGAATGTACATCGGCTCGACGGGCAGCCGCGGTCTGCACCACCTGCTGTGGGAGATTGTCGACAATGCCAAGGACGAGGCGTTGGCCGGCTTTAACGATACAATCCTTGTCACTTTACATAAAGACGGTAGTGTCAGCGTCGAAGACCATGGGCGGGGGATTCCAACCGGATTGCATAAATCAGGCCGACCCGTACCGGAAGTCATCTTCACGACACTTCACGCCGGCGGAAAATTTGGCGGCGGCGGATACAAGAAAAGCGGCGGTTTGCATGGAGTGGGCTCCAGCGTTGTGGTGGCGCTTTCAGCTTGGCTGGAAGTGGAAATCCACCGGGATGGCCAGGTGCACAAGCAGAAATTTGCCTACGAGGTAGATGCACAGGGCAATGAGCACGTGGGCAAGCCTGTCACGGACCTGGTCGTCACCGGAAAAACAAAACGGACGGGAACAACAGTCCGCTTCCTTCCCGATGAAGCCGTTTTTGGTCAAGCCCGCTTTGATTACGAGACGATCCGCGATCGATTCCGCGAAACGGCGTTTTTGTTAAAGAAGCTGCGCATGATTCTGGTCGATGAGCGCGGGCCCGAGAAAAAACAAGAGGAATTTTATTATGAAGACGGTCTCAAGTCGTACGTCACTTATCTGAACGAAGGTAAAAATACGCTTCATCCCGTCGTCTACTTTGAGGGAGAAAAAGACAACGTCTACGTGGAGCTTGCCTTTCAGTACAACGACGGTTATACCGAGACGCTGGTTTCCTACGTCAACTCAATTCCGACGACGGACGGCGGTACGCATGTCACCGGCTTTCGGAATGGAACGACGAGAATTTTGAATGAATTTGCCCGCAAAAAGGGGTATTTGAAGGAAAAGGATGCCAATCTGACCGGGAATGACCTGCGCGAAGGCTTTTTGGGCGTCCTCTCTCTGCAAATGGCAGATGTCCAATTTGAATCCCAAACCAAGGACAAGCTGGGCAATGAGGAAGCACGTACCATTGTGGAGCAGATCGTTTCGGAAAAGCTGGGCTTTTTCCTGGAAGAGAATCCGGAGACCGGAAAACTCCTGGTGGACAAGGCGATTCGTTCGGCGGAAATCCGGGAAGAGCTGCGGAAACAGCGGGAGGCTCTGCGAGGAGACAAAAAGGGCAAAAGCGCCAAGAAGCGGAGATCAATTTCCGAAAAATTTACGCCTCCGCAGTATAAAGACCCGAGCCGCAATGAATTGTTTCTTGTGGAGGGGGACTCCGCTGGGGGTTCAGCCAAGCAGGCGCGAAACTCAGAATTCCAGGCTATTTTTGGACTGCGCGGAAAGCCGCTGAATACAGAAAAAGCCAAGCTCTCCGATGTTTTGTCCAATGAAGAGTTCCGCACGATTCTGGAAGTGTTGGAAACGGATATCGGCGAAGACTTTTCTATTGAAAATTGTGCCTTTGACAAAATCGTGATTATGTCCGACGCGGACGTGGACGGTTCCCATATTCAAACGCTGCTGCTGACCTTCTTCTTCCGTTACATGCAGCCATTGATCCTGTCGGGCCGGCTGTATATCGCCCAGCCTCCTTTGTACCAGGTCAAAAAAGAAGTGCGTGGGAAGAAAACGGAGGGCATTTATTGCTGGAACGATTTTGAGCTGGAGCAGGCGCTGAAAAAGCTGGGTCGCGGCGCAGATGTACAGCGTTATAAAGGATTGGGTGAGATGAACCCGGATCAGTTGTGGGAGACCACCATGAACCCGGAGACACGCAAGCTGATCAAGGTCCAACTGGAGGATTTGGCCCATTCGGAGAAACTGGTCACCATACTGATGGGTGACAAAGTCCCGCCCCGCAGAGAATGGATTGAGAGTCATGTCACCTTTGAAGTGGGGGAGGATGAGTAAGCATGTTGTCTAATCAGATTTTTGAACAAAGCTTTGCAGAGATCATGGGGAAACGCTTCGGCGACTATGCGAATCTGGTCATCCTGTCCCGGGCGATTCCGGATGCTCGCGATGGACTGAAGCCTGTACAGCGTCGTATTCTGTATGCCATGTATCAAGAGGGCAATACCAATGACAAGCCGTACCGGAAATCGGCGAAAACCGTCGGATACGTGATGGGTACCTACCATCCGCACGGTGACAGCGCGATTTACGAAACAATGGTTCGCATGGCCCAATGGTGGAAAATGCGGCAAACGCTGATTCAGGGACACGGAAACTTCGGTAGCCTGGATGCGGACCCGCCGGCAGCGATGCGTTATACCGAATCGAGGCTTTCCGCCCTCGCCAATGAAATGCTGCGCGATATTGAAAAAGATACGGTTACCTTTATTCCCAACTACGACAATTCGGCCCAGCAACCAGCCGTTCTGCCGTCCCGCTTCCCCAATTTGCTCGTAAATGGCGCGACGGGAATTGCCGTCGGGTTTGCTACGGATATCCCAACCCATAATCTGGGGGAAGTGATTGATGCAGCCATCGCCCAGATGAAAAAGCCGGATATCAGCCTGGACGAACTGATGACCTACGTGCAGGGACCTGATTTTCCGACAGGTGGAATTGTTCAGGGATTGTCGGGGATTCGCAAGGCGTTTGAGACTGGACGCGGGCAGTTTATCATACGCGGAAAAACGCATATCGAGGAGCCGAAGGGTGGCAAGGTAAAGAAAATCGTCATCTCGGAAATTCCCTACGATGTGGTCAAATCCAAGCTGGTCGCCCAAATCGACGAGCTGGTCATGGAGCGAAAAATTGAGGGGGCACTTGCGGTCAGGGATGAAACCGGCCGAAAGGAAGCGGAGCAGAAAAAGGTACGAATCGTCGTCGACATGAAAAAAGATGTGGACGAAACCGCGATCCTCAAATACCTCTATAAAAACACGGATTTGCAAATTTACTACAATTACAACATGAACGTGATTCATGAGGGGACAATCCGTCAAATGGGGCTGAAGGAGCTTCTGGCGGCTTACATCGATCACCAGAAGGAAGTCGTAACCAGACGTTCCCAGTACGATCTGGACCGAAAGCAGAAACGCGAGCATGTCGTCGAAGGCTTGATCAGGGCCAAGTCCATCTTGCGTCAGGTGGTCGACACGATCATGGATTCGGAAGATCGGGCAGATGCGAAGAAAAACATCATAGAGAAGTACGGTTTTTCCGATCCGCAGGCGGATGCGATTTTGAGCATTCAGCTGGCCTCTTTGACCCGTTTGGATATCGTCAAGCTGGAAAAAGAACTGGAAACGCTGGCGAAGGAGATCGCGGAACTGAGCTCGATCCTCGCAAGTGAGAAAAAATTGATACAAGTGATAACAGCGGAGCTCAATGAAATCAAGAAAAAGTATGCGGAACCTCGGCTTACCGAGATTCAGGGAGAGATCGAAGAAATCAAGGTAGATATCGCGATGCAGATCAACGCAGAAGATTGCATTGTCACCCTGACCAACGAAGGCTACATTAAGCGGACCAGCCCTCGCTCCTTTAAATCCATGGGAGGAACGATCGAAACCTGCGGGGTCAAAGAAGGGGACCGCGTCCAATACTTTATCGAAACGAACACCTCTCATACGGCGCTCTTTTTCACCCAGGACGGGAAATACTTTGCGACGTTGGTACATGACATTCCGGATGACAAGTGGAAAGACATTGGTTCCGCCTTGGTCAACGTCATCCCGCTGGAGAAGCATCAGCGCATTGTCGGCTTTACGATCGTAGAGAACTTCAAGGAACCGCTCCATATCGTACATATGAGCCGGATGGGGCTGGTGAAGAAAACCCTGCTAAGTGAGTACGAGACCAACCGTTCCGGCGCACTCGTTGCGGCCAAGCTGAAATTAGATGAGGATGAATTTGTCTCCGCATTTGCTACTGACGAGTCCGGGGCATTCCTGGTGGCCACCAAAGACGGGATGGGTATACGCTTCCTGAAAACGGAGGTAAGTCCGACGGGTCGGGCGTCCAGCGGTGTCAAAGCGATTTCGCTCGCGGCAGGCGATGAGGTTGTGGGCGTAAAACCGGTGGTAGAAGATGACCAGCGCGTATTTTCGATCGTAACCGCCGATGGCATTGTCAAACGGACCATGCTCAGTCAATTTCCACTGCAGGGACGGGCTGGTAAAGGCTTGCAACTGATTCGCAAGCGCAAGACACACCCGCATCAACTGGTTGCTTTGGCCATCGAAGAAACACTCTATGTGCTTACAGAAGGCCACGAGTGGCAACTGCTTCAGACAGATCAGATCGGGATTACCGAACAGGGCGGCATCGGCCGTTCAGCCGTGAACGGTGAAGTACGCAGCGTTGCTTTTGAGGCGGTGTTGCCGAGCGATGATGCAGAACCAAATGCGGACGGCTCTGCAGAACCACGCACTGCAGCAACACGGGAGCCTGCGAAAAATCAGGTTCAACAAAGCCTGTTTGATGATTCTCAAGAAGAAGAGGAATGATGGGAATGGGAGTCGCTTTTGAATCGTTTACTTCTGAATTGTCGGGCCAGCAGGTCTCGCTGCTTGCCGATACCGTCCAATATTTTGCGGATGCGCCCAAACTATTGTCGATCCCGGATGAACAGGGAAATCGGGTAGCGGTACCCATTCTGCCTGATACGATGAGCAGCCTGTTGCAGGTATTTCCCGAAGGAGCGGAGCAGGAGAAGCGGAGCTTCGGGTTTCGCTGGGAAGCAGGAGATGATGAGGATAAGGGCTATCTGGTCATTATCTTGCCAGACGGTAATGTACTGCGTCAGGTGACGGAGCTTTCCAGGTTTTCCGCTGTGTAGTTCAATCGAAAATAGAGTGACCTAAGCGTTTCATGCCCCCGGTTATTTGCCGGGGGTTTCTTCATGAAAGCAAAAAAATCGACCCCCATCATGCGCGGGGATCTGTCTGGCTTTCAACGATTTCTATTTTCCTTGTTCAATATTCCTAAATACTCTTTCCATGGCCCTACGTCAGTTCTGTATCTGACCGCCATAACCCGTACGATTTGCGCCATGTGCGTCAAATCATGAACGACCCATGTGGCCAGCAATTCACTTAGCTTGACGACGCCAAAGGCAGGATGTGTGCCTGTTAATTCCAAATGCAATTCAGGCTGAACAAGCTCTTTCAGTTTGCTGATGTTTTCAGAACGCAGCGTTTGAAATGAAAGCAGTTTTTGTTCGATCGATGTTTCTGAGGGTTCCTTCAAATGGGAAAAACGATCAAAAGGGGGAAAGGGTGTGCGTTCGCCATCTTGCAAAATCATTTCCAGACGAGGAATCCAGTTTGTTTTCTCACTCTCGATAAGATGATCAATCACCTCTGTGACCGTCCAGGTTCCTTCTCCTTCATTGCAATGCAACCAACCTTCAGACAAGCCAGACAACAAAGACTCCAAGGATTGCGGGGTGCGCTCCAGAACTTCTACTGCTTCTGCCAACTGGAAGTTCATCGTACTGCTCCTTTCCGGGATGGATGTCGAGCTGCTTTCCGTTCTTATCCAAATCATAACAGCCATCAAGATACCTGTCATCCATTCGCTATATCCCGGCAGCTTTCTTCCTCCAGTCTCTCTGTCGATCTTCCTGTTGGACTGTTACACTGTTCGAGTAGATTCCTTGACAGCTAAACCTATATGCGATATATTTCTGTCAAATTATAAGTGAGTGGTGACTTTTTTATGCCGATACCGAAAGACTACCATGCCCCCGTGCGCCTGTCAGCGAAGGAAAAAGCGTTTCACCAGATCCAGCGTTGGATTATCGACGGGACGCTGGAGCCGGGAGAGCAGCTCTATGACGCTGAGCTTTCCGATGCTTTGGGCATTAGCCGCACGCCGGTGAGAGAAGCACTGCAATTGTTGCAAACCCAAGGTTTTGTAGAGATGTATCCAGGCCGTCAAACGATCGTAACGACGATCTCCAAGGATGATGTGCCCGATATCTATCCGCCGCTTGCAGCGTTGCAAGCGTTGGCCGCTGAAGAAGCGACCCCCAAAATGACAGCGCTACATATTCGAAAGCTGCGGGAAATCAATGACTCCTACCGCAATGCAATCGAAGCCGGGCAGCTTTTCCAGGCGATGGAATGGGATGAACAATTTCACGATGTCATCCTGGAGGTGGCAGATAATCCGTACATCACGCAGTTTTCTTCGATTCTGCAACTTCATGTTCGGCGCATGAAATACCTGTTTTTGCAGCAGCCGATCCGGACAAAGGCTGAATCCGTCGAGGAGCATGAGCGTTTTATCAACGCCCTTGAACGGAGAGATGCGAGTCAGGCGGCTTCCATCATGAAGCAAAATTGGCTGCGGCCGATGAGGGAAGTGTTGCATGTCCTGGAAGAGGCGGAGGGTCAGCAAAAGGAAGAACCCATGAAAGAGCAAAAGGAGGAGCAGAAAGCACAGCCAAGCCGGACAAAAAAGGGGAACCAGGAACATGAAAGCTGAAGGAAGCAAGACAGACTATCGCATGTATGTGTGGATGCTGACCGTTCCACTTTTTTGGGGAGGAGCATTTGGGGCCGCTCATCACGTCATTTCGGAAATCCCCCCGATCACAGCCGCAGCTCTGCGTTTTGCCCTAGCCAGTCTTCTGCTGTTGCTCATTACGCAGCTCCGCGGAGAATGGCACCTGGAAGAGATCAAGAAGCGATGGCGTGGTCTTTTGCTCATGGCTCTCACCGGCATATTTGCCTACAATGCGTTCTTTTTTTACGGACTTACTTACACGACAGCCATTAACGGATCGCTCATCATGGCGAACTCACCCGTATTTATTACGCTCGGGGCTGTGCTTTTCCTGAAAGAGGCCTGGAATAAAAAGCTGGGCATCGGCTTACTGTTATCTCTGACGGGCGTCTTTCTCGTCATTATCAACGGTTCCTGGGAAACACTTGTCTCGTTCACGTTCAATACCGGCGATATGTTGTTTTTAGCGGCGCTGCTTTGCTGGGTTCTGTACGGCTTACTTGGCAAAGTCGTGATGAACGGGGTTTCTCCGCTGTTGACCACTACCGTGACGACAGCCGCTGGCTCTGTTTTACTGGTTATCTGGTCCCTGTTTGAGGATGGCTGGCGCCTGGTGCCGCAGATGTCCGGCCAGGCCTGGCTGGAGATGGTCTACATGACATTCTTTGCGACTGTCCTGGCATTCTTTCTTTGGAATCAGGGGGTTCATCATCTCGGAGCCAGCAAGGCGAGTATTTATATGAATCTGGTGCCGATCAATGCCTGTTGGATCGCTGTTTTGCTGTACGGTGCCAGCATGACCTGGATTCAGGTAATCGGCATTCTCATGGTGATTGCCGGCGTTTGCACAGTGACGCTTGGAAACGGGAAAAAGCCCGCAGGAGCAGGGGCTGAAAAAGCCTATAAAGGGCAGGGAAGAGGCGCCTGACGATCCATTCGCATACATGAGAGAATTCAAAGCGAGGCACACTATGGCAGGAGGTGTGTCGACGATGGAACAATGCATCGAGGTAAAGGGACGAGAATATCAGTTCGCCACAACCTATGACGGTGATTCACAATACAACGTACAGGTTCGCAGTGGCGATAAGCTGATTACGATGTTTAAGATTGCTGCGGAAACGGAAGAAGAAGCATTTCCAGCGGCGATGGCCCATTTTCAGTCCGATATTGAAATGGGCAACATACAAGTATAGTCAGATAAAAATCAGGGCAGCCCTCCATGTGAGTCAGGCTGTCCTTCTCTTTTTCACAGCTCTGTATTAGTGCAGTTCTCTTCATAAAATCAAGGATGGCACTTTTATGCAGCAACCTGTACTTTTCACTTCATAGAAAATATGATACAACAGGGATGAAAGCTTGAATGGACGGATAGGAGAGGAACCCCATGCAGCATCAACAGGTACCGGATCAATTTGAAAAAATGAAAGGATGGCGGGAAAAACTGCCTGATCCCGCGGCCGTAACGGAGGAAGAGTTATTTACGCTGCTTCGGCTCATCGAAGAACGGGGGAAACCGGGAAGCGAAGGAGGTATAGAGAAAGCAGGAGAAGATGCGATAGCTAAAGCCGGAGATGCCAAAGCAGAAACAGGAGAAGAGGTTGGTACCGAAGCTGAAGAAGGTTCTAAAGTCGAAGCTGTCGTTTTGACGCTGCTCGCTGCGAAAAGAATGGAGAAGCCCGATGGTTTTCACCTGGCCGATGAGTGGCTGACGCGCGCTGCTTTCCTGGACCCTGCCTTTTTGCCTGCCCACGAATGGCGGATGCGTTTGCAGATGCAGCGACTGAAGCAGCATACGTTCAGTCAGCGCTACCCGTTAATTCGGGAGACAGATAATGCGGTAAGCCGTCGAAAGAATCTGGAGACGCTGCAGGAAGCAGGAGCTGCCGAACTAGAAGAGCTGGCGGACTGGATCAAGCTCGCTGCCGAGGCGAGAGTGTCAGCAGAAAAAGCAGGAGCGTTTACCTTCGTACAGAAGCTGGCTCACCTGGAAGCACTCTATCAGCAGCGGGAAAACCTTTTACGCCAGATGTTAGAGAAAGCGGAAGAATACGCGAGCTCTCTCCACGGGATGTTTTTTTCGGTTGAATCTCTAACGGCGTTGCAGGATGCGATCCGTGCATTGACGGCCCAGCACGAAGAGAAGCAGCAGCTTTTTGCGGAAGATAGCAGTGACAGCCAGGAGGAGCCGAAGCAACCTGAAACCGCACTGGCAGAGCTGGAGTCGCTGATTGGCATGCGTGAGATCAAAGAGCGGGTTCGTTCGCTTGCCCGTTTTCTTCGCTATCGTCAGCTCCGTGAGCAAAAGGGCTGGAAAATGCGGGACCAACTGCCGCTGCATCTGGTTTTCATGGGCAATCCAGGTACGGGAAAGACGACGCTTGCTCGTTTGCTTGCGCGACTCTATCATGAACTGGGATTGCTTGCGCGGGGAGAGATCGTCGAGGTGGACCGGTCGCATCTGGTCGGTGCCTACGTGGGACAAACCGAGCAAAAAGTGATGGAAGCCGTGAAACGTGCGGAAGGAGGCGTTCTGTTCATTGATGAAGCCTACAGCCTAAAACGGTCGGACAGCTCAGGGGCAGATTATGGGCAGGCTGCGATCGACACGTTGGTAGCAGCCATGACGGGCGGAGAATATGCAGGCAAATTTGTCGTGATGCTGGCCGGGTATCCTGAGGAAATGCGGCAATTTCTCTTTGCCAATCCGGGACTGCGCAGCCGCTTTCCCGAAACGGGTCATTTTTTACTGCCCGATTACAGTGCAGATGAGCTGCTGCAGATTGCGGAAAAAGTGGCGAGCCGCAACGATTATGCCCTGACGGAAGAGACGCGCCGGGCGCTGCGAAAACGGATCGAGGACGCACAGGTGGACGATACCTTTGGCAACGCGCGAACGGTTCACAATATCGTGATGGATGCGATTTTCGCCAAGGGACGGGAGCTTGGTGAAAAAGAGTTGAAATGGCAAGACTTTACCCTACTTGATCCGGCGGATGTCCTGCCTGCCCAACCTGAATCCAAGTCAGGATCTGCGAGGCGTCAGCTCGAGAATTTGATCGGACTTGCCCAGGTGAAAGAGGAGTTGGCGAAGATCACATCCTTTGTGACCGTGCAGCGCAAACGAAATGAGGCTGGTCTGCCCACGGTTCCCATCGAATTGCACGCTGTTTTTACGGGAAATCCAGGTACAGGCAAAACAACGGTGGCGCGTCTGTATGCCGCCATGCTGAAAGAGATCGGCTATTTAAAACGGGGACATCTCGTGACAGTCGGTCGGGCTGACCTGGTCGCCGGTTATGTCGGCCAGACCGCAACGGTTACCAGGCGCAAAGTACGCGAAGCGTTGGGAGGCGTCCTGTTTATTGATGAAGCATATGCCCTTGCGGAGGGCAGTGAATCGGATTTTGGGCAAGAGGCGATCCATACCCTGGTGGAGGAAATGACGAGACATCAGGAGAATCTGGTCGTCGTGTTGGCTGGCTACCCGGCAGAGATGCTCAGGTTCATGGAAAGCAACCCTGGACTTTATTCGCGGTTTAAAAAATACATTCCGTTTCCCGACTACACGCCAGAGGAATTGGTCCAAATGCTGCTGCAACGGGTTGAGGATAGCGGGTACAGCATTCGTCCCGAAACGGTAGTGCTGCTACGCGAGCGACTAGAGCAGGCAGCTTTAGCGATAGGGCTTCATGGCAACGGCAGGTTCGTAACCAATCTGCTGCAGGAAGCGATGCAAAACCAGGCGATGCGCTTGACGATGACAGAATCTGCGGAGTGGACCAGGGAAGAGCTTGTCAGTTTGGAATGGAGCGATTTTTCTCCGCTTTTTGCTGGCATGGATGAGTCGAGTGAAAGAACTGAGTAACGATCGCCAGTTTAAAAACAATAGCCCTCCTTTTTGAAATTGATCTGGGACAAAATTCCAAAACGATTGGACTAGAGACATCCAAAATCTAGCAGTCTGCTGGTATAATAGAAATTGTTCCAGTTAGATAGAAGAAAGCGGGGGCTTTTATTGAAGCGAAAGATGAAGTGGTATGCTGCCTTGTCTGCCACCCTCGTGCTGAGTATGATGGTCGGTCAGTTGCCGACGGGAGCAAAGCAGCAGGGGGAACGACGGGGAGATCTGGAGATTGAAGCAAGCGAAGGGCTCGCTCTAAAGTCCAATGCAAGGCAAACAGCGGAAACAGACCTGTATGTCATCCGTTTCGAAGGACCCATCGAGCAGGAATGGAAGGATGAAGTTGAGGCGCTCGGGATTGAACTGGGGGATTATTTGCCTGACTTTTCATTTGTGGCAAAATTATCAGACAAGAAAATCCAACGACAGGTCGTTCGTCTGCCTTTTGTCGAGGAGATCATTCCCTTTTATCCGGTAAACAAGGTCGCACCCGAGCTGCGAAAGGCTCTGGGCACGAGTAAAGAGGTAGAGGTTGCCGTCATCGGTTTTGATAAAAGTGTGGATATACGCCGGACGGTGAACAGAGCAGCCAAAGAAGAGCTGAGCGGCAGCGTGGAGAGTCTGAAAAATGCACGCCATATTTCTTTGGCCGCGATGACCGGGCAGGGGTTGGAGGAAGTGATCCAATCCGAGGATGTCGTAGCCGTCGTACCGTTACCCAAAAGGAAGCTGCATAATGACCGGGCAGCGAAAATACTCAAATCGGACAAGCTGGAAAACACAGGCTACACGGGCCAAGGACAGATTATCGGGATCGCCGACAGCGGTCTGGATACCGGTGATGAGGAAAATATCCATCCCGACTTCATCGGCCAAATCCTGCGTCTGTATGCCATCGGCCGTGAAGGTGACGCGAGTGATCTCGAAGGGCACGGGACACATGTTGTCGCCTCCGCTTTGGGCACGGGAGCGGCGTCTGCTGGAAAATACAAGGGAACGGCATCAGACGCACAGCTCATCTTTCATTCGATGTCGGACAAATGGGGAGGTCTTGTCGGAGAAGTCCGCGATATTCTGGGTCAGGCGTATGAGGGCGGGGCCCGTATTCATTCCGATTCCTGGGGAGATGATGATTTCGGTGATTACGGTCTTGATTCTTACATGTTCGATCAGTTTCTCTGGGAGCACAAGGATATGACGGCTTTGGTTGCTGCAGGCAACGTCGGATACCGGGGCTTTAAAACCGTTGGCAGTCCAGCTACTGCCAAAAACGTGATCGCGGTAGGGGCGTCGGAGAATGACCGTCCTAAAGTAGGCGGGGAGAAAGCGGATGATCCCGATACAGTTGCCGGATTCAGCAGCCGTGGAACCACTATGGATGGACGATTTAAGCCCGATCTGGTAGCACCTGGCACCTTTATTCTGTCTGCCCGCTCCTCGCTGGCACCTGAGGAAGCTTTTGAAGAACTGTTTGACAGGTTTTATGCGTACAGCAGTGGGACAAGCATGGCAACACCGCTTCTGGCTGGGGGTGTTGCGCAAATCCGGCAATTCCTTTCGGAAGAAAAAGAGAATGACAACCCCAGTGCAGCACTCCTGAAGGCAATGCTGATCAGCGGTACAGATGACCTGGATGAAGACATGCGTTTGCAAGGCTTCGGACGTGCCAATCTTCTCAATGCCATCCAGACAGACTTTGTCGATGAAAAGGAAGGGCTGCTTACGGGCGAGGGCGCGTCATACTCGGTCAAAGTAACGGATCGCTCCAAACCACTGGCCATTACGCTTGCCTGGACCGATTATCCGGCCTCCCTCGCTGCCTATCGGACACTGGTCAACGATCTTAATCTTGTTGTCATCTCCCCCGACGGGGAACAGTACAACGGCAATGACTTTTTCCGCTATCCCTATGATGACGAAGTGGATAATCTGAACAACGTGGAGCAGGTCTGGATTCCCCGCCCTGAAAGAGGGGTATACACGGTCAAAGTAAAGGGCTACAATATCCCGAAAGGACCACAGCCATTCGCTCTGGCGACCACAGGGAAAATCGTGGATGAAGCCGAAGGGCCCGATGTAAAAAAGGGAACTCTGAACACGGAAAAGGCCATCAACAGATATGACGTGATGACGTTTCGAGCAGCCCAAGAAGGCAGATTGCGAGTAGTGCCTACGTGGAGGGGCTATGCCGAACTCAGTCTGATCCTGTACGATGAGACAAATATGCCGATCAAGGTTATCGAAAAACTGGAAAAAGGGAAAACCCTTACGATCTCGCTGCCTGATGCAGGCAAGTACAAGATCAAGATTGAACTGGAAAAAGGCAACGAGGCCAAGTATCAGCTGGACCTCGACTACCCGAGGTAGCTATTTTGACAAAGCGTCGCATTCCTCACGATCGTGAAGGATGCGACGCTTTTTGTTGCACATCGTTTGGGGGGCTGCTGCCCTCTTTTAGCCCGTGTTTCCATTCATGTGCACGGATGGCAATCTCGAGACAAAGGCGCTTGTCAGGCTGAGACAGGTCGACTTTCAGACATTCCTGGATCTTTTCCAGCCGATGGTACAGGGTTTGCCGATGAATGAATAATTTATCTGCAGTTTCTTGTTTGGACAGGTGATTGTCGAGATAAAGCCGCAGGGTTTTGACCAATTGTGTACCGTTTTCTGCATCATAGCGAACCAGCGGACCAAGATAGTCATGGATAAAATGGGTCAGGACCGGCTCCTGGGGGACATGGAAAAGCAGGCGGAATAATCCCAGCTCCGAAAAATATGGGCTGTCCGTGCTTCTTTGAAAGATCAACGCCTGTTCTGATTCGGCCAAGTGTTTGCCGGCGTCAGCCAACTGTTCGCCTGGTCTGCTAACGCCAAAGAAACATTCTGTATCGGGGCCCATCACCTGGCGGCACATCCGTCTCATCTCGGACATCGCTTTGTCCAAATTTCGGCGGATGTCAGTTTGATTGGTGGGGCTAATCATCAACAGGTAAAAGCGGTTCCCCATACATCGTATAAAGGGGCGAAAGCCGAGGCGGGTCAACAAAGAGCGGAAAACACCGGTCAGTTCATGCGGCGGCAGGGGAGAAGAGAATTCCTCCCCGCCGCGATGGAGCGACAGGATCAAGGTGTGGTAGACAGGCGTTTTCCCTTTTCCTGTCAAACCGAGCAGGGAGCGCATTTGCTCTTCGGGCAGTGTCCGGTTGGCGATCAGATCGTCAAACAGTTTGTTCTCCGCAGCCAAGACCTGTTCCTCTGCGAACATCTTGCGCATCAGGATTTGAGCCATGGCACTGACGGTGTAATCCAGTGTGAGCAACAGGTACTCATCCGTGTCGCGGTCAAATAAAATGAATCCAACGTATGCGAGGAGATGTCCCATCACCGTGATTGGCTGGTAAACCAGCTTCTTTTTGTCGGAGAGAGGAAGAGCTCCCCCGCTCATTTCTTGCTGGTCATGTTCCGGCAGGGACGAACGGATCAGGGTGGACAGCTCCGCCTGGACAGCTTGCGGCAAAGGCGGGACGTAAAGAGGATTTCCGTCGAGCGGAAAGAAAAAGACCTGGGTGTGGACACTGGTTTGGAAGTGTTGAAGCAGCTTGGGAATGCCTTGGGTTTGCAAGCTTAATTGCTGCAAGCTGCGAGAATAGGTTTCCAGACGGCGCAGCGCCTGCATTTGGTTATTGATCAACAGTTCATGAAGGTCTTGGGTAATGTCTACGAAGCGGACGGGCTTTTGGAAAACAATGAGGGGAAAGTCGTGATGATTAGCCAGCTCCAGCATATCATCAGGTACTGAAGGGATGTAATCACCCAGTTCAATACAGAGTCCGACCGCTTTGCGGGAAATTAGCTGGGAAAGGTAGGCGAGGCGTTTCTCTTTTGCTTCCCCAAAGCCGAGGCCCGTCGAGAGGATCAACTCGTCTCCGTTCAGGTACTGGACCGTATGGGCAGCTTCCAATACGTGAACCCAGCGCACGGCCCGAGATAGCCCCCGACTGCCCGCGACGACTTCCGCGTGTTGAAACAAAGGACGTTTGACGACATCTGCTACGGTCAAGCGCCATTCATTGTTCATGCCGATCCTCCTCATAGACAGTATGTAACATGAATACTAACGAACTCCTGTCAGTTTGTCTAGTGATGCGGTTAGGAATGTTCAGATAAGATAGAATTATCAATCAAGCGTTCGCAAAGGAGCTGAAAGGATGAGTACAACAACAGTTGGTCCTACTCTGAAAAACTACATCGCCGGGGAATGGGTGGAATCTCTCACAGATCGCTATGAGGATATCCCCAATCCCGCAACAGGAGAATTGCTGTCCCGGGTACCGCTGTCAACCAAAGATGACGTGGACAAGGCAGTGCAAGCAGCCAAGACGGCATTTCCGGCATGGAGTGAAACTCCTGCGGTTGACAGAGCTCGTGTCATGTTCCGCTTCCAGCATTTGCTGTGGGAGCACCAGGATGAATTGGCGAAATTGATCACGCTGGAAAACGGCAAGAATCTGGCAGAAGCGCAAGCTGAGATTTTGCGTGCGGTGGAGATGGTAGAGTTTGCGGCCGGCATGCCGACTCTGCTAATGGGAGAGACCCTGCCGAATATCGCCAGGAATATCGACTGTCAGGTTATCCGCTTCCCGCTCGGCGTCGTTGGCGGCATCACGCCATTTAACTTCCCGTTGATGGTACCCCTGTGGATGTACCCGATTGCCATTACAGCAGGAAACACTTTTGTTCTGAAGCCCTCTGAGCGGACGCCGCTCTCCAGCAGCCGTGTCGCCGAGCTGTTGAAAGAAGCAGGTTTGCCGGACGGGGTATTCAACGTGGTCAACGGCGCGCATGATGTGGTCAACGGACTTTTGGAACATCCCGATGTCAAAGCGATTTCTTTCGTCGGTTCGCAGCCCGTGGCCGAGTACGTGTACAAAACGGCGGCAGCTCATGGGAAACGCGTTCAGGCCTTGGCTGGTGCGAAAAACCACCATCTGGTCATGTCCGATACGAATTTGCAGCGGGCAGCCAAAACAATCGTGAGCTCGGCATTTGGCTGTGCCGGGGAGAGATGCATGGCAGCCAGCGCTGTTGTAGCGGTGGAGGATATCGCCGACGAGCTGATCCATCACCTGATCGAAGAATCCAATGCACTCAAAATGGGGAATGGCCTGGAGGAAGGCATTGATTTGGGACCGGTAATCCGCCAATCCCATCTGGATAAGGTACATGGATTTATCGAGCAAGGGCTGTCTGCTGGAGCTGAGCTGGTCCGGGATGGTCGAGAGGATGCCAAGTCTAAACCGGACGGCTATTTCCTGGGTCCAACGATCTTTGACAAGGCAGATGCAGAAATGGTCATCGTCCGCGATGAAATTTTTGCTCCGGTTCTCAGTGTGATGCGCGTCAAGAACTTTGAAGAGGGTCTGGAGACAATCAGCCGATCCCGCTTTGGAAACGGCGCTACGATCTATACAGAAAACGGAAAATGGGGCCGGGAGTTCGTCCAGCGTGTCGAAGCGGGCATGGTTGGCGTCAACGTAGGGGTACCGGCACCGATGGGCTTCTTTGCCTTCACCGGTTGGAAAAATTCTTTCTACGGCGACCTGCACGCCAACGGCAAGGACGGGGTTGATTTCTTTACCAAGAAAAAGACGATCACATCCAGATGGTTCGACGATGGTGATACCAGTATCGGTTCTCAGAAAGTATTCGTGAAATAGCGAAAGGGAGGAACGAATATGAGCCAGGGTCAACAAACGAAAACCGCTGACAAAAATGCTCTGCTGGAAAAAGACCGCGCGCATATGTGGCATCATATGTCGCCGTACAATCCGAACCCGATGATCGTCACGGAAGCACAAGGTTCATGGGTAACGGATATTGACGGCAATAAATATCTGGACGGCATGT
Organism: Brevibacillus ruminantium; assembly: GCF_023746555.1. Taxonomy (NCBI): domain Bacteria; kingdom Bacillati; phylum Bacillota; class Bacilli; order Caryophanales; family Paenibacillaceae; genus Brevibacillus; species Brevibacillus ruminantium. The sequence goes on from NZ_CP098755.1 coordinate 2,607,589, forward strand.
CAGGGCTGTGGTGCGTCAATATCGGCTATGGCCGCCAGGAGCTGGCTGATGCAGCTTATGAGCAGTTGAAGGAGATGGCCTATTTCCCGCTGACACAAAGCCATGTTCCGGCGATCAAGCTGTCGGAAAAAGTTAGCGAGTGGCTGGGCGAAGAATACCGCGTCTTTTTCTCCAACAGCGGTTCCGAAGCGAACGAGGTGGCTTTTAAAATTGCACGTCAGTTCCATCATCAAAACGGAGAGCCTGGCCGTTATAAATTTATCTCCCGCCATCGGGCCTACCATGGAAATACAATGGGGGCATTGGCTGCGACGGGCCAGTCCATCCGCAAACAAAAATACGAACCTCTGGCGCCTGGCTTTCTCCATGTCTCGCCACCGTATTGCTACCGCTGTCCTTTTGGCAAATCCTACGGCAACTGCAACCTGGAATGCGCACAGGTATATGACGAGGTCATCAACTGGGAGGGCGCCAACAGCGTGGCTGCGGTCATCATGGAACCGACAATTACGGGAGGCGGCGTGATCGTTCCCCCACCCGAGTACATGCCTAAGGTTCGCGAGATTTGTGACAAATACGGCGTCCTCTTGATCGTGGACGAGGTGATCTGTGGCTTCGGCCGTTCCGGTCAAAAGTTTGGCCATCAGAATTTTGGCATCAAGCCGGATATTGTGACGATGGCAAAGGGGATCACCAGCGCCTACCTGCCGCTTTCGGCAACTGCCGTAAGAGCGGAGATTGCAGACAAATTTAACGAGCAGGGAGTCAATCTGCACTTCCGTCATGTCAATACATTTGGCGGCAATCCTGCGGCTTGTGCGCTCGCTTTGAAAAACCTGGAGCTGTTGGAAGAAGAACAACTCATCGAACGTGCAGCAAGCCTCGGTGAGGAATTGCGGGAGAAGCTCTCGTTTTTGGAGGACCATCCCCATGTCGGCGATATCCGCAGCTTTGGATTCTTGATGGGTATCGAAATGGTGGAAGATCGCCAAACAAAAGAACCGGCAGCGCCTGACAAATTGGCAAAAGTCATCGGAGCCTGTAAACAGCGAGGGCTGATCATCGGCCGTAACGGCGACACCATCCCGGGATTCAATAATGTCCTCACCCTTTCTCCACCGTTTACGACGACGAGCGAGGATATCGATTTCATTGCACAGGTGCTACGTGAAGCTTTTGCTGAACTCGCCTAAAGAAGCGAACAAATAAAGAGGCGATTCCAATATTAAACATCATAAAACCCGACCTTCTTCAGGGAAGCCGATCAGGCGAACCAAAAGGGGGGCCGGGTTTTTTGTTGGGAAAGCATGGCATGAAAGGTATTGACGCGCAGGGGGGAACATGTTATCGTAAATAGAATAAATACATACTAAACACATTGGAATTATCGGATTGTGTATGAGATGAGGAGAGAATGTCCATGAAAAAAACACGCTCCATTTTGCACCTGTCCACGTCGGCCGCGTTATTGTCTGCGTTTGCCCTCACGGCGACAGGAACAACCGTCAGTGCAGCGCCAGCGCATCCGGCATTGGCTGCTGTCCAAACCATCGCAGCTCAGGCATCAAACGCAAAAGAAGCCGCAGCCTTTATTGAGAAGCAATATGGCATCGCGCTCAAAGGAGCAGTCACCAAACAGCAGTTTGAAAAAGCTCTGCAATCAATTCTTGCTGCTTCCAGTATAGCCGCTGATGAGGAGAAGGCCAATGTCTTTTTCCCAAAAGAAGAGGCAAATGGCAAGCTGCAGGTCTGGGAAGCCGTAGGTGCAACGGTACAAGCTGCTGAGCTCAAAGAACTGGCTTACACCTATTCGGATGAAAAAGTGGCCGCATCCTGGAAGGCCGCTGGTTTGACATATAAAGCTGACAAAAACATTGCCAAGGAGGCAGCGCAGGAAATCGCTGTTGCTCTGGATACCGGCATCCTTTCCGCGAAGCAACTCACCGGGACCAAGCTGGAAGCGGACACCTCTGCCGAACTCGCTTATGAACTGCTCGGCAAGGTAGCTGAATTCCACGGAGAGCAGCAAAACTTCCTCGGCTACATCAGCGAGCCAGACATTTACGGAAAGCTCGTCCAGGCTTGGAACGAATCCCAGCTGATCAAAACGGAAGACTTGCAAAAGGTCGTCGATGAAGGATTGAAGCAAGACCTGATCACGGGATACAATCTCAAAGACACAAAATTTGATCCCCATTTTGATCCGGCTCGGACGATCACCTATGGACACAGCGATATCATTCATGCTGTACAGTTGATCGGACTCTTAAAAAGTGAGGGCATCGAGGCAAAAGTACAGCTTGAACCGAAAACCTCTGCCTTTGTTTATTTGAAAGAATGGGGAGAGCCCGTACAGACAGATGATTACCAGGTTGTCCCGATTGAAAACGGAAACCATATCGCATACTCGAAAGAATACGATCTCAGCTTTGAATTTGCCACGGCAAAAGAAAAAGAGCAGTTTCAGCCGCTAGTACTGAAGTACGCGAAAAAAGACCAGGAGGATGCCACCGGTTTGTTGAAAGCTTCCTGGTGGCAGCCGCTGTACTACTCGCTGACCAAGCTGGATCAATATCCGGTCATTACAAATAACGTGCTGAAAAAAGGAAGATATCTGGCACAATCGTTTTCACTCAATGAGGACTCGGCGAAAGTGGTAGCAGGATTGAAAAAAATCGACTCATCGCTCACCATTGACACGTATCAATTTTGGGTGGATCAACCATTCCACAACTATCTCAAGGGTGAGTACAAATAGAGATTAGTTGGGGTTCTCGGGAGTAGTCTCGCTGTCCCGCTCTTGCTGGTAGGCACGGAGTCCGCGGATAAACATCTCAAGAATCACTTCGTGTTGCGTCTTGCTGGATACCTTTGTGCGGATTTGTTCCAGCTCGGCGACTAGCTCGGAATCGAGATGCAGATTGATCGTTTTCCCCTTGCTGCGCGGATGAATTTCGTAATGCGTGCCGTTTTTCTTCAGCACTCCTTCGATCTGCGCTTCTTTTCCCAGCGCTTTGCGACTAGGTAGATACAAGCAAGCGGCTTCCAAGACAATATGGGTCAGTTCTTCGCTGAAGCGAACAGTGAGGGGCTGCCCCTTTTTTTTGTGAAAGTCGCGAATCTGCCGTGAAACCTCCTGGTTTTCAAAGGTATTGGTCAACATCAGGCTTGCCGTCTCCATAACGCCTCCTTATGATCGGGGAATCGTCTGGGGGTTCCCTCTGTCGGTGTAAAGCGCGTTTTCTGCTATGTCACTATAAACTTCTCCTGTGCCCTCCACCTGCACCTGATACACAAACAGGTCATCCACTAACTCAGCCTCACGAAAATCAAATGCCGTAATGACGGCCCAAACCCGCTTTTCGTCCAAGATCAACTGGACGCGGTCCAGTACATCGAATTTTGGTGAAAGAAGCCCTTTCTCATGCAGGAATCGATATACCTGGAAACGGAGATAGAGATTCCGTTTTTTCCCCTGCTTTCCGGCCAGCAGGGGAAACTCGAGCCGTTCATCGATTACAGGCCCCAGGTGACCGTCATCAGCCCATCTTTTTATCGAGGCCATACTGCCCGTCCCGTTGCCCCTGTTTACCAGCAGCTCCAAAATATCGCGTGAGGACAGGTAATGTGCCCGTCTCTGACGCTGCTCTTCGAATTGGGCCCGTTCGGCTTCCAGTTGCTTTACCTTTGCGTCCGCTTCTGCCATTTGCTGCCGGAGCTTGGCAATCAAAGCCTCATAGTTTTTCATGCCATCCTCTCCAAACTCGTTCTGGTAACAGCCTATTCAAAAATGAAATCATTCATGACCGGGAAGCATGATTCGTTTCATGGCCTGGCTATTAAAAAATGAGATGAAAGAATCATAAAACCGCATATTCCTACATTGATTAATAGCAAGGAAGCGATTTCAGAACGCCTGAGGAGGTTGTTGCAAAATGAGCGTTCCCCTCGATGAAACCAAGACGATTGACGCGCTGCAAGCGAATTTTACGGAAGTGGTTCCCTCCTTGAAGCCAAAGGAAGCGATGGATGAAGCAAACAGATGCCTGTTTTGTTATGATGCCCCCTGTATCAAGGCCTGTCCGACGTCGATTGATATCCCTTCGTTTATTAAAAAGATCGCGACAGGCAACCTGCTGGGATCAGCCAAAACCATTATGGATGCCAATCCGGTGGGAGCCAGCTGTGCCCGCGTTTGTCCGACAGAAGAACTGTGTGAGGGCGCCTGCGTACTCAACCACGCCTCTAAACCGATCATGATCGGTCTATTGCAGCGGCATGCAACAGACTGGGCGATCAAAAATCAGGCAGCTCTGTTTCAGCCAGGTAAAAGCAACGGGAAGCGTGTAGCGGTTGTCGGAGGAGGTCCGGCCGGCCTTTCAGCAGCCCGTGAGCTGGCTCGTCTCGGCTATGCTGTTACGGTTTATGAATCCAAGGGAAAGGCGGGGGGACTCAATACGTACGGCATTGTCTCTTTCCGTCTGCCCCAAGAGATATCGCTGTGGGAAGTAGAACAGGTGAAGGCACTGGGCGTCGAGTTTCGCACCAATACCACAGTCGGGGTAGATGTGCAGCCCGAGGAGATTTTGGAACAGCATGACTCAATCCTGCTTGCGGTGGGCATGGGGGCGGTGCCGCAGCTCGGAATCGAGGGAGAGGATTTAAGCGGGGTGCTGGATGCCATCTCCCTGGTGGAAGAGACCAAAACAAAACCACTGACGGGCCAGATGATCGGGAAAAAAGTCGTCGTGATCGGTGCAGGCAATACTGCGATCGACGGAGCCACTACCTCCAGAAGGCTGGGAGCCGAGCAGGTACAGATTCTTTACAGACGGACGGAAAAGGAGATGACCTGTTACCAGTTTGAGTACGAATTCGCCAAGCAGGATGGCGTCGAATTCCGCTGGCTGGTGGCGCCTACCCGGATTCTGGGGGAAAACGGACGTGTGACGGGCCTGGAGTTGATTCGTATGGAGCTGGGTGAACCGGATGGGAAAGGGCGGCGAAAGCCGGTGCAGGTTCCGGACAGCCAGTTCGTAATCGAGGTTGATTTTGTCGTCAAGGCGATCGGGCAGACCCGCCATCTCCCTTTGATCGAGGCATTCGGACTGCAGCATCAAAACGGGATCGTTGCCATCGAAGAAGGGACATACCGCACCTCTCACCCGCAAGTATTTGCGGCAGGTGATGTCATCTTCGGTGGCGGGAAGACCGATGCCATGGTGGTGGACGCAGCCAATCACGGAGTCCGTGCGGCTCATGCCATACACACTGCACTCAGCGATCTGACTCAGCCAGTATGATGGCGTAGTGAACTTTTTTCGAGGACAGGTAGAGATCGGAAGGCTTTTCGAACGGAAATGCTAGATGGCTATGGTCGAAGATCATTCGCCAGGTAGAAGGAGGCGTAGCGCAATGGCAGATTTACGCATCAATTTGGCCGGTATTGAGTCGCCCAATCCATTTTGGCTGGCTTCGGCACCGCCCACCAACTCCGGGCATCAGGTACAGCGCGCTTTTGAAGCGGGGTGGGGAGGTGCCGTTTGGAAAACTTTGGGCGAACCGATTATGAACGTGACCTCCCGTTTCGCAGCTCTTCATTACGGCGGCCAACGAGTACTCGGCTTTAATAATATCGAACTGATTACAGACCGTCCGTTGGAAGAAAACCTGAAAGAGATGGAGGAGACGAAAAGGCTCTATCCCAAGCACACCTTGATTGCTTCGCTGATGGTAGAGCACAAGCGGGAAGCGTGGCACGAGATTGTCAAACAAGTGGAGGCCATCGGTGTAGACGGGCTGGAGCTGAACTTTGGCTGCCCGCACGGCATGGCAGAGCGGGGCATGGGCTCGGCCGTGGGACAGCATCCCGATCTGATCAGGCAGCAGGTGGAATGGGTCAAAGAGGTGGCCCAGACGCCGGTAATCGTCAAGCTGACACCCAACATTACGGACATCCGCTTCACAGCGCGGGCGGCGTCGCAGGGTGGAGCAGATGCCATCAGCATGATCAATACCATCAACAGTCTGATCGGAGTGGATCTGGACTCCTGGCTCCCGATCCCTCATGTTGACGGAAAAGGCGCGCACGGCGGCTACTGCGGTCCTGCGGTCAAGCCGATCGCCCTCAACATGGTTGCCGAATGCGCCCGTGATCCCCAAGTAGGGATTCCCATTTCCGGGATTGGCGGTATCTCCACCTGGCAGGATGCGGTTGAGTTTTTGCTGATGGGAGCAAGCGGCGTCCAGGTCTGTACAGCGGCCATGCATCACGGGTTCCGCATTGTCGAAGACATGATTGATGGACTGAACAACTATCTGGATCAGCGCGGAATCCCTTCGGTTATGGATATTGTGGGAAAAGCCGTTCATACCTACTCCGACTGGGGCAATCTGAATTTGAACTACAAGATCGTCGCCCGCATTCACGAGGAGACCTGTATCAACTGCAATAAATGCCACATCGCCTGCGAGGATACGTCCCATCAATGTATTGATATCGTGACGGATGAGATGACCGGAAAAGAAAGGCTTGTGGTACGGGAAGAGGATTGCGTCGGTTGTAACCTCTGCTCCATCGTCTGTCCGGTAGAAGGAACGATCGAAATGGTGGAGATCCCTACAGAACAGCCGCCGCTCACCTGGAATCAGCGCCAGGCTGCGCTGGCCGCCGGTGGTAGCTGCGAGATCAAGAGCGAGTAATGTTTCGAAGGCAGCCCGCATAGCCTGTACTGACGAAAAAGTGAATGCCGCAGATGTGAAAGCTCAAAATGGGTCGGCAGAAGGGGAGGGTCAGAGATGAAAAAATGGATTCGTGGCGGTACGGTAGTGACAGCAGCAGACACCTATCAAGCAGACGTGTTGATCGAGGGAGAACAGGTGGTTGCGATTGGTCATCAGTTTTCTGGGGAAGGAGCGGAAGAGATTGATGCGAGCGGATGCTATGTACTGCCAGGCGGAATCGATCCACATACACACCTCGATATGCCGTTTGGAGGAACTGTGACGGCTGACGACTTTTTTACCGGCACCCGGGCAGCGGCATTCGGAGGGACGACCAGTGTGATCGACTTTTGTCTGACCAAAAAAGGGGAATCGCTTCGCTCGGCGATTGCCACCTGGCACGAAAAAGCCCGCGGAAAAGCAGCCATCGACTACGGGTTTCACCTGATGATTGCGGAGGCCAATGATCAGGTGCTGGAAGAGCTGGAAAGCGTGATCGACACAGAAGGAATTACCTCTCTCAAGGTCTTTATGGCATACAAAAATGTCTTTCAAGCGGATGATGAGACGTTATTCAAGACACTGGTTCGGGCAAAAGAACTGGGCGCTCTGGTCCAGGTCCATGCCGAGAACGGGGATGTGCTCGACTACTTGACCAAAAAAGCACTGGCGGAAGGAAATACTGAGCCGATCTATCACGCCTATACCAGACCTCCTGAAGCGGAAGGCGAGGCGACAGGAAGGGCAATCGCCCTGACAGCCTTGGCAGACTCGCAGCTCTATGTTGTCCATGTCTCCTGCGCATCGGCCGTTCAGCGCATCGCAGAGGCCCGGGAAAAAGGCTGGAATATCTACGGCGAGACCTGCCCGCAGTACCTTGCTTTGGACATCAGCATCATGGACCAGCCGGATTTTGAAGGGGCGAAATACGTCTGGTCTCCGCCGCTGCGGGAAAAATGGAACCAGGAGGTGCTCTGGAGCGCTTTGAAAAATGGCATTTTGCAGACGGTTGGCTCTGATCACTGTCCGTTTAACTTTCAGGGACAAAAAGAGCTGGGACGCGATGACTTTACCAAGATTCCCAACGGTGGACCGCTGATTGAGGATCGACTCGCCATTCTCTATTCAGATGGAGTACGGGAGGGACGGATCAGTCTCAATCAATTTGTAGATGTCACATCGACCAAGAGCGCGAAGCTGTTTGGGCTGTTCCCGAAAAAAGGAACGATCGCAGTTGGCTCCGATGCAGATATCGTAATCTTTAATCCCCAAGTGAAGCGGACGATTTCTGCCCAGACCCATCACATGAACGTGGATTACAATCCCTTTGAAGGAAAAGAAGTCTACGGCGAAGTCATTTCAGTTCTTTCCCGCGGATCTTTTGTTGTGCGCGACAAGCAGTTTGTCGGTCAGGCAGGGAACGGTAATTACCTCAAGCGGTCTACTTTTGCACAGCCATAAGTTAGGGAAGGAGGGTATCGAGGATGGTAAACAAGGTGAGCATCGGCCTGATCCAGGCGAAAAATGATGTACACGGCGATCAGCCGGTTCACGTCCACAAGGAAAAGGCCATTGAAAAACACGTGAAAATGGTCCGGGAAGCGGCCGAGAAGGGCGCACAAATTATCTGTCTGCAAGAGATTTTTTACGGCCCTTATTTCTGCGCTGAGCAAAATACGAAGTGGTACGAAGCGGCTGAAGAAATTCCGGGCGGGCCGACTGTCCGGCTGTTTCAGGATTTGGCCAAAGAGCTGGGAACGGTACTGATTGTACCGATCTACGAACGAGTCGGAATCGGAACCTATTACAACACGGCTGCTGTTATCGACGCTGACGGGAGCTACCTGGGGAAATACCGAAAACAGCATATTCCACATGTGGGTGTCGGTGAAAACGGCTGCGGCTTCTGGGAAAAATACTATTTCAAACCCGGAAATCTGGGATATCCCGTTTTTGACACGGCCTTTGCCAAAGTCGGCGTCTATATTTGCTATGATCGTCATTTCCCTGAAGGGGCCAGGCTGCTTGGGCTGAATGGAGCGGAGATCATCTTCAATCCTTCGGCTACCGTGGCGGGACTCTCGGAATACCTCTGGAAGCTGGAACAGCCGGCCCATGCCGTGGCCAACGGGTATTACGTGGCGGCGATTAACCGGGTTGGTGTGGAAGCGCCGTGGAATATGGGAGAGTTTTACGGCCAGTCGTATCTCGTTGACCCGCGTGGTCAATTTACAGCCATCGGAAGCAAGGATCGCGATGAGATCATCATCGGAGAAATGGATAAAAACCTGATCCATCAAGTGCGGGATACCTGGCAATTTTACCGGGATCGCAGACCGGAGACCTATGAAGACATGGTGAAATTATTGCCTTGACTCTTTGAGAGCTAATCAGGCAAATCCAGCAACAGGATCATGTTTTAATTATTTGGAAAAGCAGGGTGGCGGAGCATGAACGCCGCCTCTTTTCCCTTTTTGGGGGACGCGGCCGAGTAAAAATCAGATCAGATGGGGGAGGTGCAGGGATGAAAAAAATCGTATACCGGGGTGTCGAGTATCAGGAAGCGCAAAGAGTGATCAAAGCCCAGCGATACGAGCGCCATGAACGAAGACAGTTTGTGAACGGTGCGATTGCCAAGGCCGTTTTTGGCTCGGGCGTTTATCTGGTCAGCAATATGAAAATAGCAGCCCAATACGCTATCTGTCATGCAGAGACGACCTGGGATCAAGCGGCGATTCTGGTTCAGGAGCTGACCGTCGACCAAATGTTTGATCTCGACGAAGAGTATGGGGAAAACCAACTGCGCTTCGATGCTTTAAAAAGCCGACACTCGGCTGAGGATTTGGCGCTGCTTTCAGAGGGGATGGACCAAAAGGAATGGTTGGATTGGACTGGAGAAGAGATCCGCAAGTATTTGGAGGATAAGGGTTTTTTAGGTATATCATACAAGATTGCTGAAGAATTGACCTATTACATTTGTTATAGGCCAGATCAGCAAATCTCAGATATTACACTTTATTCTGTATTTGATTTGGGAGTTTCGTCGTAAAACTATCGACTTGTTCATCATCCTTTGGTAGAATTAGACAATATTCGACTTTATTCATCAACCACATTATGCAACAAAGGAGATGGCCTTGTGACATGAAATTATTCCGCAAAATAAAACCCAGGAAGGATGTAAAGCTTCCCAAAAACGAGCTTGTGAAAAAACGGATGAATCTGCTGCGAAACGTGAAGACCCGCACCAAACTGATGTACCTCGTCGTTTTGATGAGTGTCTTTTTGGCAGGGGTGGGAGCGACCGGCTACATCAACTTGATGAAATCGGATGCTCGCATGACGAATATGTACCATCAGCAGCTGCTCCCGACGAAATGGATTAATGAGTTGCGTACGGAAACCCGGCAAATTGAAGGTCTTATTTATAAAATGATGCTGGAGACAAGCCCTTCAAAAATGAGAGATTATAAACAACAATACGAGGAATTAGTCGTCCAGTCCGACGATTTGCTGCAACTGCTGCAGGAATCCGTTGAGACGGAAAACGAGACTGAAATTCTCGAAACTCTCAGAATGCTTTTGGAGAAATACCGGAGCGATCAAAAGGTCGTTATTCATTTGATTGATGAGAAAAATCCAAATGAAGCCTTTGCGTTTTTCCGTGCGACAGAGTCAACGCTGAATGGGATCAACCAAGAGCTTAAATCATGGGCAGATTTTAAATCCAGCCGTGCAGAAGAAATGAATCAAACCAATGCGGATGACGCACGTTTTGTCGAATTGGTGATGGCGTCCATCGCAATCCTGGCGATTGTCCTTTCACTGGGACTTGGGTTTATGATCGCACGCATGATCTCCAATCCTTTGCGCGATGTTGCTTCCAGGCTGGAAGAGCTGGCGTCCGGCAACCTGAAAGTCGAACCGGTTGCTTACACGGGAAGAGACGAAGCGGGTACACTGGGAACTGCTTTCAACCGTCTCGCCTCCGAGCTGCGTCATTTGATTGAGCAGGTAAAAGTGGCAAGTGAGCAGGTAGCCAGCTCATCCGAGCAGCTTCATGCAAGTGCAGAGCTGACTGCGCAGTCTACACAGCAAGCTGCCACCGCCATTGAAGAAATCGCCTCCGGATCTGAGGTACATACACAGCGTACCTCCGAGGGTGTGCGCGTCATGGAAGAAATGGCTTTGGCCGTACAGCGTATCGCCGAGACTTCCGGCTCCGTTTCGGAATTCTCCGGACAAGCTGCCAAAGAAGCTGAACAAGGAAATGAGCATGTCCAATTAGCGGTGAATCAGATGAATGCCATTAACGACGCTGTGAGCCGCGCCTCTGAACTGGTTCAATTGCTCGGCGTCAGATCGGATGCCATTGGCGAAATCGTCCAGGTTATTACCGGTATTGCTTCGCAGACCAATCTGCTCGCGCTCAATGCCGCAATCGAAGCAGCGCGTGCCGGTGAACATGGCCGCGGATTCGCAGTCGTGGCCGATGAGGTACGCAAATTGGCAGAGCAGTCTGAGGAATCGGCTCGCGAGATCGAGCGCCTGATCCAGGATATCCAAAAGGAAACGGCACAAGTCGTTAGCGCAATCGATCAAGGTACCCAAGAGGCGGAAGCTGGAAGCACCATCGTCCGTCAAGCCGGTGAGGCATTCCAACGTATCGTGACTTCGTCCCAAACCATCGCCGACCAGATTCAGGAAGTATCGGCAGCGACAGAAGAAATGTCTGCCAGCATCCAAGAGGTTGTCTCTTCGATGGATGAGATGAATCGACTGGCACAGGAAGCATCCGATCATACTCAGGGTGTCGCCAGCAACGCGGAAGAACAGCTTGCTGCCATGCAGGAGATTGCTTATTCCAGTGAAAATCTGAACAAGCTTTCTCACGAGCTGCAGGAATCGATCAGCCGTTTCAAACTGTAATCTCCGAACATCAACGAAAAAGAGAGGCCCGATAACAGAGCCTCTCTTTTTTTCTTTTTCTTGCAGATGATCAGGATGCTTGGGTATCGACATGAGCGGTAATCTTATTGTATTCTTTCTCGTTCATGACGCTGGAGCTGTTCTTCATGAACCATGTGTAGAAAATCAGGGAGACGAACAGTCCGACGGTCCACGCGTTATCCCAGATAAATCCAAGTCCTGGAATCAGCCGGCTGATAAATGGTACGGCGATTCCAATAGCGAGCGCCCAGATTGCATGCCAGTTATAACCGCCTTTATAGGAATAGATGCCATTTGGATGGTACAACTCGGTGAGATGAATGCGCCGCTTTCGCACCATCCAGTAGTCTGCGATCGCGATCCCGTCGATCGGGCCGAGCAGGGCAGCATACGTGCCCAACCAGAGGAAAATATAATTTCCGAAATTATCAAGGATATACCAAGGCTGCATGACGAGAGCGACTACTCCTGTGATGATGGCGCCGGCTCCAAAGGTCATTCTGCGCGGGGCGAGGTTTTCGATGGCTCGAGCAGGGGCGACGACGTTTGCAGCTACATTGGTCGTCAATGTGGCCAGAATAATTCCAATGGTACCAAGGAAAATGGCAAAGGGGGAGAACTTCGCCAGGACGGCTGCGGGGTCCCAGAGCGCTTCCCCGTAGATGACGACGGTGGCAGATGCCACTGCAACCCCGATAAATGAGAATCCTCCCATGGTGGTCGGCAATGATGTCGATTGGCCGATAATCTGTGCCCTCTGGCTTTTTGCATAGCGACAAAAATCAGGAATGTTAAGCGCCATGGTAGCCCAGAAGGCGATGGCGCCGGTCAAGGAGGGAAAGAAGACCACGAGAAATTCTCCGGCCGTGTTAAATTTTGAAGGGGCAGAAAGCATCGGACCCCATCCGCCCGCCTTCGTCAAGGCCCAGACGAGCAAAGCAAGCGACATGACAATCAGTGTTGGGGCAGCCCAGAACTCCATTTTTCGAATGGTTTCAGGACCCCTGTAAGCAATCCAGACATTGAGTGCCCAGAACCCGATGAATGCGATCCAGGTATGTCCAGTGACGTTTCCCCAGCTGCTCATGGACATCAGTAAGGTGTCAATCGCTGTGCCGCCAAACCAACAGTTGATGCCAAACCAGCCTGCACCCACCAAGCCGCGTGCAACGGCCGGGATGTGGGCTCCCTTTGAGCCAAACCAGAGGCGGGCATAGACCGGGTAAGGAATACCGAATTTGGTGCCAGCATGGGAATTAAGAAGAATCGGAATAAGGACAATACAGTTCCCCAGGATAATGGTAATGATGGCTTGCCACCAGTTCATGCCAAGTGCAATCAATCCGGCGGCAAGCGAGTACGCAGGCAAGCAGATGGACATCCCGATCCAGAGACTGGCAAAGTTGTACGATGTCCAACTGTGTTCCTCCATCGTAGTTGGTCGCAGCCCTTCGTTAAACAGAGGGCTGTCTTTGATCAGGTTTTCACCTTCTTTCGTGAGTGTGACGATGCCGCCGGAATCTACTTGGGTTTTCATGGTATATCCCTCCTTTGTGGTGACACAGGTACCCGACCAACTGATCATTTTCGGTCACAGGATGCTACATTATATTGGGTGGTCCAACATCAAATTACAGAATTTTCGAATAATGAAAAAGAAAAAAAGTGCTCGAAACTTCTCCGAGCACTTTGACATTTCTCACACGGTTCTTTTGTTCTTATTTGGGAAAGTATTCTTTCCACCGTTGATCGACAAGCTGTACGATCTCAGGCAATGGTTCCACCTCATCGGGGTAGAACGGCTTCATCCGGGCATCGATCACCAATGGGCCCTCGTAGCGGATTTTATTGCGAACGATTGTCGATTTTGCGTACAGGTCATGGGCCGGATCAAAACGGGTGAAGACCGTCCATAAAAACAGGCTCTGCTTGTTCGCAATCGACGCATCATCGACAATACAAATCATCGGCCATTCTTTCAAATTCTCATTGACATACGCGAGAATTTCCTCGCCAAACGCTGGACGTTCTTCAAAGGTAGGCCCTGAGATGACGAGACAGCCTTTGCTGAAGGCTTCGATTTTTGCGATACCGGGAATTCCTTCTCCGCGATACTCGGCTGGTAATTCGCGCACAGGATCGCCGATTCCCAGCATGATCCCTTTGGAGCCATGGTTAAATTTCCGTCCGGTGTAATCAAGGGTATCGCCAGAGGTGTCATTTACAATCAGGAGATCGCGCTCCGGTTGGAAGCGGGCGAGAATGATCTCCAAAAATTCCTTGAAATTCGAAAGATTGCATGGGACGTCTGTTACCATCAAGAATTTGGTCAGAGTCAATTGCCCTTCTCCCATAATCCGGAAAGCGTGGGCCATTGCTTCTTTGTAATAGCTCTCCCGCACAATTGCACCCGCAAGTGCGTGAAAACCGGTTTCGCCATACGTCCACAGCTCACGCAGTCCAGGCATCACAACAGGAAAGAGGGGAGAGAGCAAGCGCTGCAAATATTCGCCAATGTGGAAATCCTCCTGCACCGGCTTTCCAACAATGGTCGCCGGGTAAATGGCATCTTTGCGTCGCCACATTTGCTTTACCTGGAAAATAGGGAAATCATGTACCAAGGAATAATAGCCAAAATGATCACCAAAAGGACCTTCCGGACGACGGATATGAGGGGGCACCTCACCGGCATAAACAAACTCAGCTTCTGCCACGATCTTATGCGGATGGTTGGGAACTTCGGTCATATTCAGCTTTTCCCCCATTAACAGGGAAGCGAACACCAACTCCGGCACCATTTCGGGCAAGGGGGCTATTGCCGAGACGATTAATGCCGGCGGACCGCCGATCGTCAGTGTGACGGGCAGGGATTGATTCCGTTTTTCCGCTTCATGATAATGGAAGCCGCCGCCCTTGTGAATCTGCCAGTGCATGCCAGTTGTGTTCTTGTCATAAATCTGGATGCGATACATCCCCAGGTTGTGGTCTTTGGTATCCGGATGTTCCGTATAGACGAGCGGCAATGTGACAAATGGACCGCCGTCCTCATGCCAAGTGGTCAGTGCGGGCAACTCAGTCATATCTACAGAGGTGGTTCCGATCTGAGTTACAGGAGCTTGCGAAGCAGAAACCGTTCTAGTGCCGGTCCGCATGACAGCGGAAAGAGGCGAACGAAGCTCCCAAAGACCTTTCAATTTCGGTGGCAATAGCTTGTCCATTCCATGGACCAACTCACGGACTACGTTTTCCGGTTTCGGTCCAAACGCCATATCTACTCGTTCTACCGTACCAAACAGGTTGGTAACCACGGGAAAGTCTTTTCCTTTTACATTGGTAAAAAGCAGGGCTGGCCCGCCTTCTTCAATCACTCTGCGGTGAATTTCTGCCAATTCCAGATAGGGATCGACTGGTGCATTGATCTCTATCAATTGACCGCTTTTGCGCAACTGTTCCATGAAAGAACGCAAATTTGCGTGCATGTTTCAATAACCTCCACATCGCCATCAATTCCCTTCTACTGTACACGAACAAGCCTGATGATTCTAGCCTTTTTCCCGGAATTAACGGAATTGACGAAAGCTCTTGACAGAAAGAGGTTTCCGCACTATCCTTGGAAAAATTTCGATAAACTGTTCTGTTTGCGTGGAAAGGCAGAACAGTTGAAAGGAGAACTGTCATGCTTACGATTCATCCTGTGACACTGGAAGGAAATCTTGTCCGTCTCGAACCTTTGGATCAGAGACATCAGGTGGGACTGTGGGAGGCCGGCAAGTATGAGGAGATCTGGACGTATATGTCGATCGTGATGCGTCAGCCCGAGGATGCCCGATCTTTTGTCCATACTGCTTTGGAGGCACAGGCAGCTGGGACCGATTTGCCTTTTGCCATCGTCAGCCAGAGGGACGGGAGCGTGATCGGAAGTACGCGTTTTATGAATATATCCAGGCGTGACCGCGGATTGGAGATTGGATTTACCTGGCTGACCCCCTCGGTCTGGAAGACAAAGATCAATACAGAGTGCAAATGGCTGTTGCTGCGTCATTGTTTTGAAGAGCTGGGATGTATCCGTGTCCAGTTGAAAACAGATTCCCGCAACCTGAATTCACAACGGGCGATTCAAAGAATCGGGGGAATTCATGAAGGTGTCCTGCGCAACCATATGATCGTTCGTGACGGTTATATTCGGGATACGGTCTTTTTCAGCATATTGGACCGGGAATGGCCGCAGGTAGATGAAAAACTGCAATTGTTGCTGTTTGGTGAATAAGCTTCGAAATGGATTGTGAATGCCCGATCCTCATGTATACAATGAGCATGTCAGCTTATTTGAAGAGATGAGGATTGTCTGATGAAACGATGGATAAGCGCTCCAGCCGGTTATGTGCTTCTCGCTGGAGATCTGGTTGCCTTCTGGTTATTTACTTATTATGGAAAATTGGCGCATGGACTGTCAACGAACCTTTCCGGCATGCTGGAAACGCTCGGCCCCTTTCTTTTCGCCTGGATATTGGTTGCCCTATTTCTCCATCCTTATCAACGGCAGTCGTGGGAGAGAGCAGGCAAACAATTATGGTTCGCGCTTCTGATGTGGACGATTGCTGCACCGATAGGGTTGCTGCTGCGTTTTCTTTGGACGGGCGTACCGCCTACCTGGCTTTTTACCGCTGTCGCTTACTTTATTATGCTTGCGTTTTTGCTGGGTTGGCGTATTCCCTTTGCCATCGCGTACGCATGGATTCGACGGCGGTCTTGAACAGCGTTCCTTTGTCTGACGACTCTGCTGATAAAAGCAGGGAGGACTGGAGACGATACCAGTTGAAGTCGGGCGAAGGGAGGTGGGCGTATGGGAAAAAATAATAACAGCAAGGATCTTGGGAAAAATCGCGGAAAGACGCTGAATGAAAACGATAAAAACACGAATCTTCGCCAGTCCAACCATAACGACCGCAACAAACAGTAACGAACGAAATCAATCGAATCTGCAAGCGAGCCGCGAGTAAGGTAGCGGCTCGCTTATTTAATGAGAAAACAGGAGGGCGGTTTGCTACTTTGAACCAATCCCGCAACCTTGTAGCGATACTGCAACCTTGTGGTGATACTGTTGCTTTGTAGTAAATCTGCTGCTTTGCGGGTCATTTGATTGCTTTGCTTTGGATTTGCTGCCTTGCAGGTGTACAGGCCTCCCGGCAAGATGTGCTATAATATGCTGAGTTTCCTGAGCAGGATTTGCCTGCTTTTGCAGCTTGGAGGGGAAAAAATGACTGAATCTATACAGGATGCACAACCAATTACGCTGTCCACGCAGGCTTTCTTGATCCTGTGCCGGATGCTGGATGGCTTTTACGATGATTTGCGCAAGCATGAACAGGTAGGCGAGATGGTGGAATCGATCGCTGACATTCTGCTGGCGGGCGTGCAGAAGCTGGAGGAGCAAGTTCAAAAGCCAAAGAAGGTAACCTTACCGTTGACCTTGCCTCAAGCTTTTTTCTTGCGCAGATTGGTGTCTGAGTTGATTGCCAGAGCGCCGCAAGACCAAGATTCCAAAACAGCGGAGTGGCTTCAGGAGTGTCTGGCAGCACTGTCGGGAGGCGGAGATCAGCATGCGGCCAGCCTGTCCTGAACTGCATGTCATCACCAGCGGGCGGCATGAGCGGGACCACGTTCTGCGGATGGCGGAAGCGGCCAATAAGGGCGGCATGACGTACTTGCACATACGTGAAAAGCATCGGACCGCACAAGAAATTGCGGAGTGGGTGGAGGCGCTGGCAGGGATTATTCCGCGCGTCCAGATTATCGTCAATGATCGGGTCGATGTGGCAGCCGCATACGGTTGTGGTGGGTCCCACCTCGCTTATCACAGTTTATCGCCGGAAGCAGCAAGGCGAATTTTGCGGTCGAACCAACTGATTGGCCGTTCCGTTCATTCTTTGGAGGAAGCCTGCTTGGCTGCCGAGCAGGGGGCGGATTACCTGTTGTATGGACATATTTTTGCCAGCGGGTCTAAACCAGGGCTTGCGCCAAGAGGGACGGAAGAGCTCCGTACGATCGTTTCAAGGGTTGACATACCGGTTATCGGCCTTGGCGGAATACGGCCTGAACTTGTACCCCAAGTGATGGGAGCGGGATGCAAGGGGATCGCTGTATTGTCCGGCATCACAGATGCGGAGGATTATTATAAGGCCGCCCGAGCCTATCGAGAAGCACTGGATCACTGGGAGGAGAATACGGGATGAGAGATCGTGAGAAATTGCGGCAAAAGCTGGGTGTTTATTTCGTCGTCGGCAGTCAAGACTGCGGCTATTCTGCAGAGATGACGCTTGCGATCGCGGAGCAAGCTTTGCAAGGAGGCGCCGGTAGCTTGCAACTGCGTGATAAAGGCAGCCGGTTAAACCAGGCAGAGAAAGTGCAATTGGGTCAAGAAATGAAGAAGCTTGCCGCGGCCTATCATGCGCTTTTTTTCGTGAATGATGATGTAGATCTGGCGATTACACTAGATGCGGACGGGGTTCATGTCGGCCAGGAGGACATGTCACTTGATGCGGTGCGCGAGCGTGTCGGGGAAGCGATGTACATCGGCGTATCGGCTGGTACAGTGGAAGAAGCGTTGGAAGCGCAGAGAGGCGGTGCCGATTGTATTGGAGTCGGAGCGATGTATGCCACCTCTTCCAAGGCAGATGCTGGAGAACCGATTGGCCCTGTCGGTTTGAAGCAGATTCGTGAGGCAGTAGGCGGTTCACTGCCCATCGTAGGCATCGGCGGCATTACGCTGGGGAATGCATCTGCTGTTCTGTCCGCGGGTGCAGATGGAGTCGCGGTGATCAGTGCAATCAGCAGAGCGGTTTCTCCTGAGTCGGCAGCACGCGAACTGAACAAATTGGTAGAAAACACCAGGCACTTTCATTCACGCTAATACGTATTTTACTGGAGATAGACCGGGAGCTGAACCTGGCGTGGGAGGTGGAACAGATGAAACAACGCATTTATCGGATTGGTTATGAGTGGGTAAGCAAAAGAGAGCTTCTGGAGCGGCTGCAGCTTCTCGATTGTGCCTTGGTTGAACATAAAAGACTCGTGCCTGACACCCCACCAACGGATGCGGAAATGGTGCAGCCGGAGGATGAGCGTCATGCGGTACTGGTACGTTTTCAAAAAAGGCCGAGCGAATGGATCACGTTTAATGGACTGTACGAAATTTTATCAAGGGAACCCATTCCCTGGATCGATTCTCCTCTTGAGTATCATCTGTTCGGAACAGAGCTGATTCCAGGCAATCTTCGCCGCGAAAGAGCGCCGCAGGCACGGATTCCTGCCCGCACAAAGCTGCAGGTAGCAGCGATCCGTCAGGATACCGTCTTTGTAACGGTGCCAGGACACCCTTCGCGACGGTATGAAATGTCCATCGCTCACGCCCGTTTTGCCAAAGACCATCCGACCGAGCTTGAGCTAAAATTGCAAGTCTATGCGTTTCCGCCGCGTCAGGATATTTTGGTGGATTGGCTGCTTCAGGAGGGGCGCAAATCGGGCATCATTACGAGACCAAATTCAGAGCGGGTGGAGCGATCAGCCTTTCAGGTGTGGGATGAGGTGCGACAGGAGTACGGGATCAGTGTCAGTGCAGCTCTCCTGGCCATCAAGCAGGCGTTGATCGTGCTGGATCGCGCCGGAGTGGAAGCGGACTTTCCCTACCCGATCTACGAGCAGTCGGATCTATCGCTGTCGAGTGAGGATGAGCGGGATGCTTTTTACTCCTACCACGCAGTTCGCTGCTCTATTGCCGCAGTGGCCTCTCTTCTGACTACAGACCCGTCGGACCCGCTGCAAGATATACTGTTACTGGACATTATGCTGGAACAGCAAGTAAACCGCAGACGTGATCAATAGGGTCTGCGGTTTTCTGTGAAAGACGTGTAAACAAACAGTCATGCCCGTTTTGTTTTCATCTTTTTTTCGGATATAATAGATCAAAGAAACTTACATAGAAGGATGTGTCGCACATGTATGTATCCATGAACCGTTTGACCGTACCGGCAGACTACCGGGAGCATTTAGAACGTGCATTCAGCCAAGGGGGAGAACGTATGAAAGAAGTCCCCGGCTTCCTGGAATTTTTGTTTCTTGCTCCGACTGAAGGTGACGAGTACACCGTGTTTACCAAGTGGACCAGTGAACAGGACTATATCAATTGGACGCAGAGCGATGCCTTTAAACGCTCCCATGCAGGCAGCAATCCGAATAGCCCGGTCAAATCCGAGCTGCGTACCTATAACGTAAAAGCATTTGCATAGAGAAAAACAGCATTCGTTTGCCCATCAAGCAGGCGAATGCTGTTTCTTTATTGAAATAAGTTGCGCAATAAACATTTTTTGCACAATTTGTAACTTGTTCATGATATGATAAGGTGAGCATGGAAAACGCTTACATGGTTACTATCCTTTGAGGGGGAAGTGAGTATGAGTCGCGTAGAACCTGAATTTTCGCTCGTCCAATTACCAATTCATTTACGTGAGTTCGTGGTCGAACAGGATTACGAAAAGTACACGCCGATCGACCATGCTGTTTGGAGATATGTGATGCGTCAAAACCATCATTATTTGGGAAAAACGGCGCATCAAGCATATCTGGAAGGTTTGCGTCTCTCCGGAATCAGCGTCGAGCGCATTCCCAATATTGCGGAAATGAACGAATGCCTTTCGACGATTGGCTGGGGGGCAGTCACCATCAACGGGTTTATCCCGGCAGTCGCCTTTTTTGATTTTCAGGCTCATCAAATATTGCCGATTGCATGTGATATCCGGCAGTACGACCATATCGCTTACACACCCGCACCTGACATCATACATGAAGCGGCAGGTCACGCACCCATCATCCTCGACGAGAAGTACCGGGCATTTCTGAAAAAGTTTGGTGAAATCGGATCTCGCGCCCTGTCTTCTAAAGAAGATTATGAATTATATGAAGCCATTCGCTACCTTTCCATTGTGAAAGAAGATCCTGATTCAACGGAAGAGATTATCCGTCAAGCCGAGGAAGAGCTGGAGGTAAAAGCAAAGGCCGTTATCGAAGTCTCCGAAGCAAATGAACTGGCTCGGCTGTATTGGTGGACGGTGGAGTACGGGTTGATCGGCGATTGTGAAAATCCGCGTATTTACGGAGCAGGTCTTCTGTCTTCAGTGGGGGAGAGCATCAGCTGTCTGAAAGATGATGTGAAAAAGATTCCGTTTTCCCTCCAGGCTTGCATCGAGACGGATTATGACATTACCAAGCCTCAGCCGCAGCTATTTGTGTGCCGTGATTTTCAAGAGTTGATTGATGCGGTGGAGGAGTACGCCAAACGGATGGCTATATCTGTCGGGGGAACAAAAAGCTTGATACAGGCACAAAAAATGCCGCAAACGACGACAGCTGTCTACAGCTCAGGATTGCAGGTGAGTGGCAATCTGTCAGAGCTGGTATTTGACGGGGCAGGCAAAGCCGTATATCTCAAAACGGCGGGGCCAACCGCACTGGCAGTCGATGATCAGGAATTGCCCGGCCACGGAAAAGCGTATCATCAGGAAGGCTTTGGCTCTCCGATTGGTCTCTTGGCGGGAGAGAGCGTTCCGCTTGAGTGCTTCTCGGATGAGGCATTATCGGAAAAAGGGATACGGATTGACCACAAGACGTCTTTGCAGTTTGCTTCAGGCGTCATGGTTGAGGGGATCGTCCGCTATATATTGCGAGAAAAGGAACAAATCGTTCTCATTGGATTTGACCAATGCACGGTTACGTATCAGGACATGGTTCTCTTCCAGGCCGAATGGGGTCTTTACGACATGGCGGTTGGGGAACGAATTGTCTCCGTTTTCGCAGGAGCTGCAGATCGTGAAGCTTTTGCAACAGGGACGCACAAGCCTTCCGCCATCACGGCAAAACAACCGAATTATACTCCTGAACAGCTTCGGCAGCAGGAGATCTACCGAGAGGTTCGGCAGCTTCGAGAGGAGCATAAGGAGCTTGCATCGGTGACAAAACGGCTGCAAGCTTTGATCCATGAGGTGGAAGCTTCCTATCCAGAGGACTGGCTGATCCGCTTGGAAATCGTGGAGTTGCTTCTCGATTGGGGAGTCTTGGAAGGTGAACGATTCAGGCTGATGAGTCAATTGGATGTACTTGGAGAGCAGGATTCACAGCAAAAACAATTGATTGAAAACGGTCGACGTTTACTGAACGTTTAAGAATTTTCGGAGCGGCGTGAATTATCCAGAAAAGGATGGTCACGTCGCTTTACTTTCCTGCATGTTTATGGAATAAATATGATATGTATGTTTTTCCAAATTATGCAGTTTATGAAGTGTGAGACAAAGGAGCCAGTATAGAGTGAGAAAACGAATAAGAAAACACTTATCAAGTCTGGCGCCTGGACTGGCAGCCAACACATACGATTTACTATCTGACCACAATCGCATTTCGGCCTTGATACTAGAAGAACGCTCGTATACACTGTCTCTTTTGGAAACGTTCATTTTGGCTCTCGCGGAGTATATCGAAACAGGGGACAGGCAGAGAGTGGTGCAGCAGTCCAGGGAAATCGCATTGTTTCGCTCCAAGCAAGGCATTGCACTGGCATGTATACTGGAACGGGTACGTGTATGCCGAGACTCGTTGCTGGAACAGATTCGAAGAGATACGCACCGACTCATATTTACAGAGGAAGAACGACTGGGTTTGTATCAAATTCAAATGGACCTCTTCCAATTCGTAGATACGCTGATCGATGTGTTTATCCAAACCTACGAAGAGGATGAGGAACAGCGAAAACAGCTGGAGATGCAAGCGAATTCCTTAACCAAAGAGGACTTTTCCCAAGTGGCGGAGCAGGAGCTGGTGCAGCTTGTCCTGCAATCCACGGATATCGCCGTCCTGATCATCGATCGAAATCTGCGGATAATCGAGGCGAACTATTCATTTGCCGAGCTTCAACAGGTGGAGAGGGCACAGATCATTGGGAAAAATATAGATGAAACATTTCGGCCCAGAGAAAACGAAAGATTCGTACAGTGGGTGATTGAAAGAGGACAATCAGGTCACTATGTGGCTGACACCAACGGGACCTTGACAACCGTCAGTACAAGCCCTATCTACCATCAGGGAGAATTATGGGGAGCGATTTCGGTTCTCCGAAATATTACAGACAGCAAGCGCTATGAGGATGAGCTGACCAAGCGCGAAGCTTTGGCTGCCGTTGGACAGCTGGCAGCTGGCATGGCTCATGAAATTCGAAATCCACTGACGTCTATCAAAGGATTTATCCAACTTTTGAAGGAACAGACTGAAAATGCGCAGAATAGCTCTTATTTTTCGGTGATATTAACGGAAATTGAAAGAATCGATGGTCTTCTGAATGATGTCCTTGTGCTGGCTCGATATCGGGACGATAAAATCAGTGCAGAGCGCTTCTTGCTGATGGACGAGGTATTGGGTGTCATACGTCTGCTTGAGCCGGAATCCAACCGGCGCGGTATTCGCTTGGAACTGGATTGGTCTGGAGATGAATGGTACATATACGGTTTTCGTGCACGCATCAAGCAGGCAGTTCTGAATATTCTCAAGAATGCAATGGAGGCTCTGGTTATGAAGGGCTCAACCGTTCGCATCTCTGTCTATGCTTCGATCAACCAGGTGGTTTTGACTGTGGAAGATGATGGTCCGGGTCTGGAAGAAAAGGTACTGAAAAATCTATTCATCCCGTTCTACACGAAAAAACCGGACGGGACTGGCCTTGGCCTGTCCACCACACAGCGCATCATCCTGGACCACGGAGGAGAAATTTTCGCAGAGAATTCCTCTCGATTGGGAGGTGCCCGGTTTGAGGTGCGACTCCCAATCTCGAATTGATAAAGATAAGCCAGAAAGCAGATATCGTGTAAATAACCGAGCAATTTGTTAACATAAAATTTATTATGTAAATAAATTGGTAACGTTTTAAGGCAAAGTGCCGGTTTTACTTTTGACTGCTGGGAAGTTTCGGTACAATAAGAGTACCATTACCCCCTCGGAGGTATATATGAGTGGAAACCTATCTGTTTTTTTAGCCTTTGGTGCTGGCTTTCTCTCTTTTATTTCGCCATGCTGCCTTCCTTTGTACCCATCTTTTGTTTCTTACATCACAGGAATTACCATGGACGAAGTCAAGAAGGGAAGAGCCGTATTTCAAAGACAGGCACTTCTCCACACCCTGTTTTTTATTCTCGGTTTCTCGATTGTATTTATCGCTTTGGGGCTATCCACATCCTGGCTGGGAAACCTTTTTGCTTCACAAAAGGATTTAATTCGCCAGTTAGGGGGCATATTACTGGTGATAATCGGTTTGGTCATGCTCCAAGTGTTTAAGATGGATTGGATGATGAAGACCTGGAAAGTGGACCTGAAATCACGGCCAATCGGGTATACAGGGTCCGTTTTGGTCGGCATCACGTATGCAGCCGGGTGGACGCCTTGTGTAGGACCGATCCTCTCGGGCATCATCATCCTTGGTGTGAATGACCCAGGAATGGCGCTTTCGTACACGCTGGCTTATACGGCTGGGTTTGCAATTCCTTTCTTCGCCATGACGTTCTTCATCAGCAAAGTCAAAGCGTTCATGAAGTATTCGGACCGTCTGATGAAGGTCGGGGGAGCACTGATGATTCTGTTCGGCATTTTGTTGTATACAAACAAAATGACAGATATCACCCAGGTCCTGATTAAACTGTACGGGGGCTTTACCGGATTTTAACCCGAGGTGACAAGATGAAAAGACTATGGCTCGCAATCATCATAACCGTGTTCACAGGAGCGGTCATTTGGCAGCCGTCGGAGGAAACGCAAGCTGTCGAGGTCAAACAAAAGCCGGAGATTGGGTTTGCCGCTCCGCATTTTACTTTGACCGGTTTAGACCAGCAAACGTATCAGGTTGCGGGAAAACGAGAAAAACCGTTGGTCCTCAATTTTTGGGCTTCCTGGTGCGGTCCTTGCAAGATGGAAGCGCCGGATCTTCGTAAACTGCATGAAAAATATGGACAACAGATTGACTTTTTCGGTGTGAATGTAACCAAAAACGACAGTCCAGAGGGTGCGCAGGCGTTCGTGAAGCAGTATGAGCTCGCCTTCCCGATCCCGATGGACATCACAGGAGAAGTCGCCAACCGCTACTGGATTCAGGCATTTCCCACCACGTATCTGGTGGATCGACAAGGGATTATTCGGAAAAAAATCATCGGCATGGTTGATGGTGCCACTCTGGAAACCGAGCTGAAACAGTTGTTGGAAGAAAAAACAGGACCGCTGCGCTAGTGAGGCAGCGGTCTTTTCTATGAGGAGCGAGGCAAGATACGACCGTTTGGAAAAATCTGAACGTCTTTTGAGATGGACTCGATTCTTTTGATCAATTGATGTCCGTTTTCTTCATTCATCGGCACGGCCTGACCCAGTTCTGCGTGGAAGGGAATCATCGTGAGGTCACATTCTCGCTCCTTGGTACAGGTGGCTCGCAGCACCATGGTTTCCCAGGTTTTTGGTTCATTGGAGCGGGTAAAGATGAAATTGCCCAGACTGTAGGCAATCCATTTTTGGTTGTACTGTTCAAAGCCTTGCAGGACATGAGGATGGCCACCGATGACCAGATCTGCGCCAGCGTCGATGTAAGCTCGTGCCAGCTCGATCTGATGATCGACCGGATAATCTTCCCGTTCTTTTCCCCAGTGAGCGATGACGACCACCAGATCTGCTTGTGAGCGGGCTTCTTGGATCGAAGCGACCGCTAGTTTGGGGTCGTATGTAGCGGCAATACCCGGTTTGTTTTTACCGGCGTACCAACTCACCTCAGGAATGACTCGGCTAAAACCGAGAAACGCCAGCTTCATTCCATTTTTCTCCACATAGATCGGTGCGTAAGCCCGATCGGCATCTCGTCCGGCACCTATGTATTTGATGTGGTTCTCTTCCAGGTGACGAAAGGTATCGAGAAGCCCATCCACACCTTGATCCATCGAATGATTGTTGGCCAAATTGACCAGATCCACACCAGCTCTTTTTATGGCAGGAACGACTTCAGGCGAGGATTTGTAGACGAATTCCTTTTGAGAAGCCGGGGTGCCATTCTCAGTGATGGGCGTTTCCAGATTGGCAATGGTGTAGTCATCTTGTTGAAAAAGCGAAGTAGTGTGGACGAAAGGAAAATCCAATCCATGTTCCTTCAATCGGGTCTCAATATGTCCGGTGAAAATCATATCACCGACAAAAGAAAGTGTAACGCTGGGTGCCCGCTCCTGACTATCTCCCGTGTTTTCGGGAGCGGCATGCTGCGCTGGCTCTTCCCCTTTGTCCATGAGTCCTTTCCCTAGAAAAAACAGAAAACAGGCAGTCAGAACGAACAGGGTAAAAATCAGGGTGGACAATGACATGGTTAACAGCTTGCGTCTCTTCTTTCGCTTTGCTTTCATCCGTTCCGTTCTCGTCTGATACATGATCCTCCCTCGTTACCAAGCCTCCCGAAAAGGAGACGCTATCTTCAAAACATCCCAACAATTATATCATGCAGCAGGGAGAATACCTAATGGACAAACGGCGCGGCCCAATTTGGGTAGAAGGGCAGTTTTTTGTGCCACAGCCTATGGAGACAGGGAACCTCCGCCTCATATGATAAAACCGACAGGGAGGAAGAGGGGGGATAGGAGTGTCCAAGCCGAAAAAGGGAAGACTGAAAAAAGATGCGAAGCAGCATCCAAATCAAGTCAATCTAAAAATTGTGACGTCGGGAACATGTATGGTATGCAAACAGCCCTGTGCACGCGGGATGGAGTACGTAGAGAAAATGTCCCAGCCTGGGGCAATCGGCTTCGGCGTACCCTGTATTCTGACCGGTCCGCGGAAGTAGTGGGGAATTCAGGGGGAATGACTGATTTCAGCTAACCATCGGGATTATTAATGAAAAAGGAACATCCGTCAAAGGATATTCCTTTTTGTTTTGGATGGAAAAATTTGGTTTTCGTTTTAGGTAGACCCTATGATCCATCTTAACAGTGATGTAAAATATAGTCTATTTCTTTTTGGCGGACTACGAGATAATCACGATACTTCTATTTTTGGGGGAGGTATATACATGTTTGCTCAAGAATCGTATGTGTGCAAAGTGGAATGGGGAAAACGGGGGGCCAGAGAAGCAGCCGAGCGCGGGGATATTACCATCGTGGTGGATGTATTGAGCTTCTCTTCAACAGTCATTACCGCGCTTCACCATGGTGCGATCATCTATCCGTATCCTCCGCCCATTGGTGAAAAGGCGAAGGCATACGCCAAACAGTTCGGGGCCGAATTACTTCTCGGAAGGGTAGAGGCTGTCAGACAAGGCACCCCCTCTTTGTCACCGATTTCCTATGGGCCACAAGATCGGGGACAATCATATGTCCTCTGTTCTTTAAATGGTGCGCACGCGGCGTGGCTGGCGGCGGATGCTTCCTTTCTTTTGCTGGGCGGTTTGTTAAATGCATCAGCGGTAGCCGAGCATGCCCATATCCTGCATACCATGACGGGAGCTGGTATCACTGTCATTCCCTGCGGAGAGCATTGGCAGCAGGGAAAACCGGATGAAAATGATCTGCGGCCTGCAATTGAGGATTACCTGGGAGCGGGTGCGATCCTCTGCAAATTGTCGGGCAGTAAATCGCCAGAGGCACAGGTGTGCGAAGCTGCTTTTCTTTCATCAAGACCCCAGCTTGAAGCGTTCATTTGGGATTGCGGGAGTGGACGCGAGCTGAGAGAACTCGGCTTTGCAGAAGATGTTCACCACTGTTCGCAGCTGGATGCTATGCAGGTAGTTCCTTGGCTGAACAACGACCATTTTACTCCGTTGCTGGTATCTGGCGGGCAGCAGCGTGCTATATTATACTGAGTACATAAACGGGAAAGGAAGATGACCGGATGAGACCACTGGCCATTTCTCCAGAAACGGCAGTGAAGCTGGCAGAAGCCTTGCAAGTACCCCTGGAGAGACTAATGCATATGCCGCAGCACATTTTGATGCAAAAAATGATGGAGCTGGCGAAAGAAGAGGCAGAAAAAAAGGGATCAGACGAATAGACGTCACCCAAGTTTAGGCCCGGACAGCTAAAGACGCATGCTGTTTCGCCTGAACCATTTGTCCAAAGTGTTTCTTTCCACATTAGGCAAAAAGGATTTTCATCCATGACGGTGAATCTTACCATCAGAAGAGAATATGGTTTGGAGGGAAGAGAATGTCTGCAAATGTAGTAGGCAAATTTAGAAGCGGCGTGTCGCCAAAGGCTTTCATCGAAGGCATGAACAAAAATCAGGAAGCATTCAAAGAGTGGTACCAGGCATTTACCTGGGAGAATGAAGAGGATCGGGAGTTTTTTGCTTCGCTGCGCCATCGTGACGACCTTCGCTGTTTGATCCTGGCGGCCGAGTGGTGCGGAGATGTGGTGCGCAACGTACCTGTCGTGCTGCGAGCATTGGAAGAAACCGAAATGCCAACGGAGATCATGATCATGGAAGATCATCTCGATCTGATGGATCAATTCCTGACCATGGGCGGCCGGGCTATTCCTGTTGTCATCTTTGCCGATACCGGTGGACACGTGCTGGCCCAATGGGGACCGCGTCCCAAACATGTGCAGGCCGTGATGACAGCATTTAAACAGGAGAATCCGGATCGTACCGCACCCGATTACGACGAGAAGATCAAGGTAGCCCGGGCTGAAATGCTCGCTCAATACGGAGAGGGCACAGGTTACCAACAAGTGATCATCCAGGAGCTGCGGAATTTGCTTTCCTCTATCTAATGAAATGAGGCAAAAGCGGTAGAAAGATGAGCACGGATGGGAGCATGACAAGTCCTGTCCGCTTTTCATTCTACCGCCAGCTTTTTAAGAAGGAATGAGATCATTGCATTACTACGGAAATGAAACCATCATGTCTTTGGAGCAGGTGCTCCGTTTACGGCCAAACGAAGTGCGGATACTCGAATGGGTGCGTACCTATGAATATTTGGAGAACCAATACGGCTTAGACGATGCCGTTCCTTACTTCCTGGATATCCGGTGCGAGGCTGACACAGTTCGCATCCGTAGGAATAAAATCACGGATTTTCCGAATTATCATTGCGAGGAAGAACGCGTGTTCCCTGATGTCGAGCAGGCTTTGCCTGTCTTTCGGGAATGGGCGGAAAAGATCCTGGGCCAGTTGGATGGCGGCTCATGAGTGAACAGCGCGAAAGGCGTTGTGCATCATTGACAGGCTCTTTTTCCCTGTGATAAATTAGGGAAGCGCCGATCTAATTTTTTTAAAAAAATGGACCGGCGATTCATGCGGGTGTAGTTCAATGGTAGAACTCTAGCTTCCCAAGCTAGTAGCGTGGGTTCGATTCCCATCACCCGCTCCATACGAAAAGCCTTGAAAACCTTGTTGCAGCAAGGTTTTTTCTTTTTGTCTTCATCCTCTAGGTGGGGGAAAAAACTGGGGGAAACACCAATTGGGGGTGAATTGGGGGGGAAATTATAGTGAGTGTTTTCGGGGGTCAAACTTGTCCAATTTCGTAACCGCTTCACGGGAGACTTTTTTAGTGACGTGTGCGTAAAAATCTACTGTAGTCTGATACTTGGTGTGCCCGAGGCGCTCCTGGACAGGTTTTAAATTCACGCCTGCTTCAATCAAGAGTGTAGCTGCTGTATGCCGTAAATCGTGCAAACGGATATGATCAAAACCATTTCTTTTTGGGAATTTTCGCCAGGTTGATGTCGGCGTGGTGTAGAAGTAAAGGATAAAGCACCAAGTAACGAAGTGGATGGGGTTCAGCACGGATGAGTTCCAGAAGGTGAAGGCGAGTCGCCACAAATGGGAAACCCTCTACTATCCACTCATTGAAAAAGACATGAGCCGGGGAGATTGCCTGGTTTGGATGAAAGAAAATGGCGACCCAAAGCCACCAAAATCAAGCTACATCGGCTGCCCGTTCCATAATGACAAGATGTGGCTGGGTATGAAGGAAAACGACCCTCAGTCGTTCCTGGAGGCTGCTAAGTTTGAGAAGGGGATACAAAGGAACGGATTGCCCAAACTCAATAAGAAAACTTTCTTACATCGTTCACTTCAACCACTAGACCAGATTGTTTTCAAGGCCAGACTGGAAGGGCAAGCAAATGGATCTGATTAACGACTTCATCAACGAATGCGAAGGCATGTGTGGAGCTTAACAAAATGTGTAGGGAGGAAAGTGGATTGGGCACTATCTACTTGAACCGAAAGGAAAGGCAAAAGCTGCTTGATATTATATCAAATCACTTAGATCAAACAATTGACATAGACAAGGAAGAAGCAGAAAAATTTGAACCAGATCGCAAGCTGGTCTTGAGGCTAAAAGAAAAGTGCGGTTAACAAAATAGTTAATAAAAAGCCCTGCAGCAGGCACCGTTTGCTCCTTTGCAGGGTTAAGCAATTACTGTAGTAATTTAAAAAGGTCTTCTAACAACTTTGATAATTCGTGCTCCATTACGGATAAGCCTTTGAGCTTTTTCCTGACTGATTCTTACAAGAACTGAAATATCAGTTGAGTTTTCAACGTCAAAGACTGAGAAAAACCGACCGTTGGCGAATAGTACCCCTTTAAACTCAACTTTCTTTCCAGGACGAGCTTGTGGGCGTCTGTTCTGAATAATTGTTCGCATTACACCAGCATTAATGAGACGCCTAGCTTGTTGGGGCGTTGTACGAACTGCAAATACGGGGTCGATTTCAACACCAGGCGCCTTTGCTTCCACTTCAACAATTAGGAAAAATCGGTCTCCTATCTTTGCAATGCTATTTGCTCCGATTGTTATCGGTCGTGTAGCAGCCATGAGAGATCACCTCCTGGTACCAAAATATTCAGGTGGTCACGAAGGGGACGAGGGCATTACTACAACTTTTCAAATATGGTATTTTGACTAGATTCGAAAGTGGACATGAGGTTTCTTTACTAATTATTTAATGTAAAAAGGACTATTAAATAGCCCCTTTCAGCAAGAATGAGATTTTTTCCAGTTCACCGATAACTTTATTTTTTCCATGTTCAGTGTCCAACCAGTTATTTTTTTCAATGCCTCTATTATCAGTAAGCCCCATTACATCAAGAACGGAACCTTCGGGAGCATACTTTTCACCCAGCAATAAGAAGCGTCTCATAAAAAAGGCTTTTCCGACTAGAAGAACATTCTTGAACTGTATGGATTGCTGAAGAGGAATTTGAAATGAGTATCTTACAATTTCGTCGATGGTGCTTCCTTGCGTAATGTGAATGATGTCATTTTCAGGAATGCCGCCATCTACAAGGATGGGTTTGTACATCTCATATTCTGACTTTCCATTCATAAATCGATTGGGGGCGGAAGATAAAGTAATTTTCGAAAAGCCTTCTTGTTTATAAAAGCGAATCATTTGCTCATTTAATTCTGCATAATGTCCAGGATGATAAATTACAAGGTCAGGATGTGAAAATATGTGCTCTCGTTCTGCGAAAATAAATTCCGAGACTGCTTTGAAACAGTCCATTCCACAATCACCACCTTTTTACATTTGATACCTTAGATACTACCTTATTGGTTTCATTTAACAAAACGGTAATTTAGTAAAAAAAGGTCCCCTAGGATTACCTAAGGGTTCGTTGATGGATTTAATCTTCATAAACGCTAAAAGTGAATGTAAAGAATGCTACACCGCTTTTTTCACCACTTGCTGTAATAGTAATAGTAGTTTTACCCACTTTTAGTGGTCTGATGTAAGCAATACCAGTTGAACTGTTAATGGATACTTGAGCAATACTACTGTCAGCTATAGCAATGGAATAAGTTAGAGGATCACCATATGGGTCTTTAAAGAAGGGCGAAAAATCAAATGGCCCTTGGTAAACTATATTTTGATCCATAGACTCTATTGGTTTATCAACTACTATAGGTTTGTGATTGCTATTCTCGACTTATCCCCTTCTCGGGAGAGGTTTCGTTCGAGCCTACACCGTGCGGGCGACTTTCATCGCACACGGCGTTCCATCAACGGATAAGAAGTTGTTTTACAATGGGCAACTCAATTGTAGACGAATGGTCGGCAAAAGAACGATTGAGTAAAAGGATTGAGACAAAATTGAGACTGAACAAGAAAATCGATTTGTAAAAGTGAGTCAAAAAAACACCACCCTAAAAAAGGTGGTAATAAAAATTAATTTGGTTGAACATCTAAAATGAAATCTAATGCACCAGCAATAGTTCCTTCTTTAGCAACAATTTGCAGACTATGAACGCCTGGTTCTGTAAATGAAAGTGTGTTCGAATAAAATATCCGGCCCGTCGAAGTTAAGCCGGATATAGAGGATTAATCAAAGTATTTGAAGCCAGGAAATTGAATTTCTTTGGTTAAAATGTCGACACATTTATTCCAGTTAGATGCATCATTGGTTCGAGTCGCTATCAACGTATCATTTAATCAGTAATAGTAATTTGATACTTAGTTTGGATGCAGGATGCTCCTCTGTAAACAAGAACCTCAGCGTATCCTGCTCCAAGAACTTCAAATTCTAAAGTGCCAACTTCAGTATTATATCTTATAGGTGAAATTTTTCCATCATCTTTACCAAGAGGTAGCCGAGACAATTGCGAATGGATACGGATTGACGAAGAAAGAAAATGACCTGCTGGCTTATCTACTGGACGATGAAAAGAGCAAGCGTCAAAAAGCCCCCAGCGCGCAAAGCGAAGCTAGGCACGCATGAGAGCATTTGACCATACTTTCGTGTAGGGGAGATTCAGTTGTGAATCGGAAATTCTTTATCAAAAAATACGATAGATGCGATTTCCTTATCATTTATCACATTTTTAAATTTTTTGATCGTAAGCATTTGGTTCGTTAGATAATCCGCCGAAGTTGATCCGGTAAAAATCCTTGTCGTTTCTGAGGTGCCATCTTTATAGTTTATCGTGATAGGGAAGTTATCCAAAGATTCATTTTCACCAGTTTTCCTTAAGCTGTCGGCGGCTTCGAAAATTTCGCTCAAAGTGCTGCTTTCGATCTTTAAAGAAATGGAAATTGGCGAGATGGAGATTGTTTTTAATTCTGCTTGATAACCAAACATGGTAATGTTTTGATCGATCTGATAAAGGTTAGAATACTCCTTGAAATCCAGCTTAAAAGCTGTTTCCCAAGAACCCGGTATAACTGTTTCATTAAAAAGCCCTCTCGGACCCGGATCTGCTGCTTGTAAATCTTTGAATGTGAAATGAAGCGTTTGGCCCGCTAGTGACTTTTTGGTCTGGATATTCATAACCAAACTAATTTTATTGTCTTTAGGATTTCCATCGTCCAGCACATGATATCCGATACTATAACCCCCTAGTTTTGAGCTAATCGTTGTATCACCAAAACGGTATCGGTCTGCATGTAAAACAGTACCTTCCGGGGCAGTAAAGTCCATTAAAACATAGGTCAGATTACTGTCGCCGATCACTTGCTTAATGGTCAGTGTGCCATTCTCGTTTGCCACTTGTTTGTCAACCACATAAGCGCCATTTGACAAATATTGTGCCTGCTCATTATCTACTGGATTAAGGAAATTTAAAAATGTTTTATCTAATCCCATATATGCCGCAGCGAAAGCTGTTGTAGTTAGACAAACCATCAAGACAGCAGACAGTACTGCAAATCTTAAACGTTTCACGGGAGTAAATCCTCTGTGTCTTTTACTTTCATTCTGGCTTCGCACTAAAATGTTATGAAACATTTTTTCTTTTTGTTCGTTTTTTGGCGTAAGAGCTTCAAAAAGCCGATTGATATTTTTGTTACTCAAGGTAATTCCCTCCCAAGTCAATTTTAAGGAGCTTTCGGCCTCTAGATAGTTGTGTTTGGATCGTGCTTTCTTTGTGTCCTAACATCTCTGATATTTCTTTTACCGAGTACTCCTCGAAATAGTAAAGATACAAAACTGTTTTGTATTTTTCGGGAAGTGAAAGCAGTCTTGCAAGCACTTTCCCCGATGACTCATTACCATTCCAAGAAGAAACTTCCGGTAAAGAGTCTAAAGCAACACGACGGGTTTTCCACCAATTTTTTAGAACGTCTTTACAGTAATTTCTGGTGGTTACTGTCAACCACGCTTTTTCATGCTCGTGGTCATTGAAAACCAATTGAGATTTGATTAGTTTTACAAATACAGATTGAACAGCGTCTTCTGCATCAACGGGATTTTTCAAATAGATATAGCACAACCTGTAAACTAGATCTGCATGCCGTTGATATAGTTCGGCTAATTCTTTATCCGTACGCAATAAAGAATTGCTCTCCATTTTTTCGCCTCCTACATTCAACACGATTGGCAACTCGAAAATATCTCATTCCCGTTAAAATTTTTAACTGTTTTATAGTTCAAGATCAGAATACCAATACTTTTTTTGGAATTAGTGATCGTCTGACCAGGTGTCGGAATGGCCTCATGGTTCAAATTATCAGACGATCGGTATTTCTGATCAGGAAGCTGCAGCAGCGGATATAACAAAGAGAAAAAAAGAAAAAGCCCCCTTGCCGGGAGCGTATGGATGTTTGCCAAATCCATTATACCGAAAAGACGAGGGGGTGCGAAAGGTGAGTGCACAAGAACAGTTATCTTTTCTCCAGCAAGTGAACGAAAGGAGGTCCGCAATAAGTTGATCCGGGAATTGAAAGTGTACAATGTCCTTCGAGCAACTTCGCCCGACAACGAATTTGCAATCCGATGAATGTCAAGTTCGGTCGGAGTATTAATGGAGTGTTCAAGATATTTGGCTGTGATCCATTCCTCCAGTGGGGACGTTTTATAAAGTGGAATATCCATGAAACCCCTTTTAGCGAGCTAATTCAAAAGTTGCAGGATAAATACCACTGTTTAATCAACATTTGAAAGACGTGTCATAATTTCGCCCCATGGAGCTTTACCAAGAACTTTAAATCCTAGTTTTTCATAAAGAGAGGCAGCAGCTTTGTTTTCAGGGTGATAGGCTACCATAATATCTGTGGGAACAGGCTTTGCTTTTATTCTGTCAATTACTTGTTTCATGGTTTCAATACCGTAACCTTTGCCTTGGTGACTGGAATCGATCATAAGTCTATAAATCCAGTATTGCGAATCGTCAGGATCTATCCCAAACATCACAAATCCAACCATTATTTCATCATTGTACACGGCAAGTGTTTCGAAATTTGGTAAAAATTTTGACTGTGCCAAGGAATATAGATTTGAGGCGATAAACTGTTTTTGATCTTCACGGGGCTCTAACTCAATACATTCTTCCCAGTTTTCAGAAGTTACTTCCTTTAGGATAAGGTTCACAAGAGTATCTCCTTTAGCGCTTTTGGAAAATTATAGCACATAATTCACTGCTGGAAATAGAGTTTATCAAAATGTGTAAAGTAAAAAGTACCCTTGCAAATTACAAGGGTATGGTTTCACCAAAATAAAAATTGTGTCTGACAGCATGGCAGCATATAAACTGGTATCTTAACAAAAAGGTAATTGGGTAAAGAAAGACCCCTAGGTTTCCCTAAGGGTTCCGTTGATGAAATATATTATGGAGCTTTAGCTTCAAAGAAGTAGCCTTTCCATCCGGTTCAATCGACTATGATTCTTACTACGACATACTCATAACCATCGGCCTCAATGGAAAACTCATACTCCGGCTTATTGATTTTTCCGACATCAAGGATGATCTTCCCGTTTTCTGTTTTGTTTACTCTGGATGTTCCGAGCCACCAGCCGGAGGTTTTATCGTATACATCTGTGATACTTTCACGCCACTCTGGATCATCCTCAAAAGTAATTTCAAACTTTCTCTCATCCAGAACCTTTCCTGACAAAGCAGGTGGCGCTTTTGGCACTGGAACTTCAATATTTACCAATGCGACATTATATCCTGCAGCGTAGATAACAAACTCGTACATGCCAGGATCATAGACATATCCTCGTTGAGTGATCGTAACCTTTCCTTGATCGGTTGTTGTGATATCATCACTCACTATCATTCTATTAAGGGTTTTATTGAAGACATGGGTAATCTTCTCACGCCAATCGGGATTGTCTTCAAAGGTGATCTCAAAGATATATGTCCCTTTTGTTACCCCGGTTAAAGCTGGGATTGGTAGTAGATTGCTATTCTCGACTTATATCCTTCTCTTTTTGAGGGTTTTCGTTCGAGCCTACACCGTGCGGGCGACTTTCATCGCACACGGCGTTCCATCAACGGATAAGAAGTTGTTTACAATGGGCAACTCTATTGTAGACGAATGGTCGGCAAAAGAACGATTGAGTAAAAGGATTGAGACAAAATTGAGACTGAACAAAACAATCGATTTGTTAAATAGGAGGTTGAAAGGTATAGAAAATCAACGAATAGGCGCTTGCGGAACATGCGGAGAGGCAATCCACTACAGATTCCCATGCAAGTGCAGGCGTGAGATCGAAAAACCAAAGGTTATTACTCTCTGCGGCTCTACACCATTCAAGCAGAATTTGAAACAGCCAACAAAGATCTCACAATGCAGGGGAAAATCGTTTGAATAAACTGAATGTCGGAATTTAACATAAGATAAATTGTGATGAGGAGAGTGAGGAATGGACAAGCCTAACGGAAAGCTAACGCCGATTGAACGGCAAATGTTGATTGATGATTTTATAGAGCGGATTCCATTTCAAATCAAACTGTATGCAGAATCCTCGAAATTGTTTAAGGCAAGGTTTGTGATGCACTGGTTGCAGCTGGTTTCACAGAGAATCAGGCTTTGGAGATTGTGAAAGCTAGCTAGGGGAGTAGACCTTTGAGAAACTTAGTTCAGGAGGGGAGGACCTGAATGGATACTGGAAAACTGAATCAACAATACGCCGTAACCCATCTAACCATTCTAGCATTTCATTGATTCTCACCCAATTCCAACGCTTTTCTGGCCATGCCGTCCGTTGTTAATCGATACAGGCCGAGTACGACCGGATTTGCCTGCACCAATCCATCAGAGATTAGTTCTTTAAGCAGTTCATTTACGTAGGATGGATTCCCCCATGCTTTCGGAAGATGACCAGAAATCTGCATCGGTGTCTGCCATTCAGTGGTTAATGCCAGTAATACGGACTGCTGTTTTGGAGTAAAGTTCATACCTTCTTCCTCCTTTGTACTATTTTATTGATAGTGTCAGCCTTGCTGTTCTACCTCTATATTATATACGCAATATATTTTGAAAGGGAGGATGGAAATGAAATGAAATGTCCGTATTGCGGTGAGGACTTTTGGGTTAGTGGGCCGATGCGTGGATGCTGATGGAGAAACTGAAGCAGAGGTATTTTTGCGAGGTGGCAATGACTGAAACAGATGATGGAAATTGGTACCGGATGGCGCGAATTTTTGAGGTTCTTGAGTCGCCTTACCAGGTAAAAACCTATAGGGCCGTTGAAAAAGACGCGCCAAGGGCTATCAGCATGGCAGCATACAAACTAGTATCTTAACAAAACGGTAAATGTAGTTAGAAATATCGCATAAACGCACCAAGTAAGAAAATGAAAAATAACACTCCGCAAATGATGCGGAGCATATCAAAATAAAACTCTGAAGGTTCTTCCTTATCAGTAAGCCACCTAAGAATATTATTCCATATGGCCCGGGGGTATAGTGCAACAAATCCAGTTAGTAATAACTGGAGAATAGTGACGATGATTTCAAGAACTTTAACCATAAACACCCCTCCATACTAGTATTTTACGGCTTGTTGGGGGTACTTTCAAATCTTAATTATTAATCAGAATAATCGATTTTTTAAATAGATGACATGGCACGGAAATCAGGGATGATGGTTGGGACGCTTGGGAGTGTACCCTGTTTCGTAACAGGGGGAAATACCTCTCAAGTCACTTGGTTGTTCTGATGTTGGGCATTACACGGCATATGTGGGGGACGCCGCCAGCAGACGGAATAATCACGTACGTTGGCAAGCATCTACGCGGCGCTGCTTCCATGCAGCAGGTTTCCGAAATGCAGGGGCCAGTAAGAGTGGCAAGAAACTCCTACAGCCCCAAGCCGATCGTTTCCCGCCACCGATGGAGCCAGCGGAAACCGGACTGTTCAGGCACGAGATTGTAATAGCGTGAGTATACACAATGTGTACTGTGAGAATCTTAAGACTGCATCCCGATCAGTATTAAAAAACTAATTAACAACAAAAAGCACCCTTTAATCCTTCTGAAAATCAAAACACTTCTAGGGGCGGAATTTTTATTCCATAAACTTACGTACTTTGGGGAAAGGATATAAATAATTCCAAGTATAAAAAAGATTATCGATAATCCAATCTTCCCCAGTTCCATCTAAAAAATCCCTCCGATGAAATGACTGTAGATACTGATTAGTGTTACGAAATAATAAGAAATTGATTTCAAGACACATGTGACACATTAGTTACTTTGGAAAGTCTTTGTTTAATTTCCCACCGCATTTTGTTGGGCAGTTGGGGTCATTACATGGCTCATCCGGGTCATCGGAATCGTGTTCGAATACGTAGTGGAAGCAAATCCAATGCATCTTTTCAAATATCTCATACGAATCTTTGTTGACTCTAACTTCACCCTTACAATGAGCGCAGATTGGATATTTATCCATATTGTCACCTCGAAATAAGTATATGTTACAGAAGTTAGGTAGGATAGACACCGATTTGTAGTAATTTAACAAAACGGTAATTGGGTAAAGAAAGACCCCTAGGTTTACCTAAGGGTTCCGTTGATGAAATATATTATGGAGATTTAGCTTCAATCGACTATGATTCTTACTACGACATACCCAGACCCGGTTAATGCGGCGATTATCATCTTGGGGATTGTGACGCTAATTGCGGCTTTTGGTTTTTTGCTCGCGTTGTACCGTCTTGGCACCAATCCATTGTTGGCGTGGCTCACAATGATCGTTGTTCTTTCAAACGGCCTTGGTACCCTATTATCCGGAATATTTCCCATTCCCGATCCGAGACACGGTGGGGGAGCCCTGTCAGCTGGCATGTTCCTGGTGCCGTTTATTTTTGCTTTTGTGTCTCATGAAATGCTTGAAAAACTTCCAAAAACTAAATCATGAAATGTCAGATAAGTTTTTTTGACGATTATTGATGCTGAATGAGGCGGATCAAGGAGTCGTCGGTCAATTTGAGCTTTCTCATATAGCAGCGCACCGCTAAAAAGTGGGACATTTTTATTTGCATCTTCTCATGTTGTTCGCATATAATACAAACAAACGTTCGTAAACGAGTGATCCGTTTGGACATAAATGAAGTGGTCATGTCGTGGATCGTCTGGCATTAGGCGGTAAAATTATCCTCTTACCCGAGAAGACCCCCGACTTCATGTAATGGAAAGGAGGCAGCATTATTTCTCGTTCGGTATTGTCATATCAACTGCAGAATGAGGAACACTTTCAGATAGGATTACAAAAATCCTAAACATTCTGCAATTCATGAAAAAACCGAATCCTTTACTTGAAAGGCATCCGGTTTTCGTAATCAGGCAGCCGGGGTTGGACTACTCTTTTTATTAGCATAGCGCTTTCAGCTCTTTTATTTGCTCAATATGTCTTTGCTCGTGTAAATACAATAGTTCAATCCATTGAGTGAAAATCCGAGGGCCTTGGGAAAGTGGAGATGGAGTCCAAGATTACCGCAGACACATTCATCCAAGGTTTGGAGACTATCTTACATCACAAGAAGGGCTCGGCAGCTCTTCATTTACTCACACCCTTCTTCCGGATATACCACCGGCGTTTATGAAAGGAGATGGACCTATAATTTTGGGCCAGTCTGATGATTCGTTTACGAGAAAGTGATGCCGGTTTTGAAGAGAGGCTTTTGTTAAGGGAACTTCTTACAATCAGATTACCGGGGTAGTGAGCTTTCACGAAGTTACCGTAAGTTTCGAACTCGGAGAAGCCGGCATAACTCTGTTTGTTGGTTTTCTTGATAATCGCCCAGTACCACCTGGTCTTATGCCTGGCCTCAATTTTACGCTTCAGTTGGGAGAGCTTCGATTTGTCGAACAGCATATAGTGGGCAACGAAAGAGCGCGAGGCAGTTGGCCTGGTTCCCAGTAATTTCTTATAGGTGCGAAAATACTCAGGACGACTCCAGTTTCGGCAGTAAAAAACGGTTTTCCCGTTGACGAGAAAGACGTGAGGGCGGATGAGAATGGTGTCAGCGTCAATCACAAGATAATACCTTTGCTTGGTCAAGTTTCCTCCCGCCAGCTTCAACAATTGTTGGAGCATCCAGCCCGAGCGATTGGTGCGTTTGGTTTGGTAGTGAATGTCTTTTTTTGTAATCGGTAGGACGCGTTTTTCATTGATGAAGGTGCAGT
Organism: Brevibacillus ruminantium; assembly: GCF_023746555.1. Lineage (NCBI taxonomy): Bacteria > Bacillati > Bacillota > Bacilli > Caryophanales > Paenibacillaceae > Brevibacillus > Brevibacillus ruminantium. Next base: position 2,647,664 of record NZ_CP098755.1, read on the forward strand.
TTTTACGTCGGCAAAGGGCTTGGATTCGCTTGCTTGGTGGCGATACAACCATGATCTTGCCGACGGGATGCTTCACTTGCTTACGGATACTGTCAATGACATAGGGAAGCGTGCCAAGGTCTTTCTCAATAGCTGGGATCAGGACATCAATTTTGATAGAGCTGTTGAAGGTGCTTTTCGCTGAACGATTCAACTTCTCAACTCCTTTTCTAAGCTGTTTCACGCATATGTGTCTGAACAGGTTGGCCGAAGTGTCCGACTTTCCAGATAGGATATGATTTTCTTCCTTCAGGTGAATATGACAGATATGGAAATCCTGAGAAATGGGTGTTTGTCTGCGTTCTAGAGTCAATGAGAAAACTATTGATCTCAGAGGCCGACAGGGTTTGAAGCCTTGCCGCTATAAGCACGACCGTTGTTTTTGCAGTGATTCAATACGTATACTTTTTGAAGATAAAGAGTAGTGGTTTCGTTGCACTCCAAAAAGAAGTGTCAGCTTAACAGTACCAAGGCATATCGGAATCATGGGGTTCGGAATTGAAATCCGAATATAGGTATTACTTTTAACTTTCCTCCGAAAGAAGTCTCCCACTTCTAAACGTGAAGGTGCTTTTAGCACCAGTGAAAGTGGGGGCAGGTGGTGCTCCCATTGAAGTGATAAAAAAATATATAGAAAATCAAGGTGTAAAGTGAGGTGATTCGATATGGCAAACAAAGCATATAAGTTCCGTCTGTATCCAACGCAAGAACAAGAGAAACTCCTTGCCAAAACCTTCGGTTGTGTTCGTTTCGTCTACAACAAAATGTTAGCTGAACGAAAGGAAACATATGAACAATTTAAGGGTGACAAAGAAGCGCTAAAGAAACAAAAGTTTCCTACTCCTGCTAAGTATAAGGAGGAGTTTGCATGGCTCAAAGAAGTAGATAGTCTCGCATTGGCGAACGCCCAACTGAATTTGCAGAAGGCATACAAAAACTTCTTCTCTGGTCGTGCTGAATTTCCGAAGTTCAAAAACCGTAAGGCAGGACAATCCTACACAACCAATGTGGTAAACGGAAACATTATGCTTTTGGATGGCTATATCAAATTGCCGAAACTGAAACTTGTGAAAATGAAGCAACATCGGGAAATTCCGTCGCTTCATATTGTCAAGTCTTGTACGGTTTCTCGAACAAAAACAGGAAAATACTATGTTTCTATTCTCACTGAATACGAACATCAACCTGTACAAAAAGAAGTGCAAGCTGTTGTTGGCTTAGATTTTTCCATGAATGGCTTATTTGTCGATAGTGAAGAAGGTGAGACAGCCAATTACCCTCGTTTCTATCGCCAAGCCTTGGAAAAATTAGCGAAGGAACAGCGTATTTTATCACGTAGAAAGAAAGGCTCTAGTCGTTGGCACAAACAACGTCTGAAAGTAGCGAAGCTACATGAAAAAATTGCGAACCAACGAAAGGACTTTCTCCATAAGGAATCGCACAAATTAGTGAAACTGTATGACTGCGTGGTTATCGAAGACCTCAACATGAAAGGAATGTCACAAGCACTCCATTTCGGGAAAAGCGTTGCTGATCATGCCTGGGGCATGTTCACGACATTTCTTGGGTACAAGTTAGAAGAGCAAGGGAAAAAGCTTATCAAAATAGATAAATGGTTTCCATCATCCAAAACTTGCTCATGTTGTGGTCAAGTAAAAGAGTCTCTATCCCTTTCTGAGCGTAAATTCCACTGTGATTGTGGTTTTGTGGCAGACAGAGATTGGAATGCTTCTATCAACATCAAACGTGAAGGATTACGCTTATTAGCGTTGGTATAGCAAAAAGAACTCTTGGAACGAGAGGGATAGCTCGGTCAGTTTTCGTTGGCTACTAAAAGCAACGATAAGTCGAGAAGCCCCCACTTCAAAAACCGTAGGGTTTTAAGTGATGGGTAGTTCACTTCATAGGCAAGTTAGATGTTACAGAGTAAGTGGTAGAGATCTCAATATTATTAACAATCCAAACCTGCCAAACACCAGTTTCTGGATTATTAACCTCTACGACCTCAGGATTTGCACTGGGATTACTTGAATTAGATCGTATGTTTGAAGGAGATCTCAAATACACATCTGGAAAATCATAATCATCTACACTTGCAAATTGTGCTTCAACTCGTATGAGGCTACTTCCATCAGGAACAGTAATTGTTCCAACTCGTTTGTCTTCACCTTGTCCGATTGTTCCGTTTTTTACATTGCTATTCTCGTCTTATACCTTCTATATCTCTCGGTTTTATAACGAACCTACACCGTGCGGGCGACTTTCATCGCACACGGCGTTCCATCAACGGATAAGAAGTTGTTTACAATGGGCAATTCTATTGTACGACGAATGGTCGGCAAAAAATCTATTGGGTAGAAGGATTGAGACAAAATTGAGACTGAACAAGACTATGACAAGATACACAATGTAGCGTAATGCTTAACACAAAAAAACCGTCAGGTTTTCTATAACAAATTGGATTGTCAACACCAAACTAGACAGATTTCTTAAGTGCAACTTCTTTGTACGCTATAGGACTCAGATAACCTAATGTGGAATGAATCCTTGTTTCGTTAAACCATTTTATATAGATTCCCAGCTCCTTTTTTAACTGAGCTAACGATTCAAACTGACGATTTCTCACGAACTCCGCTTTGATCAGCTTAAAGGTTGCCTCTGCCACTGCATTATCATAGGGGCAGCCTTTCATACTTAGTGAGCGTTTGATATTGAACGTATTGATCACATCATCAATCGTAAGATTTTTAAACTCACTGCCACGATCCGAGTGAAAAAGCTGAATTTGGCGCAGATCTCCTTTTACGCTTGCAAATGCTTGATAGACGAGTGCGGCATCTTTGAATTTTCCGCAGCTGTGACCAATAATCTCCCGATTAAACAAGTCCACAAGCAAGCAAATATAGTGCCATTTGTTTGCGACTCGAACGTAGGTCAAGTCACTCACAACAGCTTCGAGAGGTGCTTCTTTCACAAACTCGCGATTCAGTTCGTTCTGGATTGGCGATTCGTTACATGACGACACATTCGGTTTATACTGTGCAACCGTGTAGACCGAAACCAGAGCGTTTTTCTTCATCAAACGTCCAATGCGCCGTCTGGAAACCGTCAGTCCATCTTTGTGAAGTTTTGCTTTGATCTTTCTTGCTCCATAAACGCGCTGATTCTCTTCAAAAATACGGATAATTGCTTGTTCCACCTCATCATCATCGATAGATGATGGCTCTTTACTCTCGTAGTAGTAGGTACTCCGATTGACCTGGAGGATCTTGCACATGGCCAATACGGAATACTTATGAGCGTTTTGCTGGATTACCATTATTTTCGTCCGAAGATCAGCGCCGCTTGCTTTAAAATATCGTTCTCCATCTTCAGTCGTTGATTTTCCTTACGTAGCTGAAGTAGCTCGTTTTGTTCATCTGTACGGTTATCGCTTTCTTTGAAGGAACCGGTGGTTCTACTCTGTTTTACCCAACGATCAAATGCAGATGCACTCAGATCGTATTCTCTCAAAATATCTGCACGTGGTTTGCCGTTCTCATAAAGTTGAACCATTTGCTGCTTGAACTCATCTGTAAATGCTCGACGCTCACGTTTAGCCATGACATTCTCTCCGTCCTTTTTCGATTTGTTTCTAATCTACTAGACCTTAAGAGAACTGTCCAATTCAGTGTAGCCGATTCAAATTGATCCATTTCTCGTAAATAGCCTGCAATTTGGCGGAATTAAAGCATTGAGAGACTGAATGGTAAGAAGAATAGCACATGAGTTGCACTATTCTTCATCAATCTCAATATCGTCTGATTCATTTGAGATTCCAGCAAGCATTTTTGCTTCAGCTTCAAATGGCTCTACATCGATATCTAAAGGCTTTTCCTTATACTGCGCATTCCATGGAATACCACAAGCTGCTGCGTGCCTTTTAGGATCGTATGGGACACCTGTTTTCAAAACGCTGTAAATAATCTTTGCAACTTTGCCACACATATGTCCAATGGCTTTTCTCTTGGGCATTTGACGTTCTACCAGTCGCTCGTAGTACACCGCAAAAACATTAGGGCCAGCTCTTTGTGCAATAAGTATTAACGCCATTTGAAATAGAATCCTGCGAGTATCTCGAACGCCACTAAATGTTTGATGAGTTCCTTTGACGGAAGTACCGGACTGTTTATTTTCCGCAGATACACCAAGATACTTTTTAAATTCTTTATATGTACTGAAACGTTGAATATCACCAATGATTGCGATAAGGGTACATGCCCATCCATCACTCATGACAGGTAATGAATAAAGCAACTGTGTATAGGGGTGTGGTGTAGTTCCTTTCTCGACATTACCATGCAAGAGCTCATGAATATTTTCGTCAATACGCTCTAAACTTTCTTGAAGCCGTAAGGCTTCCTGGATAAGCCAATTTTGACGATCAACAACATGAACCAATGGAAGGGCGACTGTATTAGGTAGTATTTTAACTAATTCAGTAGCTGCCTTTTTTGCAACAGTCTTAGCTCCACTTTTAACAATGGCTTCTCGAATCTCATCTTCGGACAAATCCTTCATATCCAATGCTGTAGGATACTTTAAGACTAGGCGTAATACAGAAGGATTAGACAGCTTTTTAAACGCTCTTTTTAGATCAGGGTGAGTGATCCGAAATAGTTGCTGCACCTGGTTTTTCCGGCGTGTCAAGGTAGTAGTAAGCAACCAGCGATCCCGTATGAGCGTACGAAAAATTGACTGTGACAACGAGGCGGGACTCGCCAATCGGACAGATTTCATATCGGGATGTAAAGATTTATGCCATCCCATATAAGCCATCGTTCTAGCATCAATAGCATCAGATTTCTCTTGGATACCTAGTGTTTCTTCACGAAATTTTTTAACAGAGGCATTTTCAACCATGTGAAGTGAGTATCCAGCGTTTATTAATATTTGTTGAAGGAGAAAGGAATAGTGGCCACCTGTCGGTTCCATTAGAACAAAAAAGTCGGTTGGTTTTAATCCTAACTGCTCTTGTACAACTTGAAGGGCGTTCAAGAAGTTAGAAATACCCAAGCTGTCGGCATCAAATTTCATTGTTTTGGCCCTTTTCCATTTTCCATCACGAAACTGTTCAGGAGAAATACAGGTAGCCACATGAAAATCAGCTCCAATATCGACACCAACGTAGATTGGGTAAAAGAGCCTTTCAGATTCTCGTTGCCCATTGGTTTGACTAACACTAAATGTCATTAGCTCAGTTACCGTCATAAGCTGAGTTCTCCTTTTTATTATCAAAGCAGCATGTAATACACCTGACTTTCCAAGTTACTGTGAGAGCTTCATTTGCCCAATGTAGCATGTTAGGAATATAGCGCCAGGTGATCTGTCCCCAAATTGTCTCAAGAGGTCTAACGCAAGTTAGCCCCAAACGTTTAAAGGGTTTTGACTGCTTAAGTTTATATAAGGTGAAGATTACTGTTATATAGACCTTTAAAAACTAAATACGATATAACTGGTTGAATCCCTCCTGCATTTTAAGGAATTTCTGGAAAATAAAAAAACCCGTAAAAACGGGTTATGGCTACTTAAGTTGTGCAGTGCCTAAACACGTGGAGTGCCCCAGTGTTATATCAGAGGTCTGTAATCTAACAGCCCCAATCCTATTATGGTCGGAAAAACCATGAAAGGTCACTGCACATAGTATGGATTCGTTAAAGAACGAGTTCATTCCTGCAAGACCAATGTTCCCAAATAGTTACTAGAGCTCCATCCATCTGAAGTGCCCACATTGTAATCAGGAATACATTGGTATACAAACATTCTCTAAAAAAGGAGTTACTCCTGCAAAAAAACCAATGTTCCCAAACACACGACAGAGCTCCATCCTGTTTATGGCAGACTAAAAATGTAGGTTATGGCAGTTAATTTATGCAGACCCGTAGGGGCTGCATAAATTAAAAAACCACTTGCCAACATCCCCTTATCAAAATACACTCCTGTTGGGCATTACAGACGACGGGAGGTATAAAGTTAGGAGATGTTAGCAGTGGCAGAAATTAATTATATCAGGCATGAGGCAAACAAAAAAGGGCGAGCTTATAGCAAGATTGCCAAACAAATGAATCGTGATTCAAGGACGGTTCAGAAGTATGCAGAAATGGATGATTTCAATCTACAAGAAAAGCCCAAGCAAATTCGAAAAGCTAGAGTCATGGAGCCCGTTAAACCTATTCTTGATCAATGGATCAAAGAGGACTTGAACAAGAAAAAGAAGTTCCGAAGAACAGCACAACGCTTGTTCACGCAATTAGTGGAGGAATACCAATTTACAGGATCATCTCGCTCTGTCAGACAATATGTTTCCCAACGTAAGCACCAGTTAGCGGAGACAAGTGATGCTGCGGCATTGCCATTGGAAACGAGACCTGGATCAGCTCAAGTTGATTTTGGAGAAGCACCATTCAAATATCAGGGAGAAAGTGTTACCTTGCCATTCCTCGTTCTCTCGTTTCCTTATAGCAACACGTTCTACTTTCAAGTTTTCCAGTCTCAGAATCGAGAATGCTTTCTGGAGGGATTAAAGCGTATCTTTCACTATATAGGTGGAGTTCCAAAGGTCATTCGATTTGATAATTTATCACCAGCGGTGAAAAAGATCATGCCAAATGGTCAGCGTGAACTGACGGAGGAATTTCAAAACTTCGTTTTTCATTATGACTTTGAATACGAGTTTTGCAATCCCGGTAGTGGCAATGAAAAAGGGCACGTAGAGGCGATGGTCAAGTACGTTCGCAACAACTTCCTGCTACCTGAGTTGCAGATACACAATCTTGATCAGCTAAACGAAACCCTTTGGAAAAAAGCCGAGAAAGATCGGGAGAGACCTCATTATGTGAAAGAAACCATGCTTTCCGAACTATATTTGGCAGACAAGGAACACCTTCTTCAATTACCTGCCAAAGAGTTTGATTGTATCCGATATGAACGAGTAAAAGCGGATAAATACGGATATATCCGAGTCGAAAATAAACTCTACTCAACGTCTCCCCGTTTTGCCAAATGTATGGTTTTGGCAAAGATCTCATTTGACCGAGTCGATATTTTAACTGAAGAATATGAGCTGATCGTACAGCATCCCAGGCTGTATGGCAAAGAGCCAAAATCAGTGATTTGGCAGCCATATTTGATATTGATGGCAAAACGGCCAACTGCTATTAAATACACAAGTTTTTATGAACAATTGCCAATCGAATGGCAAGTCTATCTCTCGAATTGCACGGTCCCAGAGAAGCAAGAAGCTCTCCAGCTACTATCCGTCATTTTAAAAAACGATGATATGAAAATACCCACGCAAGCTTTGCAGCTTGCCTCTGAGAATGGTCACCCAGCCGTTGATTCTATTAAGCAGATCTATTATCAACTCATGAATGGCCGTGGACAAAGGGATACCATCCAACCGAAAGGTTTTGTTCCTGCCGTTCCAACAGCCACTAGAGGATTAGCCCATTACAATGAATTTTTTAAGGGAACGGGAGGTCATCACTAGTGGATGCATTGATAAAAGAATATTCAAAGCGTCTCAAGTTGAGTTGGGTTCGGCAACATTTCCATGAGGTTGAAGCTACTACAAATGAAGAGTACTTACTCAAAATACTAGAAAACGAGATACAACAACGAGAAGTACGGAAAATCAATCTGCTCTTTAAACAATCTTCCTTGCCAAGAATAACAGGAAAGCCATTTGAATGGGGTCATATTCAGATGGGACAAGGTCTCACGCAGGATCATATCCTTCATGGTGGATTTATAGAGGAGAAAGAAAATCTGATCTTTTATGGCGGTGTGGGAACGGGGAAAACGTACTTATCCACTCTGATTGGCTTAAATGCCATTCAGCAGCAAGGGAAAAAGATAAAGTTCTTTACTGTCGCTGGATTAGTCAATCGGCTGCTAGACGCTCACGAGACTGGCTCGTTGAGCCGATTCTTTAACCATATTGAGAAGCTAGATCTGTTAATACTCGACGAACTGGGGTATATTCCTCTGCATAAACAAGGTGCAGAACTGCTATTTCAGATTATCTCCATGTGCTACGAAAGAAAAAGTATTATTATCACGACCAATCTACAGTTTGGCCAATGGAATCATATATTTGGTGATCCAATTTTAACAGAGGCAGTTATTGATCGCTTGATTCATCACTCTCATTTGATCGTCTTCAATGGCGAAAGCCATCGATACAAAGAATCGCTATTACACGGTAAATAATTTAGGGGTTGGCAAGTGGTACATTTTTAATTGCCATTTGCTACATTTCTTACTTGCCAAAAACACTCCATCCAAAAGGAGTGCCCACGTTGTGTTAAGAAATACATTGGCACTTTGTAGTTTAAGCCTAAAAAGAAAATATGAAAAGAAGTTCTCAGTAGATTGCTTTGCAATCTACTTGCGATACCTCCCGTGTGGGCTATGTCCTCCAAAAAATCTAAATGAAAGGTGTGGTTACACCATGTATTAAATTTCTTACGCGAATAGCATGTAGTCCTTTAATCGAAAGAAAAGATGATTCAAATCATTACAGTAACACACGATTTGCTAAATGAGAGGGGGAAATATGAAAGCCTATCATGTTCATGACTAGGAAAACAGCGGTGAAGAGGCTTATCATGGATTGGGCTATCAAAAATCTAAGCCAACTAGAGGGGGCGACATTAACGAACTCATGACAATTGAATGAATCGCCAATAAATTCTACTCGATGACAACTAACTATAAACCTAAAGTAGCAACGATTGCACACGGAGATCCCCACTTGGACAATGTTTTCCTGCGTGATAAACAGGTCAAGTTCATTGATTGGGAATGGGCGGGGGTCACGTCACCTATCCGAGATGTAACTTTCATTCTTCAAGATATCTATAATCTAGACTTGCTGAGGTATGTAGTAAGTAGGTACTACGAATTAATAACTGAAACAGTGTTACATGTTTCTGAAGAAGATTACATGCGAGATTTGGCAATCTGGGCTATTGATATAACATTGATGATGTTAGGATGGGAAATCGAAAAAATGACATTGAGCGAAGAAACAGGCGATGACATCATAAATAAAGTCAATTTTAAGATTCATTTCATTCAAGAACAATGGAACCATTTTATAGAAAACGAAGGGTCAAATTGATTTTACAAAAGAGAATTGTGAGCAGGTGGATAACGATGGATCGAATCCTCCGGCTTCTGATTAATCGTATTTTGTTCATTGCATTTTAAACAAATAATCGTTTTATCTTCCAGGATTACCCCTTCCAAGAATCCACCAGTGCAATATATGGCTTTGTTACATTGTTTGCAATAACAAACGAATTCCATCTGGCTTCACATCCTTTGATTACAGTATATGACACGCTTTAGATAAATCGAAAGGATCATTTTGTTAAATTGATTCGGTTTTCGGTACCTTGAAATTTGAAAAAAGCAGAAAGAAGATAGGTCACGCAGGAAATTGCAAACCATTTTGTATCTGATGCTAGTAACAAATACGTACTGAACGGTAACGACCAAATAAATGGTATCAAGATTATTGGTGCGGTTACAAAAGATGTAATAAAAGCGATGAGTGCTGGAAGCATAATCAGCAAATATAATAAAAAGTCGAGACCTTTATAGGATTCACCATAAATATAGTCATAACAAACAACTAATGAAATCAATGAACCGAGTAGGCCGATCAGGAAACCTAGAACGGAGAACCAATTTTTATACATCGTGTCAATCCTCCTTCATTAACCGAATATTACCAGCTAGAACGACAGGAGGAAAGAACACGACCTCAATTGCTTTCGTTCATTCTCAATATGTTGAACTCTAAATTGAAAATCTTGGTCCAATAGGGTGACCAACATGCGAAAATCCGAATTTTCTGATGAGGTTCTTTCGATTACCAGCACGGTGCAAGACTCCCTTCTTGTGACGGCATATCGCTACCTCGGATATTGCCGTTCTTTGCTACTACTATAACATGAAGAGATGTCCGTTTTCATAAGAAGATGTCAGGTTTTCTGACATATGTATGTAAAAATACTCTATGTGAAAAAGTAACTTACCAAAATGAAGACAATTGTTTGTAACAGTGCTGTAGTGATGTCTTCCTTCCAACTACTATTTGCATGTGGACTTCTTTTGTATCTCAAAATACTCATAAGTCGAGTGATTAGGAAAAAGCAGAGAAAGACGATAAGGATTTTTACAGGGGGAAGCATATTTTCACCTCAGATCCAGATCCGTACATGATTTTCATCATTTTAACAAAAAATTAGGATTCAACTGTACAAAATGTGCATTTGGACAAAAGTAGAACCCGTACGAGGATGCTGGGTCATGGTTTTTTGGTTGATCCTAAAACCTCTAAAAAGTGCGAATTGTACATAATGCCAAGGATATTCCCAAAAGGATCAACCACGGAAGCAGTGATAAACCCTGGACCGCGTTCTGTAGGTTCCTCATACTTCGTTGCTCCCATAGAAAGAAGCTTTTCGAAAACTGCTTTCACATCATCGACGTGCCAATACCCAATAGCGCCGGCTGGGTTTGTTGCCGAGATATTGGGTGCGTAGCGGCTATCAATAACACCCAACTCATGTTGGAAGTCACCAAGACGAAACTCAAAATATCCTGGTCGTTCAAAGTATGGCTCAATGCCCAGCAGCTCTGTGTACCACTTCTTTGCTGCCGCAAGATCAGCAGCCCAAAAACTAACGGTACTCAGTCCTCGTAATGTGTTCGTATTGTTCATTTTGGATCCTCCTCCAAGTTGAGTGAATCAAAAGATCGGTATTTTCAATCTAGCAGAAATTTATTTTATGGACGTATCCCGGAACTAAAAAAAGGGGGCCAGGAATTACCCGGCCGCCAAAACCATAAACGAATTTATCATAAAGAATAATACCAGTTTGCTGGAGTTATTCTTCTGTCCAGTCGGATCGCAACAAGGAAAACATCAGTAGATCTACAAATTCTCCTTTAGACTTTTCATATTGTCTGAGGGTTCCTTCTTCGACAAATCTTAATTTTTTTAAGACCTTTATCGAATTGAGATTCTCAGGTTCAACTTTTGCTTCCACTCTATTTAGACGGTAGTGTTCAAAACCAAAGCGAATGATAGCTCTTAGCGCTTCAGGAGCATATCCTTTCCCCCAATAAGGATACCCCAGGTCATAGCCTATTTCTGCACGTTCATTTTCATAATCTAGATAATTAAAGCCGCACGACCCTATAATCTCATTTGAGAGTCTCGAGAGGATTGTCCAGCGGATTGCTTTATTTTCTTTGGAAAGTCCCTGGAGCAATCCAATCATTTGTTCAGCCTGCGAAACATCCCTAAATGTTTCGATGTTCATATGTTTTGAGACCATAGGATCAGACCAAAATTCAAATAAAAAGGGAGCATCATCAAGTTGCATCGGTCTTAATAATAATCGCTCCGTTGTAATTTGATTCATGTTTACTAGCGACCTCCTAAGTACTTAATTGAATGGAAGGAATCTACTATCCTATCTGGGCATAAATCAGTCCTTTATGAATGGAGGTTAAACAAACAATATTAGTATATCAAAACTGTTAGACAGGCACCTATAAAAGAATAGTAATGAAAAATGAAACGAGCCATACGAAGAGACTTGTCAGGCAATACGTCCAGATTCCAGCGGACCTTCGGGCAAAAGGAAAGTTGCTTCCTAAACAAATGATTAAGTATACCAGGATGACCAAATAACCTAGGAGTGAGGGACTTGGAGGCCGGCTACCATCAAGAGCACCACCAGTTATTACAACAAACATGAAAACATAGAATCCTGCAATACCGAGGAGAATGTTCAAAAGGACAGAAGATAGTTTCATCCACAAGGGTATTCACCTCCAACTGGCTGTTCTAATTTGACGAACGTAAATCGATAATGTTGTCTTTTGCAAGTAAAAAAAGAGCAGGGAAATCTGTCCAAAGCGGCATCAACACCAAAAGGGGTGAGAGAATCGGGGTTTATGTACTGGGCAGGGATTTGAGAAATTGTTCAAGGAGACTGCTCGATAGCTGACTACAGAGGAATATGGATAGGCCCCGTTGAACAGGGGCCGGTGACCTAGCATAGTTGCAATTGCACGGGAAACGAAAAATGTCTATAACGATATTGATCGGAATGGTAATGATGGTGAACGTCTGATCGCTACCAGTGAATACCTGAACGCGAAAACCAGTTCTTCCGACACTGAGCAGACAGCCTGTAAATGTAGCAAACACCGTTTTTACTACAACAATTCTGTTGATTAATCGGACTGCTTTTGAGCGCGTCTTACAATATTTGATAGTTAAAAAAGAGGTGAGCCTAAAAATCTAGTATTCTGCTCATACATCACCCCTTGCGAAAACATCGGATATAACTGTTCCCAAACCAGCCAAGGGGTGCGGTTCAATTGCCCGTAATCGGCTTTCCCGTTAAATGGGTGTTTGACCGAAGCTCACAAGAAATAGCGATGAAAATAACGAGAATCCACAACTATTCGTTTCAAACGATTCTCTGCATAGCGCAGGAACCACATCTGCCGACTCGACGAGGGTACGGAGCCTTAATGCCAGCGGCCAGCAAAGCATTGGTCGCGGCCAGCCGAATTTGTGCGCTTGTTTTGCCAAAGCTCTGCGACAAAGGGTTCACGCAGCATGGGGTCGGGTGGCGTGAATAATTAAAAGTGAATGTTCTGCTCAGGGTGCCCAAAGTTCCTAGCAGCTTCCTGAAACTGCTGCACCGTTGCCTCAGGACCGCAAAAATAGACGTGGGTACCCACTCGTTGCCAGAGCAGACGTAAATGATAGGGGCATTGAAAATTTGACCGTATGTAAAACAGCCATTTTTCAATGGCTGATAAGGGGATCAAAGACCATGCTAGTCCTTATCTTTCTTTAAAGTTCATGAGATAACCGTTTTAAGTTCTTTGAGAGCCCAATTTTTAAAAGCAGGAAAATGAAAGAATGAATCGTAAATCAAATCCGGTATATCTCCAAAATCTACCGCTCCACCGAAAACCTGCAACGGATCTAGGACCTAAAAAAACAGGGAAAAACCAGAATTGTTCACCATTTGCAAGCCAAACATACGTCAGGCGAAACAAACAACCAGCAATTGCACCGGGATCAATAGCAAATGGAGCAGGCTGTGCGGGTATGAATGGTGGGGGAGAAAATGTTGGTGGCTGGAATTGCTGCGGTCCAGGAGGAGCTCCCGGAAATGGTCTCGAAGGAGTTCCCGGAAACAGTCCCGAAGGTGGACGAAATGCCATTTGATTTCACTCCTTTTACCTTTTACTTCCTGAACATTGTATGTTGGAGCAAGTGACAATGACTGGGCTGATCACTCAAAGGTTCCCATCAGTTTTCCTAATCAACCAAAAACAAGGGGCGAGATGACAATTCAGTTCAATATAAAAAATCTCAAAAACAATCGTTTTTGAGATGAAAATTCTTGTTCAAATCGCTCTGGACAGCTTGAGGATTATCTTTCTACTGTTCCTTATCGTCGAATATGCAAACATTCCTATAATCGACAAGACGAGAGAGAATATTGAGCAGTTGAATGCGAAGCTCCATCGGTAAAGGCTCAAACAGTTTTTCTGTCACCTCATTTGTTGCTGAACGGGCATTTTTTATAAGAGGTGCAGCAATATCTGTGACCTGCAAGAACGTAGCGCGGCGGTCATTAGGATCAGGAAGCCTGATAAGAAGATTTTTTTGCTCAAGTGCATCAACAAATTGGGTAACTGTACGTGCTTTAATGCCTAATTTAGACGCTAAATCGCTCATCCTTATTTTACCTGATTCTGAAACAGCAATAAGTACGCGTAACCTGGGTCCTGTCAAATATTCTGGCACGTCAAATGAGGATAATTGCATCTCGAATTGACGGTGAAGAAAATGAGTTGTTTTGGTTAATGCTTTAAATAAATCATCCGCAGAAGGGATTTCCTCGGTAAATGGTGTATTCGAATCCGCCATAAATCATCCTCCTTGACATCAAAAAAAATAATGAGTATACTCAGTATTGTAAAATCAAAAGTGAGTATACTCACTATGAGTAATTACTCTAATTGTATTTTATTTCATCGATTTGTTTTATGCAAAGAAAAAATGCAAAGAAGGTGATTATTATGACACCAAATATGATACAGGCTATTCAAGTTTACAAATTCGGTGGTTCTGAAGAACTGAAATTAGAGAAGATACCATGTCCGGAACCCCAAAAAGGGGAAGTGCTCATCAAAGTACACTTTGCAGGGGTTCTTCCAATTGATTGGAAAATTCGTAGAGGCATGACTAATATTCCAGTTCAGTTCCCTTATATTCCCGGATCGTCTTTTTCCGGTGTAATTGTGTTATTGCTAACGCATAATGTCCGGAGATTGATGGTGTAAGTTATCCTGCTATTGACGGTTAATCTGACCGCATCCGGATATACGAGAGGGGGAATTATGATAATTCTCCCTGAATGACGCGTTTAACCATATGATCATCGATGATGCGGTGTTTGTTCTGGGCCCCATAGATTAAACAATGGGTGCATACTTTGTTGATTAGCCTAGCTGCTCCACTAGAAAAGCGATAGATGTCATCAATGGCTCCGTCGGTGAATATGTCCCGTTCCGCACCGGCATAGGTCATGTGTCTCTCGATGTAAGCTCCTGTTTGGGCCCGGTCGTAATGCGGAAGTTTGCATTGCAGATCGATGCGTTGACGAATTGCAGCGTAAGCTTGTAGGTTAATGCGATCCCAGAGTTCGCTTTGCCCGACAAGGATAAGAGCCATTGGGCTTTGTGCATCCATCTTAAAATTCAGAAGAAAGCGAACCTCTTCCAGCATCTCACGATCCAAAAGATGACTTTCATCCACGACCACGACGGGCTGCAATCCATGAATTCCTCGCATGAGCTCAATCTCCCGATGCAACTGACGCTTCGCATCCCCGCGATAAAACTTCGACTCACAACCGAGTTGTTCCAGTAGTCCCTTGTAGAAATGCCGCGGGGTCAGCTTTGAATCTGACAGATAGAGCACTTTGAACTTTGCGGGATCCAGTTCTTCCGCAAACCGCCGAATCGTTGTCGTCTTCCCCGTTCCGCAGTCTCCGGTAACGACAGCAAACCATTGCCTCTCTGCCGCATATTCTAACCGTCCCAGCGTCTCTTCCAAAATGACCGACTCATACAGCTCGCTAGGCGGGACATCTCTGGAGAACGGTGAACGACTAAGCTCGTAGAATGCCTCAAACATCGCCATTCACCTTACCTTTCCTACGGTAACTAACGGCCGGAGCTTGCACGGAACGGCGGTGATGACTCTGTACTTCGGCAGCACTTAGCAGCCTTGACGATTCTACTGGAACAGGCTGAAGATGGTCTGGCAACGGAGGACGCTTTCCGGCGCGTTCACCGATCACGAGCTCTTTGACCTTCCACGGTTCGTGGCCTTCATACTCAATCGTCAACTCGGTGGTGTCTGACGGGTCATACACGACATCCACGGTACATCCGATGAAAGGAAGCCCCACTTCATATTTTCGATCCAAGAAGCTAATGCAACCGGTTTTGTCGACTTTGCGGGTTTCACAGTGAAGGAATGCATTGGCAAGTTCCTCCGGTTCCACAAACCGAAGCGCCTTCTTGTCATTTCGAAAGGCGATTTCAGGGCTTCGTTTGTTTTCTAATGCCGAATGCGGCTTGTTCTGGTAGCATTCCGAGAGCCAGACCTCGAACAACTCATTCAGTCGGTCGATCGTCTTAGGCTTTTCAAGTGCTGCTTCGCTAAGGAAAGAATCTACCACCCGGTTGAATCGCTCAACCTTACCGGTCGATTCTGGCGAGTACGGTTTCGCAAAAAGAAGTCGCACACCCAATTTGGAACACGTCCGTGTCATCCATTTGGTACGGTACTGCTTCCCATTGTCGAAGTACACCGCCTCCGGAACACCGTATTTCTGAATGGCCTTTCGGAAACAGTCTTCGACGATCGTCTTATCCATGACCGGGTAAAATTCGCCATGCAGCACGAATCTCGTCGCATCGTCGATGAAGGTGACGAGAAACACTTGTTTCATCGCTCCATCCGGTCCAATGGGCAGGTACGGACCATACTTTAAGTCCGAGTGCCATAGACGATTGCGGTGTGGCTGTTGGAACCTGCGAGCCGCTACACCAGAGTTTGCATACATTCGCATATGTCTTGTGCTGTAACCACGTTCCGTTAGCTTCTCTTGAAGCGTGCTCCGTTTGATTTGACCTGGCTTAACGCGGCCTTCCCATTCCAGGATCTGAATGATCTGGGTGACACTACGACTTGGTACCTCTCGCCGCAGCAAGATTGCTTGCTCCAAGACCTCCGACGGAATGGCGGGGGCTGCGGGTTGCTTCCCTTTGCTCTTCGGCTTTAATCCGCCAAAGCCATCTTGCCGGTAGGCTGCTAGATACCGCCGCAGCGTTCTCTCCGATATTCCGATTTGCTCGCAAATTCTTTGCTTGATTTCCCTCGCCTTTGCCGGATCGAGCCCTTCCGTAAGCAACGGGGCAAGGAGCTGCACACGGTCTGCTGCGATTTGCTCTGCTTTCTTTTGATCTTTCATCCCATTACACCTTTCCTCTGATAGATTCGTTTACGAGTCTATCTCAGAGGGCCTTGGACAAGAATGCAGAACGGGTATGTAACCCAAAAGTTTGAATTTGCAACAGGCCGGACAACTCTAGCTAGCCATCCGTCAGCATCACCGACATAACGTCCGAATCTATGGTGTGCAGCTTGTGAAGGAGTGGACGATTCCTCCACAACATCTAGATGAAAGCGAATGGCGATAGACTCTAAGCACCCTAGCAAGTAGGTGGCCATGGAGCAAAACCAAGCCCGCCAACGGTACAACGTGGAGTTGTCTGCGGCAACATCTACTTCTGACGGTTCAGACGTGATGACATTTTCCACACATTCCGACTCGTAACGCTTGTAAGGTACAATGCAATCCGGTAACTCATGATGAATCTTCCGACAAGCCGTACAACGCAATCTTCGAATAACCAACTCGCTCTTTTCCCCTGTAGCATGAACAATCTTCCGGCCTCGGCTACCGATTACCGTTAAACTCGCAATGCAGCAAGGGCTAGGGACAATTTCTGCACACCTAACAAAAAACGCCGGGGATCTTCTCATCCAGCTCATAATTTGATACAATGATCATACGTTTTGTGAGGGGATGTCTCCAGTGAGCTTGCGCGAACAGGCTCACGCTATATGGAGGCATCCTTTTCCTTTTCTGTGATACGGACATTATATTCGTCAATCCCTGGACAGGCAATACCGTCAGCTTTCGGGCATTATGCTTCAGCGTAAACAGTAATTGAAAAAGTTGGGACTGACGTTACATCATTTCAAAAAGGGCAATTTGTTTTTGGACGTGCGAAAGGGACATATGCCGAATATACAATTGCTTCCGTAAATGATCTCATTCCTATGCCAGAACATCTTACTTTTGCTGATGCTGCTACTATTACCGGTGGGGCAGCTACTGCCTGGAATGCGCTTTTTAATGAGGGAGGGCTAACAGCTGGTCAAAGAGTCCTCATTCATGGTTCTGCTGGGGGTGTTGGAGCGTTTGCGACACAATTTGCTAGCTGGAAAGGGGCTTATGTAATTGGTACTGCCTCCACGGCTAATATTGATTTTGTACGCTCACTTGGAGCAGAAATGGTAATTGATTACACATGTACTCAGTTTGAAAAGGTTGTAAAGGACGTTGATCTTGTATTGGATACGGTAGGAGGGGAAATACTTAATCGTTCTTGGTCTGTACTATCCCGAGGTGGAACTTTGATTTCGTTACTTGAACAACCATCACTGGAAAAAGCTATGCAACTTGGTATGAAAGCGAATCGAAATAGTAGTTTTGCATCTAACAAAGATTTGAAAACTATTGCAGAATTGATCGCTCAGAAAAAAATTAAAGCAGTAATTGATAAAACTTTTTTATTACATGAAGTACAACAAGCACACAGACAGAGTGAAACCGGACATGGACGAGGACGGATTGTGCTTTGTATTGCGGATTCATTGGGTGGGTAAAACTGCTTATTAGAAAAACGAGCGTTTTATCTTTGTGGGAAAAAATCACATTTTTGGTGGGAGGGTTTTCAAATGAATAATAATCATTCCTATGGTTTTGGCTGGTATTTAAAAGAAACAGATAAGGCCATTACCCGTTATGTGGATAAGACACTGAAGGACCAAGGATTAACACGTTTCCATTGGCAAGTGATGAATAGAGCATATTTGGATGGAGTTGCTATAAAAGAAAATTTATATGCAAAAAATTACGTAAGTCCGTCTGAAATGGACAATATACTCGATTCATTCGTGCAGAGAAACTGGATAGAGCTTAGGGAAAACCCAGATCATCTTGAAACCGAAATCTACCTTACCAAAAAAGGAAGGGAAGAGTTCGAAACAATCGCTGAGATCATAAAGGAAACAGGCATGCGAATGTTTCAAGTTATAACCCAGGAAGAATACGAGCAAACTGTTAACGTTTTGACAAGATTAATGAATCATCTTAATGAGTTGAGCTCTTCATAAATAACATCGGAACTTATGAAGGTAAAAACTAACCAAAAAGTTCGATAGCGTATGTCTTCCGTATTCATATATCGGTTGATTGAATTTACAGAAATTCTTGACAGACTTGGTAGCTAGTGCTCATTGAACGACTTTTCTGTTAGCACTGTGCTTTCAAATCTTTAATTTGCTCTATATGTCGTTGCTCGTGTAAATACAAAAGTTCCACCCATTGATCTAATGGCAAGTTACCAACAACAGGATGCTCTACTGCTATTGCCTTCAAGACCGACTTGTCATCTATACTACGAAGAACATCTATTACTTTCTTTCTTGAATCGCTTAATTGTTCAATGATTTGCTGAACTTGAAAAGGTTCGGAACTTGGTTCTGAAATCTTTGGCGCTTTTATCTTATTTGACCGATCAGATACAAACTGAATCGGTATGTGTTCTGTGTCGGTTGCATTCTTTTGATTTTGCTTAAGTCCAAACACAATTGCTTTTGCGAACAACGTTTCCGTAATAAGCAAATGATGGCAGACTTGAGCGATACTCCATTTCCCCATCTCAAATTGCAGATTGAATTCATCAAAACTTAGCGAAGAAATCTCATGTAATAATTGCTCTCTGGTTGTACGTAAATTTTCTTCATAAGAATTCATATTATTTCTCCTTTCGGGACTAGGTATACCACCTTTTATTTTATAATATTCTGATTACTGAGCGCTATGCCTCTTCATTACTTTGCTGTCCACCCCGAACAGAGAATGGCAGGAGATCAGGAGTCACGCGTATCCGTGCCGGTTGCAAATGGAACGTATGTAACTAGGCATCTAGGTCTAACTCCCCGAAAGGTACTTGACCTTGATGCCACGCCATATTCGATTTACTTTTTACTGGTTGATTTGTGTATCTCTTGAGCGTATCCAATCGTTTGAAGAACAGCTCCTATCGCGGCGAGAATTAACCCAACAAGCTGTAAATCCTGGGGAGAAATGTCTGGGTCATTTTTGTTTTGCACGGATGCACCTCCTACAGCAAAAATGATTATGCTTTTACCATATGAGAAATCTTCTTAGATTGCATGTTACAAATGGAATAGTCAAACAACCAAAATTGTTATTTATCTTCATTGTCCTCATCCTCAATCTAAGCGAATTGTAATACAGCCCGCGCCGCTTCTATTACAAGACCTTGACCTGTAAATTTATCAGATATACCATAGTAAAGTTTAATTTGTGTAGGATTGATATCACAGGGCTTTTGTAAGGTCTTATTAATAATCTATCAGTTTCTAGAATTGCATCCATAAACCAATGACAAGTCATGTTAATAGGTCCCCTAATTGGTTTTTAGTGTGAAAATCTGACTGATAATAACATATCAGAATGTAAGGGGAGGGACTATAACTGAAAAATCGATTCGAGAAAGGATGGTATAGTCCCAGATAACAGAATCCCCTTTGACCTGCTGACGAGTTGCTTTTCTGGCGAATGCGAGCAGAGCAAGCAGAAGCTCGTCTTGACAAGAAATAATATTGCGTTTACAGGCTTTGTTCCCGATATTTGATCGCCAAGAGTGAAATAGGCTGCCCTTTGGCAGCCTGAACTATCGAACCGTTAGCTTATGCATTCGATGTTATTGATAGCGTTCGTGACATCACGCCCAGGAAAGACAGGAACCACAACAGCGGGCACCATGGTCGGGTCAGCTGGCGCGGCGGTAGCGGACCAAAGTTAGCCCAGCGAGGACCATGCCGATCAGCCCCATCACGATGGCCACGATGGCCCCGGCTCGCCCGCTGCCGGTGCCGAAATCCCCCGTGAAGTTGGCCAGATGCAGCCCAGCGTAGACGATGACGATTAGCGCCATCACCGCAGACACGATGGCCCCGCGTCTCCCTGAGCCAGTGCCGAAACGACCGGCGGAGCGGGCTAGAGACAGCCCGCCGATGACCGCGCTGAACAGCCCTACCACTGCGTCCATCGTGGCCCAAAGTCGCCCGGTGGTAAATCCGTATACGATATTACTGTTGGTCCCATCAGCAGAGGCAATAGTTGGAACAAGTAGAAAGGTACAAAGTATTACGAATGAAACGAGCTTCATTTTCATTTGTTACTCACTCCTCTTTGCTGTTTTTGCAAACTTGTGTTTTAAGCGATCCTCCCGTTCACTTCGTATTATTTCTTGTTCTTTGCGGTTATTTCTTTCCTTTCACAGGCAGTGTACACAACAAATGTCGAGAACTTATGCAGATCTTCCTCTCATTGCGTGGATTTCTTCAAGAACCTGTCAAATCACGGTATAATTTTCGGTAAGCGGTATCTACTCACAGTGGAAGCAGACTAATATGGAAAGATGTGATTGAAATGGAAGCGAAGTTGTTGCTAGTAGAGGACGAACCGGGCATGCTTGAGGAGATGCACACCTATCTGCAACGTGAAGGGTTTCGGGTATTGATCGCCCGTACAGGCAAGGAAGCGTTAACGATCTCCCGGGCTGAGCGGCCCGATCTCATCGTACTTGATTGGATGCTCCCCGAGAAAAGCGGCATCGACGTATGCCGTGAAATCAGGCAAACTTCGCAATGCGGCATTATTATGGTCACGGCAAGATCGGATGAGTCGGATAAAATTGTCGGTCTGGAAATCGGCGCGGATGATTATTTGACGAAGCCGTTCAGCTTGCGCGAGCTCGCATCGCGCATCCGAGCTTTACTTCGCCGCTTACGTGGACCTGAAGACAGATCGATGTTCTTGGAAAGAGACAACTTGAGCATTTCCGAGGCAAAATGTCAGGTATTCAAAGACGGTCGTGAAATCCATTTGACACCCACCGAATTCAAAATTCTGTTCACACTGGCGGGTCGTCCCGGCATTGTCTTTAGCCGTTTGCAATTGTTAAAGGCTGCTCTGCAGGATGAGTACATGGGATACGAAAGAACGATGGATTCTCATATTCGGAATCTTCGCCGCAAACTGGAAGACGATCCTGCTAATCCTCGATATATTCAAACGGTATACGGCTTCGGTTACCGATTCGGTGAACGTTCATGAAGATGACGGTCCGGATGAAAATATTTGCTATGGGACTGCTCTTGCTCATTGTGGGCAACATTATCTCCCTTACAACGCAAGTTTACACAGGCGGCTTGTTCGATCAATTTCAAAGGGAGCAAATCGATGACAACTATCTGAACGCCTCGCCTGAAGAACAAATCCAACTATTAAAATCTTATTTCCTTGGCAAAATGAAGCTGAACGTACTGCTTAGAGCGTCCTTTTTTGTTGTGATCGGGTTGTCCTTTAGTTTTTGGATATCGGGGGTGCTGACCCTCCCGCTCAAAAAGCTTATAGCTGCTATTGAGCGCGTGGCGCAGGGCGATCTAAACGTAAAAGTACCTGTAGATACGAAAGATGAGTATGGGAAAGTCGCCCAAACGTTCAATGACATGACATTTCGTCTGCGCGAAGCCGAAGAAGCCCGCAGAAGATTGGTGGCCGACGTTGCTCACGAGCTTCGCACGCCGCTGTCCATTATGCAGCTTAAACTGGAGAATTATCAGCAGGCCGGTCATCATGTCCCGCCGGAAATGCTGCTTCAGATTCATGATGAAGTGATCCGCATGAGCCTGCTTGTTGATGATCTTCACGTTTTGTCGCTGGCAGAAGCAGGCCGGTTGTCGCTCGATCGCAAACCGCTCGATCTGCCGGTACACCTGGAACGAATCGTGGATGACTTGAAATACGAAGCGGAAGAAAACGGATTGGACATTCAACTTTACACAATATCAAGACCGATTCCTGTGATGGCCGATGCGAGACGGATCACGCAGGTTTTCTATAATTTGCTGACCAATGCGATTCGTTACACGCCACGTGGAGGGAAGATTACGGTTGAAATCGAAGACAGGGTGGTTGATCAGAATGCGTTTTTTGCACGTGTCTCGGTGATCGATACCGGCATCGGAATACCAGCGGAACATCTGCTCCACCTATTCGATCGATTTTACCGCGTAGACGAAGCGCGCTCGCGGCATACAGGCGGTACGGGGCTCGGATTATCCATCGCCCATCATTTTGTAAGAGCCCACGGCGGTTTCATCCGCGTTGCGAGTCAGCCTGATGAGGGTACTAAATTTACTGTTTATCTTCCAATAGGCAACGACAATTAAAAAAGTTGAGACTTACGACGCACAAACATACAAGAATCTGATATAAATTCTTTATTTTCAGTAAACATAAGTTTTTTTTGTTGGAAAAGTAACGTCAGAACACTGAAACTTCATTCATGGGGATGAGGTTTTTTCTTTTTCCAACCATAAGCAGAGCAGCAGCCAATACCTGCGACTAAGAAAATGTACCTACCGTACAGAGGTGTCCTCATCTGCATAAAACGCCCTTTTGAAAGTCCATGGGGAAGAAAATTGATGCTGACTTTCAATGGGAAAATTGTGATTATGTCTCAATGTGGTTCTTCCATATAAAAGTATGAGTTATTTTGGCGGCATGTATGTTGTTGCTTGTATCCACTGCTTATGCAGCCGTACAGGTTTTCCAATTACGCGATGAAAACGGGAACGTATCGTATCAAGCTCGGCAGGGAAATGAACAAGAAATTACACAACTGCAAAAACCCGACACAGAAATGGTTCAACAGCAGATGTCAACCCAGGACGATCTTGCTGCATTCTCCATTGAAGTAGAAGGCTTTGCAACCATTCCTGAGAAATTGACCGACTCCTTTGTTTTTACAAAGGGAGACATCTTCTACGAAGGGACAGAACGTAAGAAAGAGAAGATCAAGACCGCAAATGCTTTTTATCAGGGCGATTCCGGCAAGATTATTCTCATCATCAAAAAAGCAGACCCGCAGGAAATCGTGTACGCAATGCCGGCTACGATGGAAAAAATCGCAATCGACAAGAAGGAAGGCGTCTATAAAGAAATCAAAAGTTCCACAGGCAACGAACTGAAACAATTGACCTGGGTGAATGGTGACATGTTGTATAGTTTGCAATCCGCCGATGTAAACGTCACGAAATCAACACTCATCCACATCGCTGAAAAACTGGAATAGCGTCATACACGTAGATCCTCTGTTTGCTGAAAACAGGGGATTTTTTCAGAAGAAGAACCACAAGGTGGCAAAAAAAAGAATCAAAGTACAAGGAATTCCCCCCCCATGTACTGAAAATAATGGTTATTTTTTCTAATCAGATATACGATAAAACAATATGGGGGTTTCGTCCAAATAAGGGAATGTAGGAGCTGATCATGTTGTCAATATGGAAGAGACAAATGTTTTGGAAGATCGCTGGGGTGCTCCTGATTATCGCTTATGTCGTTTTGCAAAATACCTGGTTTCACCCTCCATATCCAAAGCTATTGTTTGCAGTGCCTGCACTCGGGATCGCGTGCTTCTTTGTTTCGGATCGTTTTGAGAAATGAATTCCCTGTATTTGTAACGAGAACCAAATCACTCCGTCTAATAAGAGGGGGGGATATAAATGAAAGTTCTGAAGAATCTCTTTGGGATCATCCTGATCGTCGTGTTGATGGCTGGATGTTCCCATGAAGAAGAAAACCGACCTTTGGTGGTTCCGTCTGAATATGGAGAATTGCCACAGACCATTTCTGAAAACGGTACACATGTTGACATAACCATCACTGGATTACCAGATAAATCATCAAACACCAAGCTGAATTTGGAAATACACAATATGGGATCGAGCCGGATTGAACATGGTGTGGGCTATGCTCTTGAGAAATTTGAACAAGGAACATGGTATGTCGTGCCGTTTAAGCAGGATACAACTTTTGTGGATATAGGTCTCACTCTGAAGCCAGGAGACAGTTTTTTAGAGATCGTTGATCTAAAGGATTATGATGATCAATTTTTCCAAGGAGAATACCGGATCAGAAAAAGCGTATTTGTAGATAATCAAGAGCATGTTTTGGCTGCAAAATTGCCGAGCAGCTTTTTAAAGGAGAAAAAAAGGTAATTTCTGTATACCGCATGAGCCACTCGGACATTCTAAACCGAAAATGTTCATGCGGAGGTGCGGTGAAATGGACGAGCATCAACACCGGGAAGAGGGAACAGCCATTACCGGAATCGGTGGTCCCGGAGATAAACGATTTGCGGCAGGTGAAAACGAAGAGACGCTGACAAACCGACAGGGCCACCCAATCAAGGATAATCAAAATGTGAGAACCGTCGGGAACCGGGGCCCGACTACACTGGAAAATTATCATCTACTCGAAAAGATTTCTCATTTTGACCGTGAACGAATCCCGGAGCGTGTGGTGCATGCTCGCGGGGCAGGCGCGCACGGTTATTTTGAAGCGTATGGGAAAGTGGGAGACGAGCCCATTGCCAAGTATACGAGGGCGAAGCTGTTTCAAGAGGCGGGCAAACGCACGCCTGTTTTTGTTCGCTTTTCTACGGTCATCGGTGGCGCTCACTCCCCGGAAACGCTCAGAGACCCGCGCGGATTTGCCGTAAAATTTTACACAGAAGAAGGAAACTGGGATTTGGTCGGGAACAACCTGAAAATCTTCTTTATTCGTGACCCGTTGAAATTTCCTGATATGGTACATTCCTTCAAACCGGACCCGGTCACCAATCTTCCTGATCCCGAGCGTATGTTTGACTTTCTTTCCCAGACACCGGAATCGACACATATGGTAACGTTCATATTCTCTCCGTGGGGAATTCCTGCCAACTATCGGCAGATGCAAGGGTCGGGCGTTAATACATACAAATGGGTGAACAAAGATGGCGAAGCGGTACTCGTCAAATACCATTGGGAACCCAAGCAGGGCAGTGAACTACTCACCACTTAAAACCTTACGGTTTTTGAAGTGGGGGCTTCTCGACTTATCGTTGCTTTTAGTAGCCAACGAAAACTGACCGAGCTATCCCTCTCGTTCCAAGAGTTCTTTTTGCTATACCAACGCTAATAAGCGTAATCCTTCACGTTTGATGTTGATAGAAGCATTCCAATCTCTGTCTGCCACAAAACCACAATCACAGTGGAATTTACGCTCAGAAAGGGATAGAGACTCTTTTACTTGACCACAACATGAGCAAGTTTTGGATGATGGAAACCATTTATCTATTTTGATAAGCTTTTTCCCTTTCTCTTCTAACTTGTACCCAAGAAATGTCGTGAACATGCCCCAGGCATGATCAGCAACGCTTTTCCCGAAATGGAGTGCTTGTGACATTCCTTTCATGTTGAGGTCTTCGATAACCACGCAGTCATACAGTTTCACTAATTTGTGCGATTCCTTATGTAGAAAGTCCTTTCGTTGGTTCGCAATTTTTTCATGTAGCTTCGCTACTTTCAGACGTTGTTTGTGCCAACGACTAGAGCCTTTCTTTCTACGTGATAAAATACGCTGTTCCTTCGCTAATTTTTCCAAGGCTTGGCGATAGAAACGAGGGGAATTGGCTGTCTCACCTTCTTCACTATCGACAAATAAGCCATTCATGGAAAAATCTAAGCCAACAACAGCTTGCACTTCTTTTTGTACAGGTTGATGTTCGTATTCAGTGAGAATAGAAACATAGTATTTTCCTGTTTTTGTTCGAGAAACCGTACAAGACTTGATAATATGAAGCGACGGAATTTCCCGATGTTGCTTCATTTTCACAAGTTTTAGTTTCGGCAATTTGATATAGCCATCCAAAAGCATAATGTTTCCGTTTACCACATTGGTTGTGTAGGATTGTCCTGCCTTACGGTTTTTGAACTTCGGAAATTCAGCACGACCAGAGAAGAAGTTTTTGTATGCCTTCTGCAAATTCAGTTGGGCGTTCGCCAATGCGAGACTATCTACTTCTTTGAGCCATGCAAACTCCTCCTTATACTTAGCAGGAGTAGGAAACTTTTGTTTCTTTAGCGCTTCTTTGTCACCCTTGAATTGTTCATATGTTTCCTTTCGTTCAGCTAACATTTTGTTGTAGACGAAACGAACACAACCGAAGGTTTTGGCAAGGAGTTTCTCTTGTTCTTGCGTTGGATACAGACGGAACTTATATGCTTTGTTTGCCATATCGAATCACCTCACTTTACACCTTGATTTTCTATATATTTTTTTATCACTTCAATGGGAGCACCACCTGTTGTAAGCAAACAAAAACTCCTTGACCAAAAATACTCTTTCCACAGTTTCTTTTTCACCTGTGGAAAATGCTTTTTGATAAGTCGTGAACTTGCACTTTTATAGGCATTGATGAACTTTGACAGTTCAGTATTCGGATGTGCTTTGAACAAAATATGCACATGGTCAATATCGTGATTCCATTCGACTAAGGAAATATTGTAACTTTCGCCCAATCGAACAAACATATTTTTTGCATAGTCAGATATGGTATCATCCATCACTTTTCTGCGATATTTTATGACCAGAACAAGATGATAATACAATAGGAACACTGAGTGATTATTATTGTCTAATTTCATTTATATAACAGCCTTTCTTTTATCTAAGAGTGATTATATCATGGCACAAAAAAAAGAGACAACTTTAGGCTACGCCTAACCGAAATTCATCTCCCACTTTCACTGTTGCTAAAAGCACCTTCACGTTTAGAAGTGGGAGACTTCTTTTGGAGGAAAGTTAAAAATTTGCTGCAAAGAGAAGCCAATGAGATTCAGGCCACGAATTACAATCACGCTACACAAGATTTATATGAAGCGATCGAGCGTGGAGAGTATCCAGAGTGGGAGCTGTGTGTGCAAATCATGAGCGATGATGAGCATCCCGAGCTTGATTTTGATCCGCTCGATCCAACCAAGCTGTGGGACCCGGAGAAATTCCCCTTTCTGCCAATTGGAAAGATGGTCTTAGACAAAAATCCGAAAAATTACTTTGCTGAGGTCGAGCAGGTAGCTTTTGGTACAGGGGTACTGGTAGACGGTCTGGATTTTTCGGATGACAAGCTGCTGCAAGGTCGTACGTTTTCCTATTCAGACACGCAACGCTATCGGGTGGGAACCAACTATTTACAGTTACCGATCAATGCACCGAAAAAGCATGTGGCCACCAATCAGCGCGATGGATAGATGGAGTATTTCGTGGACGGCGCTCCTGGGCAGAATCCTCATGTCAACTACGAACCCTCTACACTGGGGGGATTGCAGGAGGCACCGAGGAGCGGCAAAGAGCACGAACCCTATTATCAAGCGAATCTCGTCCGGCAAAAGATTGACCGTCCACTCGACTTTGCCCAAGCAGGTGCTACCTATCGAGCATTTGATGAGATCGAACGATATGAGCTGATTGCCAATCTGGTGGACGCCCTGAAAATATGCCAGCCTCAGATTGAGTATTTTACCAAGGCCGACCCGGAATACGGCAGACGTGTCCGAGAAGGATTGGAAAAAGCAAAACAGGCGAAGCAAGAACATATAAGCTCCGCCGCTGCAGACCACACCATGGAAGTGGCTAGCGATCTCGGTCATCCATCAGATGGATACTAAGCAGAGGTTTTTAAACAGAATTGAAAGGGAAAGCAGACTCTCCGGCTAAATCGGTTGGAGAGTCTGCTTTTATCACGAGAAGCCACATTGAGTATGGTGTTTTTTTTGTTGCTGCTAGAATAGTAACAAATGCCCTAGCCTTTCCTGGAAAAAAGCGGAGCTTGATCATTTTCCTCCAGACGCTTGTAAATGCGGTACAAAATCTCGATGATTTCAGCAAAACCGTATAGAAAAACCCCTACGACGATCGAGGAAAGAATCGGGACAAAGAGACGAAAAGGATGATGAATATCGTCCATCAACCAAAGAAGTACCCCACCGATAAAGCCAAGGACCAAAACAAGCTTGGCCGTTATTTGCACCCATACGGCGTATTTGTTGCTATACTGATCAAACACATTTTTCACACTCCATCATCTTTTCCAAATGATAACACAAGAGAGGGTGCTCAAAGTATAGCAGGGAGTGATTCATTACCTGAACGGTCACCCTACAAAGATAGAAAAAAGCCTGGAACATCGGGTTGTGCATTTTCCCGCTGCTCTCGGCTCTTTAAAATCACGGTTACCTTATAGGCTAATATGTACCCGAAGAACCTGCTCCACCTGGATGCTCTGGCGGATGTATGACGCCTGCCTCTTTTCGGCTTTCAGTCTGAAACAGATCTGTGGCCCCCGCCGCGTGAGTTCCGAGTTTGGACAACTCCTGATTTTCACCTGGTTTGATTGGTTGTTTGTTTTTCGCTGTTTTCTTTTCTTCCACGTTTTCATCCCCCTGGCTCAAGATCGCTGTCGAACTGGCTTGTCTATCTCACCGAGAACACGATGATAAGCAAATTCCGCAATGCCCAATACGACTACCGTAAAGAGAATTTCGAAAGGACCCAAAGACCAATGCAAGGTGGCTGAAACAGCCCATAGATACGCAGCTGCCAAGATCGCGTCGGAGATCGTCGCGATGGTGTTGTTCGTCGCTCTCAAAATGAACAAATCTCCGATGAAGTAGGCAATGATTGTCAAACCGATCGAAGCAACGATACTGGACCAAATGCTGATTTCCGTAAACCAGTAAAGAAAGGGGATCAATACAATGCCGTTCAAGACGAGCTTGAGCAAAAAAAGATTCATTCGCGCTCACTCCCTGCGAGGATCATTGGAACTATTATTTGTACGACCCTCTTTAGTTATGCGCGGGAGCGGACGTTCGTTGGTATATCGAACATACGTGTTTCTCATTTCCAATCCATGTTACAATCAGGGGCAAGAGCCGCATCTGTAGCTACCAGTTCGTATTGTTAGTTTAGAATTATTTGCAAGCATTTGTTCCACTTCAATGTACGTGTTGATCCTTTTCAATAAAGAAGTTATGCGGGGGGAAATGTAATGGCAAAAACCATTTATACGAATGGGAAAATCTATACGCTGGATGCAGAGAATCCCATCGTGGAAGCGGTTGTCGTGGAGGATGGACGGATTATCGATCTGGGTTCGAACAGTGACATGACGCTGCAATGGGCGAGAGTTGGTACCAAGATTACTGATTTAGAAGGAATGATGGTTACTCCCGGCCTGATTGACAGCCACCTTCATCTTTCTGGGATTGCCAATCAATATCTGGATTTGGATCTGGCTGGTGTTCGCTCTAAACACGAGATGCTGGAAAAAGTCAGAGAAAAGGCGAATACGATCCCCCCTGGTACATGGCTGATCGGTATGGGCTGGGATGAAAATCTCTTTGACGATTTGACTGTTCCGACTATAGAGGAGTTGGATCAGGTGGCCCCTCACTGTCCGGTCTATCTCAAGCGGACGTGCCATCACGCCTTTCTGGTGAACAGCAAGGCGCTCGAATACAGTCAGTATCATCCGGAAATCGAGGTTCCTTCAGGCGGAACAGTTGTCCTTGATGCAAGAACGAACAAACCGACCGGTCTGCTTCTGGAATCAGCGTCCCAACTGATCACCCGGCACATTCCTGAGCGCTCGTATGATGAATTCAAATACGGATTACGACAGGCCATGCGACATGCGGTCAAGCGGGGAATCACCAGTGTGCATACCAATGATCCGCTTTATCTTGGCGGGTTTGATCAAACCTATCAGCTTTATCACGAACTGCTCAACGAGGAGCAAAATGGTCTTCGTTGCAATCTCCTGATCGATTACCCGTTTTTGAAGCGGTTGAAAGAGAGAGGCATGTACGCAGGTTATGGCAATGATACGTTGCAAATCGGGGCCATCAAAATTTTTGCGGATGGTGCCTTTGGCAGAAGGACAGCGTTGTTGTCCGAGGCTTATCACGATGCGCCGGAGCAATATGGAGATGCCATTCACGAACAAGCTGCTCTGTTTGAAATAATGAAAGAGGCCAGAGAGCTTGCGATGCCGATTGCAGTTCATACGATTGGAGACAAAGCACTTGAAAACGTCCTGGATATTCTGGACCAATTTCCGAATGTGGGGTATCGTGACCGGTTGATTCACGTGTCATTGGTTCGCGAGGATCTTGTCGGCAGACTTGCTCAACCGGGACGGGTGGCGGATGTTCAGCCGAGATTTATCGTAGGAGACTATCCGTGGGTCAAAGAGAGGCTGGGGGAGAAGCGGGAAAAACATCTGTATGCATGGAACTCACTGCTTTCCGCAGGTGTAATGTGTGCGGGTGGCTCTGATGCGCCCGTAGAACCGATTGATCCTTTGCTGGGCATTCATGCTGCCCTTACCAGAAGGGCGCCGGGTGACACCCATGAAGGCTGGAATCCGCAAGAAAAAATAGGGATGCTGGAAGCGCTGCGTTTGTTTACCATCGGCGGGGCTTATGCGACCAATGAAGAACAGAAAAAAGGGACAATCACACGCGGAAAGCTGGCTGATATGACAGTCTATTCGAAAAATCTCTTCGCTATCGAGCACGTGGATGAGCTCCTGCAGACAGATATTGAGATGACCATCATAAATGGTGAGATTCAAACAGATTAAGGGCAGGGCATCCCATAGTTTGTCCAGCATTCTGCCGAAAAAAACACCCTCACACGGGTGAAGGTGAGAGTGATCTATAGATCCAGTTTCATACTTTCTTCAGATGTGCCTTCCTCGTCAGGCGTCGGGAACAGTTGATACTGGTGACGTTTGTCGATCTCGCTTTCATCCAGTGAAGATTTCACCGTAGGAACAGTGTGCGAATCGCTCGGGTGGTTCGATCGATGTTGTTTTTCCATAAAAAGAGTCACCTCCTCAACATGATAATGTGTTCAGGAGGGGCTTTTGTTATTCGCTATCGATTTGGGTCGCAGAATTGGTTTCGATAAAACATGTACATCGCATGGGCTTTTCTGCCCGTGTCTGTACGGTAGTCCCGATGCTTTTTGATGCACTTCAGGAATTTCTGGTCACAGCTGCAAGCAAAATAACCGCGTTTCGCATAACAGAGGTCATGCTTCATGCAGCATCGATCGAGCCCATCGATAGGTTCTCCGGGGCCGCTGCAGCCTGGTCCGCACCAG
The DNA here is from genome assembly GCF_023746555.1 of Brevibacillus ruminantium. Lineage (NCBI taxonomy): Bacteria > Bacillati > Bacillota > Bacilli > Caryophanales > Paenibacillaceae > Brevibacillus > Brevibacillus ruminantium. Next base: position 2,679,310 of record NZ_CP098755.1, read on the forward strand.
TTACCATGGAAGCAGGGGAGCTGGAGCTTTCCAGAAGGAGGTTTTTTTCCATTCCCCAAGCAAGATCACCCTCCATTTTACATGATTTTGTTTTTATGATATGGAATAGATCGGAGATGGCTTGGGTACTTACCCGGTCAAGCAAGCTACGTTCGTTACATTTTTCCTGTTTTTGCGGTTTTCGCAACCTTGGGGGGAATTTTCTTGTCTATAAAGGCATCAGAAAGTACATCACGTACTACCCCATAGCCGTCCGTGAACTGGGCGGCTAATTTTTTTATTGGGAGTAAGTGAAAGTCGAAAGTACTATAAAATATGTGAAACTTATGTAATGATGTAAACGTATGTAGAAATATGAAGACAGATTAGCAAAGGAGAGACGAATGGAAACTCAGAACGTGACCAATATGAATCCCAAAGCGGGCACGCCGAAAGCAATCATTACGATTGTGTTGGCTCTTATCATCGGTTTTCTTGTGTTCCAATCAGTAACCATTATTCAAGCGGGACACAGGGGCGTCGTCCTACAATTGGGAGCTGTTCAACCACAGGTATTTGATGAGGGGCTTCATTTTCGAATTCCGTTTATTCAGACAGTAATCCCCATGGAGGTGCGGGTTCAAAAGTCAGAGACCAGTCAAACCTCTGCATCTCGCGACTTGCAGACCGTCGCCACCACGATCGCAGTGAACTATCACCTGGATGGCAATACTGTGAACAAACTGTATCAACAGGTCGGTATGGATTATACGACAAGAATCGTCGATCCAGCCATTGCGGAGGCACTGAAAGCCGTAACCGCTCAATATACGGCCGAGGAGCTGATCTCCAAACGTTCCGAGGTCAGCACGAAGGTGAAGGAAGCGCTGGCGCACAAGCTATCTACCTACTACATCATTTTGGATGAAATCAATATCCGTGAATTTAAATTTAGTGAGGAATTTGATCGTGCCATTGAGGCAAAACAAGTTGCCGAGCAGCAGGCGCTTAAATCCAAGCTGGATTTGGAACGGATCAAGATTGAGAAAGAACAGGAAATTACGAAGGCCCAGGCCCAGGCAGAAGCTTTGCGTCTGCAAAAACAGGAAGTAACACCAGAATTGATTCAACTCAGACAGATCGAGGCCCAACTGGAAGCGATCCGCAAATGGGATGGCAAATTGCCAAATGTTACAGGTGGGGCCATGCCGTTTATCAACGTTGACAACAAATAATCATTTAACACGATGCCCTCTGACGGCTTAGGCCGCTGGAGGGTTTTTCTTTGCCCGTTGTTCGGATCATGGGTTGGAACGTGAATTAATGTGGATAAGCTTTTCCATCACCGCGAAACAGTTTTCGCACCATCTCATAAAGCCTGCCAGACATGTGGGGAAAGACAAAAGCGTACTGGTCGGCGCCGTCCTTCAGAAGAGCTACGGGGCTCTCGATAAAGTAAGGGATTTTCATCAAGTCTAGGATCTTTTTATACTCGTCAACTTGCTTGTGTTCCACTGTAAAATAAAACGCTTTTTCCATGTGACCACACTCCTTTTTTCCATCTTACCAAAGAAGCCTTATTCCCAAAAACAACTTTACGCAATCTTAAACCAAAAAATCATTCTTTCCAAGAAAGTGGCCACCATCCAACTTTTTCGGCTGGTTGAAACATTCCCATCTTTTATGCACGCAGGGAGATCCACTTCCTCAACAGACGGGGAAATAATAAAAATTTTAAAGTGATTTTGTCTTATCCACACGCCCCAACCATTCTTTACATAGAGTCTGTACCACTTCACGCTTTTCCAATTCCGCCAGATGTCCCACACCGTCCAAAACCGTAAAGGCGGCATGAGGGAACCGTTCCAGCAAAGTCCAGTGATCTTGGTACCCGCAAACAAAATCCTGACGTCCGAGTAAAAACAGGGTGGGAGCAGTGAATGTTTGCTGATCTGACAAGGGATCAGCAGGAAAGAAATACCCTTTTGTCCGCCATTCCGAGGTGAGGAACGGGCGATCAGCCAAAAGCCGCCCCGGCTGTACTTCCTCCAGAAAACGATGCAGGTTGCCTTCGGTCTGAGTATACACGAGCGTTTCAAAGGCTCCTCGAATATCCGGGTCCAGCTCCGCGAGCAATTCTTCGTCCCGTTCTCCTGTAAAGCGTGGCGGGAGAGACCGCTCTTTGATATGCAGGGCAGGGGTAAGCAAAAAAAGACCGTCCAGATATTCCTGTTTCTTTGCAAGAATTCCCTGAGCGATATATCCACCGAATGATTTGCCAACCAATGCAAATTGCCTGTTTGGTATCAAATCGTCGAGAAAATCAAGGATCACAGACAGGATGTCAGCAGAGGTTTTCATCCAGGGTTGGACAAGGCTGTGCCCGTGGGCTGGCAGGTCGATATAAATGCGTTCCCAGTTGGAACCGGCTTCAAACAGGGGCTCCATCCAGGCCATCATGGCTCGGTGGTCTGTGCCCATGGCATGCAAGATAACCAGCGGAAATCCTTGTCCTCGCCGGGTATAAGAGATTTTGTTTTGCCAGATTATGTGCATAAGCCATTCACCTATGCTTTCTATTTTGTCTGACTAAATGGTAGCATAGGTAGAAGGAGGAAGAAAGCACGCATACCTGTGGTGGGATTCGTTGGTATAATAGTGAAAAAAAGATATAGGAGGAAGAGGATTGAAGGGGAATGTCTACGCCGTCGTCATTGCTGCTGCGATACTCGCGGGGTGCCAAGATGCAGAGAAGGAAAAGGCACCTGAAGATGCCAACACCCAACCGGTTAGCACAGAGGGAATAGATAATCAACCACAATCGGAAGACTCTCATCAAGAAGCAATCATGAAAGCAGAGCCAAAAGTCTTTCTGGACGACAGCTTTTTATCCGAACTCTCTCAAAACAAGATAAAGGGTTTTGACATTTCAATTGGCGCCAGCAAGAAAGAGGTAACCGAGATATATGGGCGTGTCAGTGAGCGGGATTTCTATGATGGGGGCCAGTATCTCGCGTTTGAACATTTGTCCGGGGCCATTTTCTTTTTTGACGGTCAGCATCGCGTCTACGCCATGGACCTGGCAGGCTTTCATCTCAATACCGCCGATATCGCCGAAATCAGGCAGACGCTAGGGACTCCTGAAGATGAGGGCGACAGCCACGTGGATGGAGAGTGGTTCCTGTATTATCAGGCTGGAGAAAATTCCGTCATTTTTTCTGCGGAAAATGGAAATGCTCCGGTCGATAGGATGAGAGTTATCAATAAAAAAATGGTCGAGGAGTCGCCGCAAAATTTGTAGGGAGGTTTCACCATTTTAATAAAAACGAGACAATGAAGAACAGTCCCCCTAGCATGACGACTCCAAAGATTAGGTATCCAAACCAACGCAGAGGACGGGGCATGCTATCGAGGTCTATCGGCTTATTTGGGACACCCATGAACTTCTGATAATGATCGGTAACGCTATTAAATGGTTCCGTTTCTTGAACAGAAGGGGCGTCTGTCTTTTTCGGTTCCTGCTTCAAGATGATTCACCTCCATCTATGAACCACTCTACCATACATACACCATAAAAAGACAAGTTCGCAACCTAAATTAATTCCACATCCAGAAGGATTGGAGAAAATGTTTAAGAATTGTACGTAAGGATGTGTTTATGTGAACGATTACGTCAAAACCATGAGGGCCATGATCGGAAAGGAGACTCTGCTTACCATCGGCTGTGGCTGTATCCTGGAGGACGATAGGGGAAGAATCCTGCTGCAGAAAAGAAGAGACCTGAGTTTGTGGGTGATCCCCGGCGGTATCATGGAGATCGGCGAAACTTTTTTGGAAGCCGTTATTCGCGAGGTAAAAGAGGAGACAGGGCTGACTGTCCTTCGTCCTCAGTTATTTGGCATCTACTCGGGACCGGAAGGCCTGACGGAGTATCATAATGGGGACAAGGTATTCAGTGTTCAAATCATTTTTTATTCCAAAGAGTATGAAGGCACTCTCAAACAAACGGCAGACGAGGAAAGCCTGGCCCACGCCTTTTTTCATAAACAGGAGCTGCCTGATTCGATCAATCCGCATCAGGCCAGATTTATACTGGATTGGGCACGGGGAGAGAAAACACCCGTAATCCGCTGAACGTACTTTTTGTCATGTGGAAATGTCTGGATTTGAGTATGAAATGTTGACAGGGGGAGTACGACGTGGAGACGAAAAAAGGGATGCAATCGATAGAGGGGCTTGAATTGCTGGATCGGATCAGGGGCATATGCACACCTTTCCCGGAAGTGGTTGAAAAAATCGATGGCTTTGACCATCACTCCTTTCGCGTAAGTGACAAGCCCTTTGTCATCCTGGGTGAAAATGAGGCAAAAGCTTTTCTCTCCATCAAAAGCAGTCTACAGACGCAGGAGCTTTTGCTCCACAAGGGAGGTTACACCAAGACCCCTTATATCGGTCGCCATGGTTGGGTGACGGTGAGTCAGTCTCCTTCCCCCGATTGGCACCAGATTATTGACTTGATTCACGAAGCCTACCTGCGGACTGCGCCCAAACGGCTCGTGAAGGTTTATCAGGAGCAGAAACGATAGCATTAGTAGGGCACATCACCAGCAAATGGAGACTCCTTTTTGGATTGCCGCCTGCGAAAGGGTAGATACAGGAGTGTAAAAAGAAGAAGCGCGACGCCTTCCAGTGAAAGAATATACCAGGGATACGGACCAAGATAATCGAGCAGGCTGGGATTGACCGGCTTGTGGGAGACGAATAAATAATTTCCGCCCGTGATGATGTTGGTCACAAAGGCAACGGGCAACAGAAGATTCAGGAACCCGATCGATTTCCACAAAGAGCGGACTGTCGGTCGATAGCCTTCCACCCAGGTCATGAACAGGCAGGCCAAAATAATCGCCGCATGCGCGAGAAAAAAGTGAAGGAAGCGAAAATGGGGAAAGGGATAAAACAACTCTGGTGTGATCATCGCCTGCAAGGCCCCGCCCAGTCCCCAAAAATACGTGATCTCGTACAAACGATAGCTGTTTGCCAGAAGCATTACGATACATAAAAGCAACGAAACGCTGCAAAGCTGCAGGGGCAGCGTATAAGCGGCCGACCAGCTGTTGGTGTACAGATGCCACACCTGAAAAGCGAATTCCGTCAGCAGCAAGAGACCCGCGAGCGTATAGCGAAAAATACGGTTCGGGGCTGTTTGTTTCAGCTTAGTCCGGAACAAGAATAAAGTAAGGGCAGCGATTGCGAGTAAGCTGAGAGCAACGATATGTGAGCTTGAAAATAGGGAGAACGGTTCGCCCGTAATCTCAAGGGACAGGTAAGAAGATATCATCTGTAACAAACCTTCCGCTATATATCTACCAACATGAATGCTGGGTTGCCTTTCATTGTACGGAATTTTATGGGAAAAGAGAAGACGGATCTTGGCAAGCGGAAGCAAGATTGGCAAAATAGATTTGTACAGTCAGTTGGGAAGCAGCTGCAAAACCTGTAAAAGGCTGACCGAATGGAGGCACCATGAAAACAGCATTGTATCTGATCGCAAATCAAATCGGCATGCATCCTGCAGTGATGGCGAAGTTGGTGCTGGACGGGGAAATCACGGGAGACGTACCCGGCGGCAACGCTCAGTCGAAAGATGCGTGGGTGGATCTGCATTCGTTGCGAAATTATATCGAGTGGCGCCATGATCAAAAGCAACTGGAGGAAATGCCTTATCTGAAAGCGATCCGCCATATAGATCGGGCCCTTCGCCGTTAAAAAAACAAAAAGTGAGGAACATCCATGGAGATCATCTATTGTCTTGTCCCCAAATGGTACTGGGAAAACTGGTCCGGCAAAGAAAGCTATTTGCCGAGAGATTACGAACAGGAAGGCTTCATTCATGCGACCAAGGGCGAGGAATTGCTGAAAAAGGTGGCTGATCGTGTCTACGCAGATTTTCAGGATGAGCTGTACGTTCTCGTCATCGAGGAGGCCAAAGTAAAGGCGCCCGTCAAGTACGAGCAGGCAAAGGATGGCCGGTTGTATCCGCATATCTACGGAGAACTGAACACCGATGCGATTGTTGAGATTCGGCAGATGACAAGAGCGGGCGATCATTGGGAAGTTGGCGAAAAGCTGGGCGAATCCGTATAGACAAAAACGGGTAGGACATACATAATCCACTCCTTTCGCGAGTAAAATGGTAAAGACTTCGGAACCAAGCTGAAAAGGAGTGTGCCCAATGGCCAAACCGGACAATCGTTCGGATAACGTCGAAAAGCTGCAAGAGATGATTGAAAACAGTATAGAGAATATCCGCGAAACACGGGATTACCTCAACGCGCACGATGACGAGATTTCTGCTGAAGAAAAAACAACTCTGGAGCAGAAAAATCAGCGCCGCGAAGAAAGCATTGAAGGCTTTCGCTCTGAAATCAAAGACGAGGCTACCCATATGGAATAGCACCACAGAGCCTGCCGGTACACTCGGCAGGCTTTTTTTCGCACAAGAATACATGAATTGTTTTGCGAAACATGGTAATCTGATAGGGAACAAAATTCATTCACAGTGAGGAGAACGACCACCATGAAAAGACCAGAAGACACACGTGTCGTCGTCGGCATGTCTGGAGGGGTCGATTCTTCCGTGACAGCATACCTGTTAAAGCAACAGGGGTATGATGTGATCGGCATCTTCATGAAAAACTGGGACGATACCGATGAATTCGGCCACTGCACAGCGGAAGAAGACTTTCAGGACGTGCGACGCGTTTGCGATCAAATTGGCATTCCGTACTATACGGTCAATTTTGAAAAAGAATATATGGATAAAGTATTTCAGTACTTCCTGGATGAATACCGCCGTGGCCGTACTCCCAACCCCGATGTCATGTGCAACCGGGAAATCAAGTTTGGAGAACTGCTCAGCAAAGTGATGGATTTGGGAGCTGACTATATCGCTACGGGTCACTATGCCCAGGTGAAATTTCAGGACGGGGAGTACAAGCTCCTCCGCGGCAAGGACACCAACAAGGATCAGACGTATTTTCTCAACGCACTCAATCAGAAACAGTTGTCCAAAACGATGTTTCCGATTGGTCATATGAGCAAGCCAGAGGTAAGAGAGATTGCCATCCAGGCTGGCTTGGCGACCGCCAAGAAAAAGGACAGCACGGGCATCTGCTTTATCGGAGAACGCAATTTCCGCGAGTTCCTGCAGAACTACCTGCCTGCAAAACCAGGGAATATTGAGTCGGTAGACGGCGATGTGGTAGGGCGCCATGACGGCTTGATGTATTACACGCTCGGTCAACGCCAAGGCCTGGGGATCGGCGGGGGCCATGGAAAGACGGGAGAACCCTGGTTTGTCGTGGACAAAGATCTGGAGCGCAATGCTTTGATTGTGGCAGAGGGTGCTGACCATCCTCGCATGTTTTCGACCAGCCTCGTCTCTACCGATGTGAATTGGATCAGTGACAACAAACCGACGACCACCTTTACCTGCACAGCCAAATTCCGCTATCGGCAGCCAGATCAGCAGGTAACAGTACGCATTCGCGAAGACCAGACAGTCGAAGTGGTTTTTGCAAAACCGCAAAAAGCCATTACGCCAGGACAGGCCGTTGTCTTTTATAACGGAGAAGAGTGTTTGGGTGGAGGTACCATTGATCAGGTAACTCCTCTGGTGGCAAGGAAATCATTGCAGGGATAGGAGAATCTGAGAGTGGAAGCGACCAAAAAATCTAAACTTATGATTTTGCTGTTTTTGGGGGGAGCTATTCTGCTGGGGGCGCTTGGTTATTTCGGCATGTCCTCCCTGGGCAAGGAGCAAGTCGCCTATATTAAATCTGTTATCTCAGACAAAGGCGGCAGCGTCGATGTTATCACAGTTGTTCCAAAGGAAGAAAGCCCATTCACCGAAAGCGGCAAAGGGAATACAATTTACAAGATCGATTTTCAAAAGGACGGGAAAGCTCTCACCGCATGGTATCGCTCAAACAATCAGTCTTCGATCATAAAAGAGAACGAGGAATGGATTTTTCCCGAGTAACGATGAGTAGGACGTGATGGTATGACGAATTCAAATGAAGCAGATTTGCGCGAGCTGGCAAGAGTCATCCGCAAGCTGGAACCAAAGACAAGCGATGCTTCGATTACGATTTTGGCTCATGAAAATCGGGAGCAAATCATTGCAGCGCTCAAAGCTGGACTGGATCACGACGTACCGGTACAGGCAAGCTCAGGTGAATACGCCAACCACCTGGCAACGATTCGTGTCGGTTCCAACAAGTATACGATCGCACTGGATTGGCGGGATGTCTACATCAGCGAAATCAACTACTGTCCTTGCAGAATTCCGCCTCGCTCTCACGGGGTGTTGGTGTATCACATCGATTATCCCGGTGTGATTTATGATGTCTCCCGGATCCTGGCAGACAATGAAATCAATATCTCCAAGCTGAATGTATCCCGTGAACAAAAGGGAAAAAACGCGTTGCTGGTTTCCCTGACGGATGAAGCAATTACGGCAGAGGTTGCGGCTGTGATGGAAACTCTGCCGCAGATTACCAAAGTCATTTCCTTGCAATAGAATACAGATGAAATGTAAAGGCTCTGTCCACTACGGGACGGAGCCTTTTTTTCTGAGCAAAACTACAGGGTACCAGCAGTTTCGGAGCGAAGATGGCAGGCCAGTTGAATCTTCAGCAGGTCCTCGGGTTGTTTGAGATCAATTCTCAGCAGACTTTCAATTTTTCGCAAACGCTGGTACAGCGTATTGATGTGAATATGCAATTCACTGGCTGTTTGATTGGCGGACAGACTGCATTTGATATACGTGAGCAAGGTTTTTTCCAGCTCTGCGTATCGTTCATGGTGCTCCCAGAACGGGCGGAATACATCCCGGACAAATGCCTGCATATCCTCAGGCGTTTGGTTAATCATCAGCTGGTTGACCCCCAGCTCATCATAACGTACGACGCCAGAACGGTTCCGGTTATTCAGGTATTGTACAGCTTTTTTAGCTTCTTCAAAGCTCTTGGCAATTGCCTCGAGGCCGCTGTATGCACCACCCACACCAACGGCCAATAGGCAGTCCTCATGCTGATTCCACTCTGTGACATATTCAGACATCCGCTCTGTGATCGTTCGGAGATGTGGGTGTGCTTGCACATCGACAAGCATGGTCAATTGATTATGAAAGCCGTAGGTAATGACTTCCGAGCCGGCAAAAAGCTGTTTCCACCTGGTGACGATGCGGTGAATATGAGCTTCCTGCCTCGCCAGATCGTAGCAGCGAAGCAAAACCCCATGAACGCACAGGTAAGTAGCGCCGGGTATGAGACCGAAAGACTGGGCCTGACTGGTCAGTTCCGTTCCTTTTGATGTGAGCAAATGCTGGAAAAAGTCATGTGAGCGTTTGAAAAAAACGGAGCTGAGGGACTGCTTTTTGACCAGCTCCAGTGTGATGATGGCCGTTCCCTGCTCAATCGTCAAGCGCTCCAGATCTGAGAGTATGAGCCTGTCCGAGCGAACGGCCAGACATCCGAGAAATACGGAGCCGTTCAACAAAGGAAAGAAGCAGAAAGAGAAATCCCTGCTTTCTGCATTGTCTCTTGCCGTTACCCACAAGGGATGGCGGCGGGAGGGCATCAGGATGTTCAGTTCATCCCAGCTAAGGATCATCTCTATCGCTGGTCGTTTATGCGACGAGTGAACCTGCTGTTCCAATGCATCGTAGAGCAAGATCTCCTGGCCAACCATCCTGCCCAATGCATGGATGATCGCGGCAGCACCTTTATTTTTCAGCGACAAATTCTTTAGAGCTTCGTGAATCTCGGTCCGCTTTACCAAATCGTTATGCTTGAGTTGAAGCTCTTTGCCAAGCTGAGCTGTTTGCTCGAGTGCAGCTTTGGTATCGGCGTACAGACGGGCGTTATCTAATGCAATGGCAGTCAGATGGGCCACGTCCTGTAAAAGCTGGAGATCGCTATTCAGAAAAAAATTCTCCTGGTGGAATTGATGGATGACCAGGACACCAATCCGCTGATCGCCGCGTGAGATCGGGACACTCATCAAACCGTGCAGATGACGGAGCTCTTTGGCATCATTCAAATGCTCATAGTTTTCTAAGGAGAGATCAGCCATGCCGGCTTGCACCTCTTGCTGCGTATGGAAGATGCGAGGCTGACCATCCTGAAAGACCTTGCCGGCAATCGACTCTCCCACCTGAAGACGAAAACAGTGGATGACGCTTTCCCGAAATCCGACGGCGGCTCTCGGAACCAGTCGTTCCAGCTTGGGGTCGTACATATGCAGCAGCCCTGCATCCGCAGCAGGAATAACGGAAAGAGTATTTCGTATCACATCATGAATCACGCGATCCAAATCCAGCGAGGATGAAATCGAGCGGGTGCTTTCCATGGTTTTGGACAGGACGTAGTTGGTGGAGTAGATGGTTTCTTCTGACTCCAGCAACCGAAAGAATAGCCAGGTAACGTCTAGGGATTCCCAAGATGGCTTCCACGACTGATTGCTTCGAACCTCGTCGGTCAGGCGAATAAGCGCACAGCTCTCTTCCTCAAGAGAAATAAACAGGTAGATATAGGGCGGCTCTGCCAGATAACCGGTATCATAGGAAACGGGAAACGCGCGGGGCGCAGAAGAGAAAGCGTGTTTTTTTACGGTTGGAAGTACGCGAGCTTCGGGCTGTTTCGGAGGGTGCTCCTCGGTCGAAAGCAGTAACCGCAGGTGACGATCCCTCTTGGTTTTCACCCAGATGGCTATCTCCATCAATCCCCATGTCTGAAACAAATAATCCTGCAACAGTTGGAGTGTACGCATGAAATTCACCTCCCTATGGGAAAACATACATTGATTCAGGTGAAACCTTGTATGTTTACACATTGTAGCAATTATTATGAATTTATACAATTATCACATAATACATGGGAGGTGGGAGCGAAATGGCTCAAACATATTTGAACTATATCAATGGTGAATGGGTACCAAGTGGAACGGGTGCTGTATTCCCCAGCATCAATCCTGCCCGGACACAAGAGATTCTGGGATATTTTCAAAAGTCGGATGCAGCCGATACAAAGCACGCCATTGAGGTGGCAGCAAGCGCATTCCCCGCATGGTCACAGACTTCTGCGCCATCGCGCGGTGAGTTTCTGTACAAGCTGATTCAGCTCTTGGATGCTCACCGGGAAGATTTGGCTGAGACAATCACACGCGAAGTCGGGAAGACGCTGAAGGAAGCCCGGGGAGAAGTAAACAAGACCATCGCTTCGATGAAGCAGTTGACGGGCGAAGTCACGAGACTGAGCGGGCAGACATTGCCGTCCTTTGATGAGCAGGTATTTGCTTACACGGTACGTGAGCCCATTGGTGTTTTTGCCATTATCGCCCCTTGGAATTTCCCGCTAGGCATCGGTTTGTGGAAAATTGTTCCTGCGATACTGGCTGGCAATACCGTTGTCTTCAAGCCGGCGAGCAATACATCGCTGATCAGTGTCAAGCTGGTTGAGCTGCTGGCCGAAAGCGGCGTCCCTGCGGGTGTGGTCAATCTGGTTACTGGGCCTGGGGCTGTGATTGGGGAAGAATTGACCCGCAATCCGTTAATTAAAGGCATCTCCTTTACAGGTTCGTCAGAGGTGGGACTCGACCTGGGCAAAGCGGTCGGTGCTCGCGGCGGAAAGATTCAGGCAGAGATGGGCGGGAAAAACCCGGCAATCATCATGCCTGACGCAGATGTAGATTTGGCGATCGACTGCATCGTAACCAGCGGATTTTTGGATAACGGACAACGTTGTACCGGTACGAGTCGCGTTTTGGTCCTGCCTGAGGTTGCCGAAGAAGTAAAAGCAAAGCTGATCGCCCGGGCAAAATCCTTGAAGATTGGTGACGGTTTCGACCCCGAGAGCAATAATGGTCCGCTCGCTGACAAAAACCAGTTGGACACCTATCTGCATTACGTACAAAAAGCCCTGGAGGAAGGGGCAACCCTGGAATGCGGAGGAAAACAGCTAACAGATGGCGAACTGCAAAACGGATATTTTGTGGCCCCGACAGTCTTTACCAATGTCACTCCGCAAATGACAATCGCCCAAGAGGAGATTTTCGGTCCCGTGATCGCGGTGATTGAGGTGGAGAGCTTCGAGCATGCCATGCAGGTAGCCAACCAGGTTGAATTTGGCCTATCGTCGACGATATTCACCAATGACCTGCACAGAGCCTTCCAGTTTGTCAGAGGCATTCAATCCGGCGTCACTCATGTCAATATGCCATCGACGCATTTTGAATCGCATTATCCGTTTGGCGGAAAGAAAATTTCGGGGCTTGGACCGCGTGAGCAAGGTGAATCCGCACTTGATTTCTATGTGGAATTGAAAACGGTCTATATTCGTCCGTAAAGAGCTGGGAGGCTGGCCATGAAACAAGTTGGATTTATCGGTATCGGCGTTATGGGAAAAGGGATGATTGCCAATCTGCTGCAAAAAGGGCATCGCGTATATGCCTATGACGCCAGTGCTGAAGCATTGAGGTGGGCAAAAGAGCAAGGGGCCCAGGTGGTACACTCGCCCGCAGAGCTGGGACCAGGTGCACAGATCGTCTTTTCATCACTTCCCGGTCCGGAAATCGTCGAAGAAGTGATGCTGGGAGAGAATGGGTTGTTTGCTACGCTTGCCCCAGACAGTATGGTATTTGATACGAGCACGATCGATCCCGCAACCGCACAGAAGCTCTATGCGGAAGCAAAGCAGCGCGGCTTTCACTTTTTTGACTGTCCGGTGAGCGGAGGTCCCGCAGGCGCAAAAGGCGGAACGCTTACGATCATGGTGGGAGGCGATAGCGAACTGCTTCCGGCGGCCATGCCGTATTTGCAAGCGATCGGCCGTGACATCGTCCATATCGGAGATGCAGGATCAGGCCAGGTCGCCAAGCTTTGTCATAACGCAGTCGTCGCCAGTATCACGGCTGCATTGGGGGAAGCGCTGCTCGTGGCGCGAAAGGCGGGAGTGGACCCTCAGAAAGTGGCCTCTGTCATTGAGAGCGGTTCTGCGCACAACCGGGTGCTGTCTATCTTTGGCCCTAATATCCTGTACGGCACGTACAGCGAAACCATTTTTTCGCTTGCTCATATGCACAAAGACTTGAAGCTGTACGAACATACCGCTCGTAAACAACAGGTCCCTTCCTTCGTCGGCTCAACCGTTTTTCAGCTTTACGAGGCGGCTATGGCACAAGGCAAAGGGGGGTGGGATTCGTCAGCAGTTTGCACCGTCATCGAACAACTGGGACAAGACAGCATCGCGCGTTAACCGGGTTCGTGTTTCCTGAGGGAGACACGCTTTTCCCGTTTTTCTGAAGACTCACGATGTACAAATATGGTTCGAGGTGATGGAAATGAAAAGCAGCGTGCGTGATTGGAAGCTTCATCTCATCGTCTTGCTTCTGGTAATTGTGGGCGAGTGGATCGGTGCCCGAAAAATCAACTTGGGCTTTGGCGTACTCGCACTCTTCCCGATGCTCTATGTACTGGTACTGGGCGGCATTATCAGTTGGCCATCGTTTCGCTGGTTGAAAGAAGAGCAGATGAAAAAAGCAGCGACGATTTTAGGGATTGCCTTTCTACTGTTCGTCGCGAAGCTGGGAACAATGCTGGGCCCTTCGCTGTTAAAAATCTTTGAAGCAGGATGGTCGCTGGCGTTTCAGGAAATTGGCCATTTCATCGGGACGATTATCCTGGGCCTGCCCATCGCGCTGTGGCTCGGAATGGGCAGAGAATCGATTGGCGCCACTTTCTCCATCGACCGCGAGCCCAACCTGGCTATTATCTCTGAAAAGTACGGCGCGGACTCACCCGAGGGGAGAGGTGCGCTTGGCGTCTATGTATGCGGGACGTTGTTTGGTGCCATCTATCTCGCGCTGTTGGCAGGCTTTCTCGGCAGCATGGGCATTCTTCATCCGATTTCTCTGGCCATGGGTGCGGGGGTCGGTTCCGGCAGTATGATGGCAGCAGCGTCCGGAGCACTGGCTGTTGTCTTCCCAGAGCATGAGCAGGATATCGCGGTCTTTGCGGGAGCTGCCAACCTGCTGACGACGATTTTAGGCACCTACATCTGCATTTTCTTCTCATTGCCTATCACTGTACGCCTGTACAACCGGCTGGCCCCCATCATCGGCAAGCAACCTGTTGCTGCGAAAGAGGAGGAGACGAACGCATGAAAGACAAAGTTCTCATCATCTCACTCATCGGATTGATCGCTGTCATCGGCAACTGGATCGGCTATCAGGTTTCCCCCATCGAAGCGCTTCCTGGTATTATCATCATTATTGCGATTACGCTGATCGGTTGGGGAATCACGGCCATCTTGCCCTTTAAAAGCCCGTCCGTTGTCTGGATTTCACTGGTGGCGCTCTTGATTACCAGCCCCATTTTTCCAGGGAACTCATGGCTTGCTGAGGCCACTGCGAAATTGAACTTCATGGCTCTGGCTACTCCTATTTTGGCTTATGCAGGTCTGTCTCTCGGAAAGGACATCGAGAGCTTCAAGCGACTAAGCTGGCGAATTGTTGTCATCTCACTGGTTGTTTATACAGGCACGTTTTTCTTTGCGGCGCTGTTTGCAGAGATTGTATTCCGGATACAAGGCAGGTTTTGATTCAACTGTATTGGCAAATACATGTCCCCGCCCTCAGACTTGACATCGCCAGCCTCAGCACTCTAGCATGGTACTGGATTGAGCAAGCAAGAAACGGGGAGATGGACAGGTGCAAGAGTTGACACAGGACATCCTAACGAGCATCGAGACTCCTGTCTCGGGCAGGAAAATAGCTATATTTGTCTATACACCATTATGCGGGACCTGCAAACTGGCAGCGAGGATGCTGGATATTGTGGAGCAGACAATACCCCGACTGATGTTGTTTCAGGTTAATATCAATACGATGCCAGAGCTGGCAGAAAAATGGACCATTACGAGCGTGCCTGGGCTTCTCTTGTTTGACAGCGGTCAGTTGAAAGAGAGACATTACGCCTTTCATTCCGTAGATTTTTTGTATCGGCTTTTCAGAAGCTTCACCTAGACAAACACCTATTTCCTTCGCGATGAATACATCAATCACAGAGGACAGATCGCGAAGGAGGAGAAGCATGCAAATCCATGTTGTCGAGCAAGGACAAACCTTGAGTGTCATTGCAGAGCGCTACAACACCACAGCGATTGCAATCGCTCAGGCCAACCAGATTCCTGAACCGGATCGACTCGTCGTCGGACAGGCGCTGGTCATCCCGATTGTAGGCAGCTACTACTGGATACAGGCGGGAGATACGCTTTATACCATAGGTCAAAACTACGGAATCAGTGCCCCCGAATTGGCGCGGGTCAACGGAATTTCGCTTTACCGCCCGCTTCAGATCGGGCAGCGATTGTACATTCCGCCCAGGCCGCGCCGGGCAGCTGATTTTAATGCATATGCGGAGCCGAGGCAGAGAGTGACCGAGGCACTGGAGGCAGATGTCCGACAAGCTGCCCCACATCTGACCTACCTTGCTCCGTTCAGCTTTCGGATAAATCGGGATGGTACCCTGACTCCCCCGCCGCTGGATGATTTTCGCCGGATTGCTGATGAAAACAAGGTCGTTTTGATGATGGCCATCACTAATCTTGAGGGAGATCAGTTCAGCCCTGAGCTGGGCAGTCTCGTGCTGAATGACATGACGATTCAAAACAAGCTGTTGGACAATATCATCAGTACGGCCAATGAACTGGGATTTGGGGATATCCATTTTGATCTGGAAGCATTGCCCGCAACTGACCGAGAAGCGTATGCCCGTTTTCTGCGCCGGGCAAAGGAGCGGGCCAGAGCAAATGGTCTGATGATGTCTGTCGCGGTAGCGCCCAAAACCAGTGCGGCGCAGCCAGGAAAATGGTACGCGGCTCATGACTATAGAGCGATCGGTGAAATTGCCGACTTTGTGGTCATCATGACCTATGAGTGGGGATACAGCGGGGGACCGCCGATGCCGGTTTCACCGATTGGTCCGGTACGCAAGGTCCTCGAATATGCCCTGACCGAGATGCCGGCTGGGAAGATCATGATGGGACAAAACCTCTACGGGTATGATTGGACGCTGCCTTTTCAACCAGGTACCACAGCTCGCGCCCTTAGTCCGCAAGCAGCTGTAGCGCTTGCCCAGGCCAGGCAGGTCGCGATTCAGTACGACAATCAGGCACAGGCACCGTTCTTTGAGTACACCGATGATGCGGGGCGGAATCATCGTGTCTGGTTTGAGGATGCAAGGTCGATCCAAGCCAAATTCAATCTGGTCAAAGAGTTGAATCTGCGAGGCGTCAGCTATTGGAGACTGGGCCTTCCTTTTCCGCAGAATTGGCTCTTGATCGAAGACAACTTCCGTGTCAGAAAGCGGAGAACATAAGAAAAAAGCGTACAGTCCGCTCGAGTCTGTACGCTTTTTTTCTCTATGCAAAACATGGTATGATGTTGGCAAAAGAACGAGGAGGGAGATCATGGGAGAGTGCAGACTGAACCACAGTACCGAGGATGTCCAGAGTAAGCTCGTCGAGCAGACCCCTTATTTGCCCCCGGCCCTGGCGCAGCAACTGAGCGGGCTGTTGGATAAAACACTGACACAGGAGACGTTGAATGAACTGTTTCACCTGTTAAAAAAGTACGATCTGGCTTCGCCGGAAGAACGCTTGGTCCGCGAAGAGAAGATGTACAAGCTGTTTGCATAAGAAAGTGTGATCTATTCGATCCGTTTACGCCCGGCGAATCCATCGGTGAGACTATGATAGTGCATGATCCGCGGCTCCCCGGCTCTCCAACAGAGCAGCACTTCTTCCCCGTTGATAACGGACGGAAAGTCAAACAGGCCGATGTCGATATCTTTGACCTGGATACCTTTTTCCATCAACTGGCTGATGTGAAGTTGTGATTCCAAATCCATAAACTCCAGGCGGCATTCCAGTGTAAACACCGCTTGCTCGTCCTGGGGTTGTTGTTTTTTCACTTGCTGTAATTCTTCATACATGCTATAAAAGCGGCGTTTTGTCTCCTGTAAAAAGGAGAGTTCCTCGCGTACATACGGGAGCAATTGATTTGCTTCATCAAGAGTGAAATATTTTTTGGACAAACATAACACCTCCTCCCACCATTATACAAGGATGCGGACAGGGAGGAAATGGAAGAGTTGTCCGCAGTGTGCGGCAACCGGGAAGGAGCAGCCATGGACGACAAACTGTACTACCAGGACGCCTATTTGCAGAGTTTTGAGGCAGAGATTGTCAAGCGCGGTGCGGAAGAGAATGGACAACCTTATGTGGTGCTGACGCAGACCGCGTTTTACCCGACGGGCGGGGGTCAGCCATGCGATCTGGGGACCCTCGGTAATCGACAGGTTACGGATGTGGAGGAGGTCGCGGGGGAGATCAGGCATCGCTTGGATGCACCGATCGCGGAAGACGTAACAAAGGTTGCCGGACAGATTGATTGGGAGCGCCGTTTTGATCTGATGCAGCAGCATGCAGGTCAGCATATTTTGTCAGCATCCTTTATCGAAATCGCAGGAGCGCAGACCGTCGCCTTTCACCTGGGACGCGAGCATGTGACGATTGATGTAGAGCTGGATACACTGGCAGCGGAGCTGGCGGAGAGGGTTGAGCGATTGGCCAATCAGATCGTGATGGAAAACCGCCCGATTGAAGCGCGGTTTGTCACAGAAGAAGAGCTGGCGCAGTTGCCCCTCACCAAACAACCGACCGTAACGGAAAATATCCGGGTCGTGATGATCAAAGACTTTGATTACAACCCCTGTGGCGGTACACATCCGCATACAACCGGCGAAGTGGGGCCAATCAAGATTATCGGTTGGGAGCGTCATCGCGGCAACATCCGCGTCCAGTTTGTCTGCGGTGCCCGAGCCTTTGCCGATTATTCACGAAAACAAAAGCTGCTGCAGGACTTGATGAGATTACTGGGGACCAGTGAGTCAGAGGCATGTGAAGTGTTGGGGCGTCTACTGACTGAAAAAGAAGCTTTGAAAGAGGCTTTGCAGCAAAAGGAAATGGAATTGCTCAGTCTGGAAGCCGAACGCTTGCGAAAAGAGTCTGAAGGGCTGGGAGGTAATCTGCGGCTGGTTCTGACTTCTTTTGCGGGGCGCAGTATGCAAGAGCTTCAACAGTTGGCGCGAGCAATCACTTCCCAGGATGCAAAGGCCATCGTTTTGTTTGCGACAACTGGTGAAAAGCTTCAGCTTGTCTTTGCTCGCGGTACAGACGTTACAGTGGAGATGAATCAGTTGGTCAAGGAAACCCTGCCGCTAATCGATGGAAAAGGCGGTGGAAGTCCGTCCATGGCGCAAGGAGGCGGTGCTGCTACGCTGCCGGTCGATGATCTCCTTTCCCATGCACGTGGGCTTCTTCTGGCAAAAATAGAGGGATAACATACGTTGTTTTCCATAAAATGGACAAATGAATGAGGAGGGGACGATTACGATGACTTCATGGAATCCGGGCGATCATGTTCGTGTGGGCCACAAAACGGGCGAGTACATTACGGAAGTGGTCGAAAATCACGGTGAAAAATTATTGGTAAAAGTTATGGCCGTGACGAAATATCCAACGCAAGGTGATTTGCACAATCCGCTGGAAGTTGATGTGCCGCTGTTTCACCAGAGACCAGCGCTCTCTTATCTGGAAAAAATCATGGTTCCCACACAGACCGTGATGGGTTACAACGGCGCTTTGCCTGATTACAAGGAGTCGGTAAAGGTGACGTTGGAGCGGGAAATGGAAAAGCTGCGAAAGACGACAAAATGGGCCGAGCGTTGTCTGGTCGAACTGGAGATTTTGTACAAGGAAACCTTTACAAACGCAAAATAGCGTGATAGTGTAGAAATCGAACCAAATAATGACGTTCAATACCAAACGGGAGCCGGGCGAAATCGGCTGAGATTGTAACGAATGCGTTACTGACCGTTGAACCTGAACTGGGTCATGCCAGCGGAGGAAGAGGTATCAGCTCATCAGCGAGAAGGTCGATGTCATGTGTTCTCTAGCAGTCACGACATCACCCCATGCAGATCAGCAACCACAACCATCCGAGGCGGATGGTTTTTTTTATCCGCCCCGGATGTACCGTATAAATACGGCTTCTTCCGTCTGTTGTCTCATGATACAGGTGGAAGCGGCCGTTTTTTTATGACGTCTCGTTTGAACAAACCATCAAGTGCGCTGAGGAGGGAGAATATGCAGGTCCAGTTAAATGGCAAGGGAACGGAGCTGGCTGACACGATACAGAATGTGCGTGAATTGCTGCTGTCCTACCAGTTGCAAGAAAAAATCGTCATTGTAGAGCGAAACGGCGAGATCGTGGATCGCTCCCGCTATGAAGAAACACCGGTTATGGATGGAGACAGAATTGAAATTGTACACTTTGTCGGTGGAGGATGATCAAGATGGATACATGGAAAATTGGACCGTATGAATTTCGCTCGCGCCTGCTTCTGGGTACGGGAAAATTTCCCGATCTGGAGCTGCAAGGCAAGGCCGTGGCTGCTTCAGAAGCGGAAATATTGACATTTGCCATACGTCGTTTAAATTTGGAAAACCCGCATGAACCAAACTTTCTGGAACAGTTGGACTTGAAACAGTTTACGCTGCTGCCTAATACAGCAGGAGCATACACGGCAGAGGAGGCGGTACGGATTGCACGATTGGCAAAAGCATCAGGTCTGTGCGACATGATCAAGGTCGAAGTAATCGGCGATCCGAAAACACTGCTGCCGGACCCTATCGGTACGCTGGAAGCCTCCCGAATTCTCGTCGAAGAGGGATTCATCGTCCTGACTTACACCAATGATGATCCGATTTTAGCAAGACATTTGCAGGAAGTAGGCGTACATGCCGTCATGCCGGGAGCTTCCCCGATCGGTTCTGGTCAGGGCATCATCAATGCAAACAACCTCCGGTTTATCATCGAGGACGCCAAGGTGCCGGTCATCATTGATGCGGGCATCGGTTCCCCGGCTGATTGTGCGCTGGCCATGGAGCTTGGCGCAGATGGCGTCCTGCTCAACACAGCCGTGGCTCTCGCCGATGATCCTGTACTGATGGCGGAAGCGATGAAACTGGGAGTCGAGGCAGGCAGAAAAGGCTTCCTGGCCGGTAGAATTCCGAAAAAGCGCTATGCTTCAGCGAGCAGTCCTCTGGAAGGCATGATTGAATAAAGTCGCAGCGACGAACACGCATTATGAGAACACCACCTGGATATAGGAGCACGAGCAAGAAGAAGAGGAGTGTGTCAACATGTCAACCTTTACGCAGCGTCTGCGTAAGAAAGTAGACCCGATCTGGGAGCGGACGCATCGTCACCCCTTTGTGACTGGTCTTGGCGACGGAAGCCTTCCCGTCCAATCTTTCCGCTTCTACATGAAGCAGGATTACGTCTATTTGATCGAATACGCCAAAATGTTCGCCATCGCCAGTACAAAGGCGACGGATTTGGCGACCAGTTCTCGCTTTGCATCTCTACAGGAGGCCACGCTTCATTTTGAAATGGATCTTCATCGGCAATACGCGGCGCGGTTCGGGATCACACGTGAAGAGCTGGAGCAAACCAAGCCCTCGTTTGTCATGCTGGCGTACACCAGCTACATGCTGAAAGTAGCTCACCAGGGCTCGCTTGCCGATCTGGTAAGTGCGGTTCTCCCGTGTGCCTGGAGCTATTGGGAAATCGGGAAACGGCTGGCGATGATCGAAGGCGCGATTGAGCATGAATGGTACGGGGATTGGGTGCGCACCTACAGCTCGGAGGAATTCGGTGAGCTGGCGCAATGGTTGATCGATCTGATGGACCAACTGGCCGAGGGCAAAACGGAAGCTGAGCTGGCTATACTGGAGGAGCATTTCTTGAATACCTCGCGCATGGAATATCTGTTCTGGGAGATGGCTTACACGGAGGAAGAGTGGCCGTGCGAGAGAAACTAGCATTTTCGCAAGTCAGTTTTTCCTATGGAGATCAGCCTATCTTGGATAGGTTTGGCTTGGAGATCCAAAAAGGTGAGCTGGTAAGTCTGATCGGGCCGAGCGGGATCGGGAAGAGTACGCTTTTTCAACTGGCAGCCGGCCTGCTTCAGCCCGAGCACGGTGTCATCCGTCTTGATGGACAGCCAGCGACAAAACGGCTGGGGCAGGTTGGCTACATGCCCCAGCGGGATCTGCTCCTGGCCTGGCGGACTGTGGCTGAAAATGCGGGTTTACCGCTGGAAATACAAGGATTTTCACAACGAGCGATCCGTGAGCGTGTCGAGCAAGAACTGCCGAGGTTTGGCCTTGCTGAATGGAAAGATGCGTACCCGGAGGAACTTTCCGGAGGGATGCGACAACGCGTCTCCTTTATGCGGGCCTTGTTGACGGGAGCTGATTTGCTCCTGTTGGATGAGCCTTTCAGTGCGCTGGACGGGATCACACGGATGGAGATGCAGGAGTGGCTCCACTCGATGTGGCAGCAAACAGGCAGTACGATGCTGTTGATTACCCATGACATCGACGAGGCAATCCTGTTGGCAGACAGGGTGGTTGTCCTTTTGGGTGCCCCCATTCGCCAGCCGGTGGAGCTTCGAGTCGCCGTTCCGCGGCCCAGATCCATGAGCAGCCGAAACGATCCTGCCTTTCACGCATTGCGGGAGGAAATCTGGCAGCTTTTGCGCAGCTCTGCCCATGCCGTCGGGGAAAGGAGGGGGGGCTGATGTCATCATTTCGGAAGGGACTGATGTTTTTGCTTTCCCTCCTCGGGCTATTGCTCGTCTGGGAAACAGCGTGCCGAATCCTTGATGTCCCCGCATTTATTTTGCCGCCGCCAAGCGCTGTATTTCAATCCCTGTGGAATCTGCGCGAGCAACTGTTGGGGCTCCATCTCTGGGCGACGTTAAAAGAGGTGCTGCTCGGTCTTTCTGCGTCAGTCTTGTTTGGAATTTCGCTGGCGCTGGTGATGACGTTGAGCAAGAGCGCAGAGCGTCTGATCTACCCGTATATCGTGATTTCACAGACGATTCCGATCATCGCGCTGTCACCGGTCTTTATCCTTTGGTTCGGATATGATCTGACGGGAAAGATCGCCGTTACGATTCTCTTTACATTTTTCCCGATTGTCGTCAGTACCTTCGACGGTTTGCGGGCGTGCGACCGGGAGATGACCAACCTTCTCCGCACGATGGGAGCAAGCAGGTGGCAGCTTTTCCGCAAGCTGCAATTGCCGGCCAGCCTCCCCCATTTTTTTAGCGGGCTGAAGGTAGCCGCTACGTACAGTGTATCCGGTGCGACCATCGGGGAGTGGCTGGGGGCAAGCGAAGGTCTTGGCTATTTTGGGCGCCGGGCTTCGGGCAATTTTCAGGCACCCGCCTTGTTTGCATCCGTGCTGCTTCTCTCGCTGTTGGGCATGCTGTTGTTTTGGTTGGCAGGGCGATTGGAGCTTCGGTTTGCCCCCCATAAACGAAAAAGAAAAAATAGATGATCAGGTAGGAGAAAACCATGAAAAAATGGACGAAGATGCTTCTTATTCTCAGTCTGACAGCTGGCCTCGCAGCCTGCGGTACACAGTCAGAACATCCAGCAGGACAGGAGGGCAAGAGCCCATCATCCCCTGGTGGCAAAGAGCCGACTGAACTGACGCTGGTGCTTGACTGGTATCCCAATGCCGTACACTCTTTTCTCTACGCAGCAGAGGAGCAGGGTTACTTCCGGGACGAAAATCTGAAAGTCCACCTCCAGATGCCGTCGGATGCGAATGATCCGCTGCGGATGGTCGGAGCGGGCAAAGTCGATATGGCGATCAGCTACCAAACGCAGATGGTGCAGGCCCGCTCGGAAGATATCCAGGTGGTATCGATCGCCGCCTTGGTGAGACATCCGCTGAATGTGATCATGACGCGGAAAGACAGCGGATTGGATACGCCGGAGAAGCTGGCAGGAAAGAATATCGGGTACCCATCTGTACCACTTGATGAGGCGGTCGTTCGTACGGTTGTCAGACAAACGGGTGCAGATGATTCCGGCCTTGCTTTTACGGATATCGGCTTTGATATCATCCCGGCATTAACTGCGAAAAAAGTGGATGCGGTCGTCGGCGGCTATATCAACCATGAGCAGGTCATTCTGGAAAAACACGGTGTGCCTGTCAACGTGATCAAGCCAAGTGATTTTGGCGTACCGGATTATTACGAGCTGGTCATCGCGACCAGTGATGAGACGTTGACTCAAAAGAAAGACGCTTTAGCAGCCTTTCTCCGCGCTGCGGCCAAGGGTCAGGCATATGTGAAGGAACACAAGAAAGAGGTATTGACTTCGCTTTTGGCCAAGCAGGCAAAAGAATTCCCATTGGAAGAGGATGTAGAGGAGAAAAGTCTCGATATCCTTTTGCCTCTGATGGATGCAGGCAGTGAACCTTTTGGCAGTCAGTCTGCGGAATCGTGGCAGAAGCTGATCGATTGGATGCTGGAAGAGAAGCTGATATCCAAGGAAATCAAAGCAGAAGAGGTTATGGCAAATCTAACAAAATAGTGGCAAAGCGCAAAACTCTCCGTTGGGGAGTTTTGTTTTGTCTGGAAGCGTTATAGTATATAAAGAAGAAGGTAGAGTGTTGGAAATTTAGACAAGGAGAAGACTCATGAGCAATAATAAAAACCGGAGCAACAAACTGGTCATTCTCGCTTTTGTCGCTACCGTCGTATTATCAGGGGCGTCAATCGCAATTTTTATGTACCGTGCACTAAACGCTATGTAAGCGGATCGAGGATACTCTTTATCAGCCTTCTCGACCTGATGCAAAAAGTCACTGAAGCTGTTCTTTAGTGACTTTTTTCTATCTGTAACAGTCTGATCCGCACGTGCAATCCAGCTCTGGACGTGCAGTTAGGGAGCGGCAGAGTGAATCACTTTAATCTTCTCCTCCAGCTCCCTCATCGTAATCTGGTTCAATTCTGTAAAACCCAAATTACGTAAACTGATCATCTTTCCATCGTACACAGGATAGACGCCTTGCCACAGGCCAACTGTACTGTACAGGTCGCTGCCGCTCACTTTTTTCAGAAACAGGACATATTGTTCAGCAGCTAGCGGGCCGGGATAACGCATGTTTACCGGATCAGCAGGGTCAGGGAGCGGCTCAACGCCTGTACTCATGAGTTTGACTGGCGCGAGGACATGGCCTTTTAACACTTTTTCAACGCGAACGGTTTGAACAAAATTGACGATCCTGCGTTGACCAATTCTTCCTCCCGTCTCAAAAGTTTGATACGACTGATTGGGCCAGCCAAGAATGATCAGATCGCTTTTGACAATCAGCTCCCTCCCATTTGCCACTCTTGTCGGATCAACCTGCAAATCTCCAATTTCAGGTGTGGCCGAGACAGGAGCAGCCACAACGCTGCTTAGCCAGATGGCGATAATGAGAACATGTTTCTTCCACATTCGATAGAAGCCCTCCTACAAGTGGTAAAACCCAATTTTAGTATGATCGACGAGGTGGTTACTATTCCCAAAAAAGCCGAAGAAGAGAATGGACGTTTCCAAATAGTATTGTGGTAATATTCCGAAAAATGAAGGGAAGTGGTAAAATAAGGTCGGTATGCTTCTAGATCCGGCTACAAGACGAAAAAATAGAAAGAGGAGGGTACTATGAAAAGACTGCTTACACGGTCAGGCTGTTGGCTCCTGATGCTGCTGCTTGTGTTCCAGCTCGCGGCTGTTCCGGCATGGGCCCAAAATGCAGCGACCGCTGCAGAACCACTTACGGCAAATATCGAACAGTTTTTGGCAGAGCTAAACAAAGATCCGAACAGTATCGGATTGCACACGGGGATCAAGGTCTATGATTTGACAGAGAAAAAGGTATTGTATGAACATAATGCGGACAGGACTTATGTACCAGCTTCCAATATGAAAGTGTTTACGACAGTCGCCGGCTTAGATCGACTGGGGCCGGAGTACCAGTGGAAGACGGAAGTATATGTGACGGGTAAGGCAACGCCGGGAGGAGTGCTGAACGGGGACCTGGTATTAAAGGGCTTCGGCGATCCGAGCCTGAGTGTTGCTGATTTGCAAAGCATAGCGGAAGGGCTGAAAGAAAAGGGAATCCGGCAGATAAACGGGAGTCTGCTTGTGGACGACAGCTATTTTGATGACATGCGTCTCGGCTATGGATGGATGTGGGATGATGAGCCATACGGGTACAGCGCCCAGCTCAGTGCGCTCGCTGTACATAAGAATATGGTTACTGTCACGGTTCAGCCTGGGAAAAAGGCAGGGGAGAAGCCCGTCCTGACGCTAGACCCGGCTACGGATTACCTGCAGGTGCTCAATCAAGTGCAGACAGTTGCAGGGAAGGAAAGCAAGGTAGCGGTAGAGAGGCCGCGCGGGACGAATACTATCATTTTCAGCGGGACGATTGGTGTCGAAGCTTCTTCTTATGAGGAAGATGTCTCACTGGAAGACCCGGCCCTTTATGTAGGGGATGTCTGGAAGCAGCGGTTAAGCGCAGCGGGCATCAAACTCCATCCTCAAGTAAAGGTGAGCAAGACATCGGTTACTGACGGCGTGCCCTTTTACACGCATCTCTCCAAGCCGCTGTCTGAAATCATGATCGAATTAAACAAGGACAGTGACAATTTTTACGCGGAGATGCTGCTCAAAACTTTGGGTGCCGAAAATGGGAAAGGGTCTGCGGAGGCAGGCAGTGAAGTGGTCAAGGAGGTCTTGAAGCGGGCAGGCGTGGAAAGTGATTATGCCCAAATGGACGGTTCCGGGTTGTCTCGCTTTGACTGGATCACGGCGTCGCAAATGGTCGGTCTGCTCTCCTTCGTTCAGAATCAGGAATACAAGGAAGTTTTTGAGCAGTCTCTCCCGATTGCAGGAGTGGACGGCACGCTGAAAAACCGGTTAAAAGGAACGATTGCCGAAAAGCAAGTGTTTGCCAAGACGGGGTCGATGGGCGGGGTAAACAGTTTGTCAGGCTACGTAACGGCGAAGAACGGCAACAAGCTGGCATTCTCGATCCTGATCAACGGGATTTACAAGTCTAAGTATGCGCGCGATTTGCAAGACAAGGTTGCCATTTTACTTGCCTCCTATCCGGATATTCAGACACCGGACGGCTATCAGTCGCCGAAACAGCAGACCTATAAGCTGTCCGCGCTGTTGGACCCGATTGTCGATGAAGCAAATGCTTCCGGATTGACGGCGGGTATCCTGGTCAAAGCTGTGGAACAGAAAAATAGTGACCCGGCGGGAGCTGTTTGGTATGAGCACGAAGCAGATACGCTGCTCACACCCGCTTCGAATCTGAAGCTGCTGACGACGGCAACGGCCCTGACGCAGTTAGGCAGTGATTATCAATACAAAACAGAAATGTACGGCAGTGCGGCAATTCCAGCGAATGGTGTCTTCCAGGGGGACTTGTATCTCAAAGGGTATGGCGACCCCACTTTGCATACCGAAGACAAGCTGAAGGTGCAGGATGGTGTGTCCGTAGAGTCCATCGCAAAATGGCTAAAGGAACAAGGAGTCAAACGGATTAATGGCAACCTGATCCTGGACGAAGGGTACTTTGATCAGGAGAGGCTCGGATTGGGCTGGGCCTGGGATGATGAGAGCTATTACTACAATCCGCTGCTCGGAGCGTTGGCATTGAATCGCGGAACCGTGATGATCGAGTTTGAGCCCGCCAGCCGCGTTGGTGAAAAAGTACCGATCAATCTGTTGCCCAAGACGAAATATGTAACAGTGATCAACGAGGCGAAAACGGTTGGCGCCGATCAGCCGAATACCTTTGCCATCGAGCGTGATCGCGGAACCAATACGATCAGGGTGAGCGGCAACTTGCCGGTGGGAACAGCAGCAGATTACGAGCGCGTACCTGTTGAAAACCCTGCCCTGTATGTAGGTACCGTTCTTCGGGAGACCCTGGAGCGCGAAGGCATCACTTTTGCCGGCAACAGTACCGTTTCGATCGGTATCGTTCCATCCCAAGCAGTAAAATGGACCGAGTTTACCTCCAGACCACTCGCCGAAATTGTCACCTATCTGAACAAGCGAAGTGACAATTTCTACGCCGAAATGCTGCTGAAAACACTGGGAGCTGTGAAGAAAAACGAAGGCAGTGCTTCAGCAGGAGCCGAAGTGGTAGCAGAAACGCTTGGCCCGCTAGGTATTGAAACCAATTTTGACATGATTGACGGCTCTGGTTTGACTCGCTACAACTTGATCTCTGCCCGCCATATTGCCGGGGTGCTGGAGGCCATGACGGCGAGCTCTGTCTTTACCGAGTACTTTGATTCCTTGCCCATAGCAGGCGTGGATGGCACACTGACCAGTCGCATGAAGGAAACGGCGGCTGCCAACAACGCACGGGCAAAAACCGGTACCCTGACTGGCGTGAGCAGTCTTTCCGGGTATGTCGAGACCAAGGATGGCCAGAAGCTGGTTTTCTCCATCATGATTAATGGGTATAAACCAAAGGGCGCCGGATTTATGACAGGATTGCAAGACCGGATTGTCGAGGCACTTGCGGAGTATGAGGAATGATATAGCCTTAGATGGCAAGCATGACAAAAGGGCAGTTACTCAGCTGTCCTTTTTCTATTTTCCAGCGAGATGTAATGCGAAAAGTTATCTTTATTGACTGATCTGTTCATTTCACACACGTGGACTTTCTTCCAGCAGATTAGGCAACTGACGGTGTCGGCTAGTTCCACTGGTACATATCTATATTCAGAAAAGTGGAGACCCGGAGTAGCATAAACGCGAAGAGAGAGGGCGTGAGTGTGAGGTGAGTGCAAAGCGATTTGATTCTATGCGGTTGGAACGATTGGCAACAGAAATGTTGATACGGGCGGGAGTTTCTCCACGACATGCGGAGACTGTCGCCCGTTCGCTCGTCCATGCCGATTTACGTGCGATCCACTCTCACGGGATGGCTCGCCTGGCTGTTTACCTGAAAAGAGTAGAACAAGGCTTGATTGACCTTGACCAAGAGCCTTCCATCCACAAACAAGCAGGAGCGACTGCAATCGTCAATGGGAAGAACCACTTGGGGGCTGTCGTGGGAGAAGCAGCCTTGCAGACTGCGCTGGAGCTGGCTGAACAATATGGCATTGGGGTGGTTGGCGTGGCAGCCTCCAATCACTTTGGCGCTTGCTCCTATTACGCGGAGCAAGCAGTAGAAAAGGGCTACATTTTGATACTCATGTCAAATGCACCGAAGTCGATGGCGCCAACAGGAGGGGTTCGTCCCTTTTTTGGTTCCAATCCAATAGCCGCAGGTATTCCCACAGGTGTAGAACCCCCTTTTTTGCTCGATATGGCGACTGCGGTGGCTGCACGCGGGAAAATTGCCCTTGCTGCCCAAAAAGGAGAAGCCATTCCCCAGGGATGGGCGATTGATGAACGGGGTCGTGATACAACTGATCCTGTTCAAGCGTTGCGCGGGGCCCTCTTGCCGATCGCAGGTGCAAAAGGCTACGGCCTCTCCATGTTGGTTGATATTCTGTGCGGACTTTTAACGGGTGCCGGCTATGGACCAGACGTTCACAGTCTGTACGAAAACGATTTTTTTCCACAAAACGTGGGTCATCTTTTTTTGACGCTGCGGATCGAGAATTTTATGCCGCTCGCACTCTTCCAACAACAGATGGATACCTACATCCGTCAAATCAAAGCGGAACCCAAAATGGAAGGGCAAGATGAGATCCTGATTCCGGGGGAAAAAGAGTGGCGAACAGCCGCAGAAAGAAGGACAAACGGCATCCCGCTCCCTGATGAGATCGCTCTTGAACTGGAAACGATATGCGCGAAATATCAGTTGACGCTGGAAGAAGCCCGCATCCAATGACAAGGACAAAAGACCAGTCATAGACTGTATGGAAAAAGGAATGGGAGGGGGAGTTTCTGATGCTGCGACACATGTGCAAAGGGAAAATTCATAGGGCTACTGTCACTCAGGCAGAACTGGACTATGTCGGGAGCATTACGATTGACAGTACACTTATGAAAGAAGCCAATATTCTGCCTTATGAAATCGTCCAGATCACCAGTCTGAGAAATGCGACCCGCTGGAAGACGTATGCGCTCCCGGCGACTGCCGGTTCAGGTAAAATATGCCTGAATGGACCGCCCGCCCATCTGTTTCAGCCTGGCGATCTGGTCATTATTTTAAGCATGGGCATGTACACAGAAGAAGAAGCGAGCCAGCTTGTGCCGCGGGTTGTGTTTGTCGACGAGCAAAACCGGATCACCGGGGTTGAAGACCACCATCTGATTACGAATGGAGTGGACATCCAATAAAACCGCCAAATGTTGGGAAGTGGAGAAAACATCAGGTTATGCTGAAGGAAAAGCGCTTAGGAAAATACCTCCCTGACACGGTTTTATTTGAGCCGAAAGCACTCTGGGACCATGTCAGGAAGTACGGCTCCGTTATCCTAAAGCCTTCCGGAGGCGGTGGCGGAGCAGGCATTATCAAGCTTACCAGGCTGAAGAATGGACATTATCGGGTTCATTCCGGACATGAGAGAAAAGAGATTGCAGGCAAATCCGCTGTCCTTGCCCATATCCGTTCGCGGTTTCGTCCCAAGCCTTATTTGATTCAACCGTATCTGTCCCTTGGCAGGATCAATGGAAGACCTTTCGATGTGCGTGTCATGCTTCAACGAAAAAAGGAAGGGCCATGGGTGGTAACCGGTTGGTTAGCTAAGCAGGCTGGACCGGGCTTCGTTGTGACCAATGTGGCCAGGAGCAGGGGCAAAGTCTTACCTTTGACTGCGGCTGTAGCAAAGTCCAACTGTAAGGTGTCTCCGGAGCTTTGGGATGAGATGAAAGAGATGTCGATCCTTGTTGGTGAAAGACTTGGAAAACAGTATCCCAGCTTACGCATGATTGGTCTTGATTTAGGGATCGATGTGAATGGTCGGCCGTGGATCATCGAAGCCAATTTTCGCCCATCTCTTTCCTTGTTTAAAAAACTTCCGGATTTGCGTGCGTATCGACGGATCAAGCGCCATCGAAATCAGTAAATGCCAGCCACTTGTCGACCGGACAGACAAGTGGTTATTTTTCGTTCGATTGAATAAATTGAAAATTCGTGATTGTAAAGGAATTAAAAATAGTTATAATGAGTCTTATATATGTAAAAACGGAACTCTAGTTCCGATATTCGGAACGGAGGTGTGGATTTGACTGAAACCAATCGCACTGTCTTAAAAGCATTGGAATTGCTTCATTTGTTTCTGACCCATCCGCAATTGACCCTGTTTGAAGCGGTCAAAATATCTGGCCAGCCTAAGACCTCTGTCTATCGCATGTTGCTTTCACTGGAAGAAGGCGGATTATTGCGGCGGACTTCTGATGGTGCGTTTGAATTGGGATTAGGCTTTTTACAATATGGACAAGCTGTTGCAGAGCGCTTGGATATCCGCAAGGTGGCACTCCCCATCATGAAAAAACTGAACGAAGAGATTGGAGAGGCGGTCAATCTGATTGTACGTGACGGTGAAGAGGCAATTTATGTGGAAAAAGTGGATACCAAGGAACCCGTTCGCGTTTACACCGCCATCGGCAGAAGGGCACCGATGTACGGAGGAGCATGTCCCCGTGTCTTGCTTACCTTTATGCCCGAAAAAGAACAGCAGGAATACCTGGCGAGGGTAGATCTCCAGCCAATCGCTAACAACACCATCACGGAGCTGGACGTCCTTCGCCGGGTTTTGGAGGTAGACAAAAAAAACGGATATACCGTCAGCCACTCAGAGCTGTTTAATTATACATCTGCCGTGGGCGCGCCCATTTTTGATCATATGAACCGGGCGATTGCCGGGATCAGTATCGTCGGACCTACCACTCGGTACGCAGATGAACGAATCCCGTTGCTGGCCGAAAAAACGATGGAAGCGGCCAGAGAAATATCCCGTCAGCTTGGCTGGATCGAACAGAGAAGAGGGAGGGGAGGCAGCCAATGAGCGACATCTACATGGAACCACTCGGCGAACAGGCAATCATCATCCGCTTCGGTACCGTAATCGACCAGAACACACATGAAAAAGTAAGGAAATTCGCGGCCTGGATGGATCGCTTCCCCATACCGGGGATGGTGGAGTACATTCCAGCCTATACCACGGTAACGGTTTTTTATGATCCACTTGCCGTCATGGACGGAAAGCGTCTCGACCCTCATACGCAAGATCAAATGCTCTCACCCTATGAGCGGGTAAAAAGAATGCTGCATGAAGCCTTGGAGCAGTCTTCCGATATTCGGCCAGCCGCCGGCAATATCGTGGAGATTCCTGTGTTATACGGGGGAGAAATGGGACCAGACCTCGCTGAAGTAGCAGCTTATCACCAAATCAGCGAGGAAGAAGTGATTCGCATCCATTCACAGGGAGAGTATCAGGTCTTTATGATCGGCTTCGCCCCTGGATTTCCTTACATAGGCGGGATGTCCGAGAAAATTGCGACGCCGCGGAAAAAAAGTCCACGTCTGCGAATTCCCAGCGGCTCTGTCGGTATCGCCGGCACGCAGACCGGCATTTATCCGCTGGAGACTCCCGGTGGCTGGCAAATCATCGGAAGGTCTCCGGTCAGTTTGTTTCGGCCCAATCACAATCCTCCCAGTTTGCTGCAAGCAGGAGATTACGTGCGTTTTATCCCCATCTCCAGGGAAGCGTACGAGGCGTATAAGGAGGAAGAATCATGATGCTCAAAGTCATTAGACCCGGCCTTCTTACCTCCATGCAGGATGGCGGCCGGACGGGCTTTCAAAAACATGGAGTCATTGTAAGCGGCGTGATGGACCCCTTTGCCCACAGGATTGCCAATCTTCTGGTTGGGAATGAGGGGAACGAAGCGACCTTGGAATTGAGTTTGATGGGCGATGCTTGGGAAGCAACCGAGCATGTACTTCTTGCAATCTGCGGAGCAGATATGAATCCAATGGCAGATGGCGTGCCGTTGCCGATGTGGAAACCAGTCTGGATTCGAGCGGGCACCATGATCAAATTCAGCGGCTGCAGGCGCGGGGCACGAGCCTACGTGGCCATTGCCGGAGGCTTTCAGGTTCCTCTGGTGATGAACAGCCGGTCTACCTATTTGCGTGCGGGTATTGGCGGATACCAAGGCCGCGCCTTGCAAAAAGGAGACGAACTCAAAGCCGAAGCACCCTCCGAGCGATCCCAAAAACTTTTTGACTATCTTGAGAAACATGCGGAGGGGCGTACATTTTATGCGCCCGACTGGGGCATCGCTGCAGAGCTCTTTCCCCGCTATGACGCAAGTCCAGTCATCCGGGTAATCAGAGGGAATCAATATGACTGGTTTACCGAGAAAAGCCGGCAAGACTTTTTCCAGAAGGGCTTTCGGGTAAACACCCAATCAGACCGGATGGGATATCGGCTGGATGGACCTGTTTTGGAGCGGATCGAATCCGACCGGGAATTAATTTCGGAAGCGGTGACCTTTGGTACTGTACAAGTCCCGGCAGAAGGCAATCCCATCGTACTTTTGGCCGATCGCCAGACAACCGGTGGATACCCTAAAATCGCCCAGATTGTCAGTGCGGATTTACCGTTAATTGCCCAGACAAAACCGGGGGACACTCTTTATTTTCGGGAAATCGCCCATCAGGAGGCGGAAAGGCTGCTGTTTGAAAGAGAGCAGTTAATCCAGCAGGCCAAGCTGGGTATCCAACTTAAATACATGTAGGAGGCGGAGAACATGACCTATCACGTGGACTTGAACTGTGACATGGGGGAAAGCTTTGGAGCTTACCGTATCGGGCATGACGAGGAGATTTTGCCGTTCATTACATCGGCCAATATTGCCTGTGGTTATCACGCGGGAGATCCGGCTACCATGAGAAAAACCGTAAAACAGGCTCTCGCCTATCAGGTTGCCTTGGGAGCCCATCCTGGACTGCCGGATCTGCAAGGTTTTGGTCGTCGGAACATGAAGATTACTCCCGCGGAAGCCTATGAGTATGTCGTGTACCAAATCGGTGCCCTGCAGGCGTTTATTCAAGCGGAGGGGGGCGTCATGCAGCATGTAAAGCCGCATGGTGCGCTGTACAATATGGCCGCAGTCGATTCAAAGCTTGCGGAAGCGATCGCAGAAGCCGTCTATCGGGTGAATCCAGAGCTCTATCTGGTCGGGCTGGCTGGGAGCCATTTGATTGCAAAGGGCAAGGAAGCGGGACTTCGTGTAAAAAATGAAGTTTTTGCCGACCGGACCTACCAGCAGGATGGCACGCTTACGCCTCGTTCACAGTCCGACGCGCTGATCACCGATGAGAATGAAGCAGTATCACAGGTGATTCGGATGGTAAAAGAAGGGAAAGTAGCCACGAGACAAGCAACGGACAAGGATATTTTGGCCGAAACCATCTGTATCCACGGTGATGGTCAGCATGCTCTTGCTTTTGCCCAGCGTGTCCGGGCTTCCCTTGAATCCGCGGGAATCGAGGTGAGGGCAATGGGCAAATAAGCGAAGAACCACAACGACATCGAAAAGTGAAACAACAGAGAGGAGATAACAAAAGTGAAGGCTACCAAACTAAGCCTCTTGATGGGGGCAGCATTCTTGATGGCAACCTCTGCCATTGGACCTGGTTTTTTAACACAAACCACATTCTTTACAGAAAAATTGGCAGCCAGCTTCGGGTTTGTGATTCTGATGTCCATCCTGCTTGATATCGGAGCCCAGATGAACGTCTGGCGCATCATTGCCGTATCGGAAAAACGAGCACAGGACATCGCCAACCTGGTAGTTCCTGGATTGGGTTATCTCGTAGCTCTGCTGGTTGTCATGGGCGGACTGGCCTTTAACATCGGAAACGTTGCTGGTGCTGGTCTTGGATTAAACGTCTTGTTTGGCATAACACCAGAGACAGGCGCAATCGTAAGTGCAATTATTGCCATCGGTATATTTCTCGTGCGTGAAGCCGGCAAGCTGATGGATCGCTTTGCGCAAGTGATGGGCGTGGTCATGATTCTTTTGACCTTGTACGTTGCGATCACATCTGCTCCTCCCGTTGGCGAGGCCGTCATCAAATCATTTATTCCTGACTCTATTGATGTATTGGCAATCGTTACACTCGTCGGAGGCACAGTAGGCGGCTATATTACCTTTGCGGGCGGGCACCGCTTGCTGGACGCTGGTGTAAAAGGGCATAGCGCACTCCCTGAGGTGACAAAAAGCTCTGTTTCCGGAATTGCCATCGCGTCGATCATGCGGGTGGTCCTGTTCCTTGCCGTACTTGGTGTGGTTGCGCAAGGATTGAAGCTTGATCCGGCCAACCCTCCGGCGTCCGTCTTTCAGCTTTCTGCGGGCGAGATCGGCTACAAAATTTTTGGAATCGTCATGTGGGCAGCAGCCATTACTTCTGTGATCGGATGCGCATACACATCGGTCTCATTTATTCGTACGTTTCATCCTAAGATTGAAAATTCATACAGATATGTCATCGTCGGTTTTATTGCATTATCCACGCTTGTTTTTATACTCGTTGGACGCCCGGTAAAAATTCTGGTGCTGGTTGGCGCCTTAAACGGTCTGATCCTGCCGTTGACACTAGGTGTAATGCTGGTTGCTGCCTATCGTAAAAATATTGTAGGGGATTACAAACATCCCCTCTGGATGACGATTTTCGGAGGAGTGGTGGTCGTCTCCATGGCAATCATGGGCGGGTATACCCTCATTAATGAACTGCCCAAGCTTTTTGCATAAAATCTCACATCTGAGCCGCAGAACATTCATACACTCTGCGGTCTCTTTCTATTTTTGTCGTTGCTGCCGATAATCCGGGTAAGAAATGAAATGGTGAAATCATTGAGGGATGGCAGGGGTGGTCAAAGTTGCGATTATTTTTATCGAGCTGCCAATGGGCGATGTTTATTCTTGCTGGAACCGTGGTTGCTCCGTTGGCCATTGGGCAAGCGTACGGAATGACACCAGGGGAAATTGCTGATTTTGTTCAGCGAACCTTCCTGGTCCTGGGGGTGGTATCCCTGCTGCAGGCGCTGTGGGGACATCGCTTGCCGATCATGGAAGGACCAGCTGCCCTGTGGTGGGGTGTCTTTTTATTATTTGCCTCGCTCGGCCCGGCTATGGGGCTGGAGCAAAGAGAGGTGTTGCCCGCACTGGCAATGGGCTTGCTGGCGAGTGGACTGATTTTTATTGCGGCCGGAGCATTGGGCTGGATGGACAGCATCCGTCGTTTGTTTTCTCCAACCGTGATCGGCACGTATTTTTTACTCCTGGTGGCACAGATGAGCGGACCGTTTCTGAACGGGATATTCATGACAAGGGATGACGGAGCCACCGGTACGGGGATTGCGATCTCTTTGGGAACGCTCGTTCTCACGCTCGTTTTGGCTCGAAGCAAAATAATGTTGCTCCGCAGTTATTCGGTTCTCATTGCAATTCTGTTTGGCTGGATCCTCTTTGTGGCTGCGGGGATCTATCATCCGATCGAGGGAGGGGCACATACGCTGCTATCTTTTCCGGAGATGATGGCATGGGGATGGCCGCAATGGAATAGCGGGATTATTCTGACCTCCCTGATCGTTACGCTGCTGTTGTTCAGCAATCTGATCGCCAGTTTGGAAGCTGTCGAGCAAGTCGTACAACCAAAAGAAGAGGTAAACGCCAATCGCTCCGGATTTTTGATGGGGGTCAGCCAACTGCTGTCAACCGCCTTCTCGACTATCGGGTTTGTTCCGCTTTCTTACACGGCGGGTTTTATTCTCACGACACGTATCAAAGACAAGCTGCCGTTTATTCTCGGGAGTCTGGCTGTGATGATGATGAGCTTTTTTCCTTTTGTCACGGTCCTGTTCGCGTCGATTCCCGTTTCTGTTGGCTATGCCAGTGTGTTTTTATCCTTTGCCAATATGCTGGGGATGGGGATTCGGGAAGTCTCCAGAGGCGGTCTCGGGGAAAGACAGATGTTTATCGTAGGCGTTTCGTTAATGTGCGGGACTGGTACGATGTTTTTCCCCGCGACCTTTTTATCAGTGCTTCCTCCTTATATTAGTCCATTACTGAGCAACGGTTTGTTGATGGGCGTACTTATCTGCATGGTCATGGAGCGTCTGATGCAACCCGAGCGTATCACTGCGACAAAAGAATGGAGTCAATAGCTTTGGGTAAGGAATGACAATAACTGATATCTGCCCCGTTTTTTCATGAAGGAAAAACGGGTTTTTTTGTATTTTTTAGCAAAAAAGGTCAAACGATCAGACTCTTTTCAGAAAAAGTGTTACTTTTGGGCCTCTTTTCCGTATTAAACAGTGGGGTATTTTGGAAAAGCATCGTGAGAAAGGATGAGAAGCATGCACTCCACGCCCACCCCGTTGGAAGATAGAATCAACGAGCTGGATATCATCAGAGGCTTTGCTCTCTTTGGCATATTTTTGGTGAACATGCCCGGTTACATGTTCCCAGAGCTATTTTCCAGTCTACAGCGATTTCCGGAGCACACCGGTTCAGTTGATTTCTGGCTGCGCATGTTTTTGGACATGTTTGCCCAGACGAAATTTTATGCGATCTTCTCCTTTTTGTTTGGTATCGGGTTTTATTTGTTTATGAGTCGTCTGGAGATAAGAGGAGAGCCGGTGACAGGCAAATACCTCAGGCGATTGGCTGGTCTGTTTCTATTTGGCGTGTTGCATTTGTTTTTTTGGTTTGGCGACATTTTGCACACCTACGCGGTTGCAGGAATGCTCTTGCTATTCTTCTATCGTAGGCGAGAGGCCGTCATTCGCCGCTGGGCGATCACCATTCTTGTTCTGTTTCAGATACCGATGGGACTCTCTCTGTGGTTCCCTGTTGACGAACAAGCGCTGCAAACCGAAAAAGAGGCACAGCTCGCTCGTCAAGCAGTCGAAGTCTACCAAAATGGCGGGTTCGATGAGTGGCTAGCCTTTCGCTGGAACTATGAACTCCCGGTTCTTTTAGAAAATGAATGGATGGCGCTTTTCACTGTTCTGCCGTTGTTCCTGTTTGGTTTGTACGCGGGTAAGAAAGGTCTCTTTCACCAACTTGACTTGAAGCTTCCTGTCATCAGGCGATATTGGATGATTTCCATGTTAATCGGCTTGCCTCTGGTTGCACTGATCCCGCTTGCGTACTTCGGGAAGGTGCCGTTCTCAGGAACGAGAGACATTGTCCACCTGGTTCTGGTACAGTGGAGCGGACTTGCGTTATTTGTGTTTTACATCACCTCGATTCTACTGATGACGAGAAGAGAGGATCTGAAGAAGAAACTGAGCTTTTTTGCACCGGTAGGACGGATGGCGTTAACCAATTACATGGCACAAACTTTAGTTTGCGTCTCGCTTGTCAGGGTGTTTGATCTGTACGGACAAACTCCGCTCTGGGTTGGCTTCGTTCTTTGTCTGCTCATCCTGCCACTGCAAGCAGCAGGAAGTCGCTGGTGGCTGACCCGCTATCACTACGGTCCACTGGAGTGGGTATGGCGCTGTTTGACATACGGTGCTGTTCAGTCCTGGAAAAAGTGCGAAGCTGTAAATAGGAGGATCTTATGAAAACGGGTACTATGATGACGATTCTCGTCGTAACCATCCTGACCACAGGTTACTGGATGTTGTGGAAGTGGCTGCAGTCCAAATAGTTCCACTTCCATTGTTTTCTATTGGCCAATTTCTTTCCGAATAGGTAGGATGGGGATGGATGATCACAAACACCACAAAGAAGCTGCCGATTATTCGGAAAGTTAGTTTTCGATAGGGAGAAAGGTTTGAAGAACATAAATGGCCCAAAAAGAGCGAATTGCTGAGCTGGATTATCTCCGCTCCTTTGCGTTTTTAGCTGTCGTGTATCAGCATGTAATCGGCATCTATATACGCAAACCGGGGGTGAGTGAAGAGACATCCTTTTTATTTGGCATGTTATTTCATTTAATGAAATTTGCCGTCCCGGCTTTTGTGTTTGTCACCGGGCTGGTGCTGTTTTATAATTACTATGAACGTCTGGCATATCCGCGTTTTATCCAAAAGCGGTTTACCGAGATCATCATTCCCTATCTGATTTGGTCACTTGTCTATATGGTATGGCATCACGATCTGACAGGGTGGAACCTGCATACCTTCATGCTTGTGTTGAAAAAATGGCTGACCGGAACCAGTTCCTATCACTTGTGGTTTGTGGTCATGATTTTTCAATTTTATTTGCTGTATCCTGTCTATCGTCAGCTCTTTCGCTGGGCGATTCAATTCTTTCGCGGCAAGGTCGGCAGATGGGGCATCATCGGTGCGGCTGCACTTGCCTATACGGCGTTGATGTGGTTTTCAGCCAGGTATCTTCCCGCTAACGCTTTTCGCTTTGAGATCAGTTGGTTGGATGCCTATCTGATCAAATTTCGCGACCGCAATTTTCTGTATTACTCCTTCTATTTTTTGATGGGGGGGCTTGCAGCATTTGCGTTGCCAAAGTTCCGCGTTTTATTGCAGAGGAGCTGGCTGTCCCTTTTTACAGCATTTGGCATTATGTATGGCTATATCGGATATGAACTGGTAAAATATTCTGGAGGATTGCCAGTCAATCTGAATGTTGCGACGACACTAAAGCCATCCATGTTTTTCTATACCGTGATTCAGCTCCTGATTCTCTATCTGCTTGTCCTTTGGGTAAACACATCCAAAGCGCATTGGAAGAAAGCACTTTCGCTTCTCGGTCATTATTCGTACGGGGCGTACCTGATCCATGCACTGGTTCTGACGTATGTCATGAAGCTGTTGAATAAATGGGAGTGGACCAGCAATGGGCTGGGAGGGAGTTTGCTTGCCTTTGTCCTCTGTTCCCTGCTCTCCTTTTTAGGGTCCTATCTGCTCGCCAAATTACCGTTCGGGTCCTGGCTGGTGGGGGCAGCGGAGAAAAAGACAAAAAGCTCGCCCGTACGATCCCCGAGGGAAAAGGAAAGGCAAGCGATATAAAACAAGCCAACAAACAAACCAAAACGAGCGTAGAACGGCTTCCCACAACTCATGATGTAGGAAGTCGTTTTTTCTTTATTCATTAAGACAAAAAGACTGCGCTAAAACAGAAGGTAATTCCGGTTGAACGACAAAAAAGGAGTGGAAAAAAGAGTTGATCTCCGCTTATTTACAGTTGGCATTATCCATGGCGTTTGTTGGCATCAATATCTCTATCGGCAAAGAGATCGTGGAGCATGTGCCGGTATTCTTGTTTTCAGAATTCCGTTTTATTCTCGCTTCCCTTATCCTTCTTCCTTTACTGGCAATGCGTGGAGAGTGGAAAAGCTCATGGGAAAAGAGCGAGGGTAAGACGTTGTTCTGGCAATCCTTTTTTGGTGTATTTTTATTCAGTATTTGTATGCTTTACGGTGTTCAGTGGACAACAGCCACTTCGGCCGGGATTATCACCAGTACGGTCCCAGCCTGCATCGCACTTTTTTCCTATTTGCTGTTGCGGGAAAAGATCCGCTCTCATCAATGGGTTTCGATTCTTCTCTCCGTGGTCGGGATCAGCATGATTACCTTCGTCGGAGGGGGAGCAAATCTGGAGATGGCCGCCATGTTTGGCAATCTTCTCGTTTTCCTGGCGGTGATCTCAGAAGCGCTGTTTACGATTTTTGCCAAGCGATTGTCTGGCCGGATCACCCCTTTTCAAATGACAGCAGCTATCAATACGATCAGCCTGGTTCTGTTTCTTCCTTTTGCCATTGCTGATTTTGTAAAAACGGATCTTTCAGCTGTCCCGCTCAAAATCTGGCTTTTAATGATCTATTACGCGGTTACTGCCAGTGTGCTTTCCTTTGTACTCTGGTATCGGGGAGTCGCCAAAGTAGCTGCTTCCACAGCCGGTCTGTTTACCGGTTTTATGCCGATCAGTGCAGCACTCGTTTCCATTCTGTTTTTGGGAGAACATTTTACCTGGGCTCATGGAGTCGGTATGCTGTTTGTGCTGGCAGCAATTGTGGCGGGCACCAGAAGCAGAATGGCGCAGCCGGTTATCGATCACGCGGAAAACGGATGATGGGGATCGCGGTTGGTTTTACGCGGGCAAACGGAGAATGAATGTATCAAAAAAAGCGTTTTGGCACAGAGCCAGAACGCTTTTTTCATTGACTACGCTTGCAGATCAAGAGCCCCTTGGTAGATCAGGGAGAACAACTCTTCGATATTTTCTTCTTCAATACAGGAGAACGCGATGCGCAAGTCTGTTTTGCCCAAGGCAATAGTACCGACGCCGTATTTCTCCAGCAAATGGAGGCGAAGTGCTTCCGCATCTACATGCTTCAGCTTCAGGCACATAAAGTATCCGGAGTTGAACGGATAATAGCCCCATACCTCATCGAACTTACCGCTGTCCAGCAAATCCTTGACCCGGTTGGCGCGGCGTTTCATGATCTCGAACTTTTCTTGCTTTTCCTGGTGGAATGTTGGAGATTTGAGCGCCTCCAGGATGAAGGTTTGCGAAGGATGCGGACCGCTGGAGATGGTAGAGCGAATAATTCCGAGCGTTTTTTGTTCCAGCGCTGAAAGCAGTGCATCACTCGAGCCGCCATAGGTGATGAATCCAACCCGGAATCCCCATACATACTCTTCTTTGGTCGCGCCATCCACTTTTACCGGCAGAATGCGCGGATGTAGGTTACAAAGTGCCCCGAACAGGGATTCTTTGAGGGAATCTTCGAAGAACAAGCTAAAATAAGCGTCATCGGTTACCGCAACGATATTGATACCGGCTTCGGCACCAGCAGTCAGCGCTTCAATAATACGCTGTGCTTCTTCTGCACCAGGCGTGTAGCCCGTCGGGTTGTTGGGGAAGTTGAGCACGACGATCGCTTTGCCTTTTTCTTTTTGCGCCAAAATCGCCTCGCGCAAGCCATCCGCATTAAACTTCATATTTTCGTTGTACAGCGGGTAGTATACCATTTCCGCTCCACGGCGAACGGAGAAAGTCAGCTCGTAGTTTTCCCAGTTTTTATCCGGGATAATGACGGCGTCGCCAGGTTCTGCGAACAGATCGGAAACAATGCTGAGCCCGTGAGTCAGGGCATTGGTGACAATCGGGTTGCTGAAAGATTTATCCTCCAAGGACGGGTGTTCCTCCAGCATTTTTTTTCGCCAGGCTGCGCGAAGCTCCGGTTTACCTGCAGGCGGTGCGTATTCGTACAAATCTTTGGGCGCATAAGCGGACAAGTTGTCTTGAATGACCTTCAAATGCATAGGCTGCCCGTTTTCCATGGCGATGCCGATGGTCGCATTAAACTTGTTTGCTTTCGCTTTCGCTTCAGCTGATTGGCTGAGGATACCTTCTTTCGGGAAATACATCAATTTTCCCAAATCAGAGATCATGTCGTAGAAATGCGGGTTTTCGCGTTGGATGGTTTCGTTCAACTGCGATGCAAGTGGATGCATGGTTTCCTCCCTCTATCTCCATCAAGTTCATGTTTACCATTTACGATAGCGCATATAAGTGGATTTGTCGATGAAAAAACAGGGGTTCACAAAAGCTGTTTGACGAATGTAAAAGGCTTTGTTACGTTGAAATCACAACGAAGCTGATCAGGGGAGGAATAAAAGATGGCAGAACGGATCATTGTGCAACTGGGAGACCCGATTCTTCGGGAAAAATCGAAGCCCATCAAGACTATCACTCAAAATGTCTATAAAGTGCTGAATGACATGGCAGAAACGATCTATGCCGCCAAAGGCAGGGCAGGTCTTTCCGCCATTCAAATTGGAATACCCAAGCAGCTTGTAGTCATGGATTGTGGTACCGGTTTGATCGAGCTGATCAATCCGGTCATCGTCGAGCGCAGAGGGGAAGAGATGGGTACGGAAGGATGTCTGTCCATACCTGGGGTGGTCGGCCTGGTAAAACGGGCGACGTATGTAAAAGTACGGACGCTTGATCGTACGGGAAACGAGCAGATACTGGAAGCGGAAGGCTTTTTGGCCCGCTGCATGCAGCATGAAATTGATCATTTGCACGGCATACTCTACATTGACTACGTGGAAGAATTGTATCATGATCGCAACGGCAAAAAACTTAGAGCTGCTGATGCGAATCCGATTCTTGCCCATCGGATCCCTGTGAGGAGATAATCCGTTCAGCAGAAAATGACATAGATAAACAGCAACTGGAGGGGAACAGACTGTGAAAAGATGGGATCTCGTGATTTCTGGATTCGGAACAGTGGGGAAACAGGTCGCCCGATTACTGACAGAACGAAAGGAAAGGTACCGCCAGCGATACGATGCAGACGTGAGACTTGTGGCGGTTATGCGCTCAAAAGCCGGATGTTACGATCCAGAGGGCGTATCATCCGAGCTGCTCCAAGCTTTTTCGGAAGAGAATTGCATGGGGGACATGACATTCACGGGAATTGATTTTCTGAAGGGCAGCACTTATGACGTACTGATCGAAACAGGTCCGTCTGATCTGGAAACAGGTGGCGCTGCTCTCTCTTATATGAAGACGGCTTTGGCCGCCAAAAGACATGTGATTGCGGTTTCCAAAGGGGCGTTGGTAGTAGATTATTCCACTTTGTCAGCACTTGCTCGCGAACACGGAGTCTTTTTGAAAGTAAGCGGAGCGACAGCCGCGGCACTTCCAACCGTAGACTTGCTTCAATACAATTTGGCAGGCTCTGACGTCACTTACATGGAGGGGATTTTTACAGGGACCGCCAATTATGTGCTGGGAGCAATGATGGAGGAAGGCAACACGATGGAAACAGCAATTGCCCGTGCACAGCAGATGGGGATTGCCGAACCCGATCCCCGGTTTGATTTG
The DNA here is from genome assembly GCF_023746555.1 of Brevibacillus ruminantium. Lineage (NCBI taxonomy): Bacteria > Bacillati > Bacillota > Bacilli > Caryophanales > Paenibacillaceae > Brevibacillus > Brevibacillus ruminantium. Next base: position 2,722,134 of record NZ_CP098755.1, read on the forward strand.
GAAGGGTGGGACACGGCGAGCAAGCTAACGATCATCGCCAATGCGGCCTTTGAAGCCAAGCTTGGCCTTTCGGATGTAAAACGTGAAGGGATCATGACCATCACTCAGGAGCAAATCGCGAAGTGGAAAGCCGAATCCCTCGTTCCCAAGCTGGTGGGCAGCTTGCGAAAGGAGGGTGAAGTGCTTAAAGCGGCGGTTGAACTTCGGCTGCTGGAGTCAGACCATCCTTTTGCACGGGTCTTGGGTACAACCAAAGCCGTTCGTGTGGAAACGGATACGATGGGGGAGTTGTTGGTCGTCGGAGGCAAATCAGACCCAGTGGCTGCAGCATCTGCCGCTCTAAAGGATTTTGAGCATGTGTTGCAACAAACCAGGTAACTCAATCATGATGAAGGGGCGTATACCTTCGGGTGTCGAGTGAATACTATTCATAGGTCGTACTCGTGAGGAGGCTACCCATGGAAAAGCAACAAAACAATGACAAGGATGTCAATGTCGAAATGCAGCAAGTGGGAGCATACCCGACCAAACAAAAGATGCACGAGAAGAAGGTACCTCTTCTGGAAGAAGAACAGGCATGCGATACCTGTTCTTATGAGAGCTGACGAGGTTCTCAGACATCGCAGACTGAAGGAAGCCGGAATCAAGTTGTTTTCCGGCTTTTTCAGCGTTCAACAGGACTTCCCAAAAAAGGATGGTCACTTCCCATGCATATGGATATACATTACTGGATCCAACATTATGGATATATCGGGATTGCGTTCATTTTGCTGTTAGAAATGATCGGTATCCCTTTTCCGGGGGAAACCATTCTGATCGTCTCAGGCATCGCTTGGGTGACAGGCGAGCTTTCTTTGCTTCCTCTGCTTCTCTTTGCCACGCTTGGCAATATCGCTGGTTGCTCGCTTGCCTATCTACTGGGACGCGTGTTTGGACGAAAATTACTGCTCGACTACGGAAGGTTTGTGCGATTAACGCCTGAAAAACTGGAGAAGGCAGAGCATAAATTTCAGAAATATCAAATCGCAATTGTTCTGTTTGCCAAATTTCTCGCAGGAATTCGTGTCCTCGCCTCTTATTTGGCTGGAGTAAACCGTATGTCTTTTTTGACCTTCTCCCTCTATAACACAGCGGGTTCGATTCTCTGGGTCACTGTTTTTGTTGTATTTGGAAAATATATAGAGTTTGCATGGATGAAATACCATTCGCTGTTACATCAGTTTTTCCGAGGATAAACGTTTTCTCAGAAGAAACAAACCTTCCGAAAGGATGATGAAGCGGTTGAAGGAGTTAAAGGAACGGGGCAGGGGTTGATAAGAAAAAAGGAAAAACCGAGTCACTCCCAAGAGCAACTCGGTTTTTTTACTTCGATTCATTGATCATCCAGTGAATTCTTGTACCCAGTATCCATTTTGATATCCTACACCGATTTTCGTGAAATTCGGATTCAAAATGTTTTTGCGGTGACCGTCACTGTTCATCCATTGCTGCATGACTTCTTCCGGGCTGCGTTGGCCCATCGCGATGTTTTCACCTGCAGCCATGAAGTTCACACCAAATTTGCTCATCATGTCGAATGGAGAACCATAGGTCGGGCTGTTGTGGTCAAAATAGTGGTTTTCATCCATGTCAGCCGCTTTTGCCGATGCTACCTTTTCCAGGGAAGCATCATAGGTAAGCGGAGACAGACCAGCTTTTGCACGCTCCTGGTTAACCAAATCTGCTACCTGACGAGCAAATTGGGAAGATGCTTGAGCAGGTTGGCTCGCTTTTGGTGCTTGCTGTTGTGCTGGTTGTTGTTGAACCGGCTGTTGAACTGGCTGTTGAACTGGTTGTTCAACAGGTTGCTGTACCTGATTTTGAACCGGTTGTTGCATTTGTTGAGGATTCATAATCCATTGGAAATTGGGAACCGCATAATTGCAATTCCAAGGCGTAGCCTGATTGTTCGGCATTGCTTTGCTGATTGGCAACACTTGATTGAATGACAATCCTTGATTCGTCGGACATGGGTTAGACTGTTGAAACTGTTTGAAAGATTGGGAATTCAATACATTTGAGAGCCACTGGCCTGAGCCTGAATTCGCTCCGGATTTTAACGGGCATGTGGCAGCAAAAGCAGAAGTAGAAATAGAAGTAACGGCCAATCCCAAAGCAATTGCGATGATCGACTTGCCAAATGGTTTCATGTTCTCATCGTCTCCTTTTTTTTGCCTACGAGGTTAGTTGTCGGGTTTGGGTTGAGGATACAACCCTTCACTTTACGTGATTCACCCCAATGCAGAAAAAACGGTTTTCTGCAGAAAAAAGTCCCCCGCACTTCTCCCGCGAGAAGTTTCGGCTTGTTTGTTTGGCTTAATCAGGATA